>CAZKIB010000521.1:1273-1507 GCA_964552425.1 uncultured Anaerolineaceae bacterium | reverse complement strand
CGGCAAAAACATCTTTTTCATTGTCCTACTGGGGACGATGATGCTGCCCTACCCGGTGACACTGGTGCCGGTGTATGAAATTTTCCGCGACCTGAATATGGTGAATACGCTCTGGCCGCTGTTCATCCGGTCGTTTTTTGGCAACGCCTTTCTGATTTTCATGCTGCGGCAGTTCTTCACCAGCATCCCGCGCGAACTGGAAGAAGCTGCCCGCATCGATGGCGCGAGTATCCC
>CAZKIB010000521.1:931-1241 GCA_964552425.1 uncultured Anaerolineaceae bacterium | reverse complement strand
CCGGCGATTGCGACAGTGATCATTTTCACCTTCTGGTGGACGTGGAACAGCTTCCTGGAACCGTACATCTTTCTCAGCAGCCCGGAACTATTCCCGGTATCGACTGGCCTGAATTTCTTCAAAGACCAGTATTCCAATATCTACGATGATCGCCTGATCGCAGCGTCTATCCTGAGCATGCTGCCGATGGTTGTGATTTTCTTCTTTGCACAGCGCTACTTCATCGAAGGGATTCAGTTAACGGGGCTTAAGGGGTGAAGGCTGCGCGAATTTCATCTCAAAGCCAAAGACCTCACCGAAATGCCCGATC
>CAZKIB010000521.1:290-853 GCA_964552425.1 uncultured Anaerolineaceae bacterium | reverse complement strand
CAGGGAATGATGCCGTCGAAGTAGCTGAGGTCGGTGTTCAGGTTGAAGGCGAAGCCATGTTTGGTCACGGCGCGCACGTTGACGCGCACGCCGATAGCGCAGATTTTCGCCTCGCCAGCCGGGGTATCGATCCACACGCCGGTCAGGCCAGGGATAGGTTTGCCAGTAATGCCATAGTCAGCCAGGGTGCGGATGACGACGGTTTCCAGATTGCGCACGTAACCGGTGACATCGGCGCGCAGTGTTTCCGAACGGGGCAGCTGGATGATCGGGTAGGCGACAAGCTGCCCCGGACCGTGATAGGTGATGTCGCCGCCGCGATCCACACGCAGCACGTCGATGCTGCGCTGTGCCAGTTGATCGGGTGTCAGCCGCAGATGTTCGTCGTGGCCGGATGAGCCGAGTGTATACGTATGGGGATGTTCAAGCAGGATCAGGCAGTCAGGGATGTCACCACGACCGCGTGCTTCCGCCAGCTGCTTCTGCCAGTCCCATGCCTGCTGGTACGGCATTCGCCCCGGCTGGAAAACTCGGCAGATAGAGCGTTGTGCCATTACCTCTGA
>CAZKIB010000521.1:0-230 GCA_964552425.1 uncultured Anaerolineaceae bacterium | reverse complement strand
CCCGTCTTTCTTCCGACCAGCGACTAACGACTCGTAACTGGCGAGTAAAAAAGAGACAAATGTTCACCCACTCGTCGAACTTCTGTGCTACCATAGTTCTATATCCTTTGCGCCTTTCGACCAAATGAGGATGCCTGTCCCTTGAAGTCGAAGTTGCGCTTTTCCTGACTCCTGCCGATCGCTGAGTGCTGAAAGCTGGCCGCTCTGATGACTTTCATCTGGCAACGAGT
>CAZKIB010000520.1:1025-1507 GCA_964552425.1 uncultured Anaerolineaceae bacterium | reverse complement strand
CCAGCACCGGAAGCACACTCGCCATGACTTCCGCACTCATCAGCATGGAGAAAATTATGCTCAGGATCAGCACGGGCAGCCACAGCCGTTTGATGGTGCGCCGCAGCTTGCGGGCGGGCGTATTATGCAGGTCTACGTCCGACTTTTCATTCTGCCACTGGAAAGGCGCTTCCGGCGGGACAGGCTGCATTTGCTTCGTCGAGGACATCCGATTTACCCTTTACTCGCGCCGGTCTGGGCGACTTTTTCATCTTTACCGGGGCCAAGCTGCGGCTTGGGTGTGAACAGGCCGTACTGGTCAAAGAAGGCTTCCACATCGTCCGCCATCATTTCTTCTTTCTCCAGCAGCAGTTGAATCAGGCTTTCGCCCATTTCGCGGTGCAGCCGCAGGTCGATGCGCACCATATCCAGCACTTGCAGGAAGGTTTCTTCCATCATGTCGCGCACTGTTTTGATGGTTTCCGGTTCACCGCTGACCCCCA
>CAZKIB010000520.1:508-1013 GCA_964552425.1 uncultured Anaerolineaceae bacterium | reverse complement strand
CGGCCCGAACATGCCTGCGCTTGCCATCGCCCGCAGCGCCGCGCGAATATTGGCAAAATCGCCGCCAACGCCCAGTGTCTGCGAGTCCACGCCGCAGAACTCCATTTCACCTGCTTTACCGGCTACAGCAACTTTCAGGCGGTTGTACAGGTGATCGTAAGTCGTCAGGTGATCGTAATTTTCCGTCGCGGGCATACTCAGCACATAGCCAAAGGCGTCGCCCTGCTGGATGATGCGGGCGATGCGCCAGTCCGGGCGGTAGAGCCGCACCGCAATCGCGTGGGCCGCTTCGTGCGCCGCCAGCCGGTATTTGGCCTCTCTGGTCATGTTCTTGATGGGCGTGCGCAGGCCCATTTCGTGTTCTGGCTGCGCCAGCTTGAAGTCACGGTAGGTCATATAGGTGCGCCCGTCAAACAGCGCGTAGCGCAGCGCTTCGTTGAGCAGATATTTGATGTCTGCCGGGGTGTAATACGGCGTTTCGACCGCCAGCACCAGCGGATCCATC
>CAZKIB010000520.1:242-471 GCA_964552425.1 uncultured Anaerolineaceae bacterium | reverse complement strand
AAGATGTCGCGCCGCCCTTCCAGATCAGGGGCATCCACACGGATTTTCTTGTCGAAGCGGCCCGGACGCAGCAGCGCCGGGTCGAGCGCGTTGATGCGGTTGGTCGCGCCAATCGTCAGCACACGCTTTCTCGGTTTGGGGGGCTTGCGCCGCAGGATATTCTTGTACCACCACGCCCGCTTGCGCGCCCAGAAGCCATGTTCCTGGCTGAAACCGCTCATCTCGACCA
>CAZKIB010000520.1:0-226 GCA_964552425.1 uncultured Anaerolineaceae bacterium | reverse complement strand
TCAGCAGGCCGACATTCGCGCCGTTCATGCCGCCGAACATAATCGGCAGGCGTGTCGAGCGTACCAGCGGTTCTTCGGCATACGAGTCGCGTTTGCGGGCCACGCCGCCGCGCGAACCAACGGAATCCACTTCATCGATAAAGATGATAGATGCGCCATATTCTTTGGCGGCGTTGCGCGCTTTACGGTACAGATTCATGACTTTCAGCGGGGCGATGCCGAAGAA
>CAZKIB010000519.1:851-1521 GCA_964552425.1 uncultured Anaerolineaceae bacterium | reverse complement strand
GAGGGCGTTAACGTAACTGCCACCGTAGACGCCTTCGGTCAGGCTGTCGCCAAAACAGATCAGTTTCATGATGCGTTGTGCGTGTTCAACAGCAGGATGCAGATGGCGGGCAGACCGCGTGTCGATCTGCCCGCCACCGCGCAGTCGTTCGAATGCAGCCGGTCAGTCGCCGACGGCGATCTCCGGTTCCGACTGCCAGAATTCGGCATCGTAAGCGGGAAGTTCGCAGCGCAGCGGCTTATCCTCGCGGAAGCCAAAAGCGTAATCCGCCTGCATGAGCTGGTGGATCTCGCTCGTCCCCTCGTAGATCACCGCGCCTTTGCTGTTGCGCAGGTAGCGCTCGACCGGGTACTCATCACTGAAGCCGTATGCGCCGTGGATCTGCACCGCTTCCAGCGCGGCCTGGACGCTGGCATCGGTGGCGAACCATTTGGCCATGCTGGTCTCGCGCGTGTTGCGCAGTCCCATATTCTTCATCCAGCCGGCCTTGAGCACCAGAAGCTGCGCCGCGTCATACCACTGGCGCATGTAGGCGATCTTCTGCTTGATCAGTTGATGCTCGGCGATCGGCTTGCCGAACGTGTAGCGCTCTGTGGCGTACTTGATGCTGTCCTCGTAGCAGGCGCGGATCAGACCGACCGCGCCCGCCGCCACGGTGTAGCGCCCATTG
>CAZKIB010000519.1:0-806 GCA_964552425.1 uncultured Anaerolineaceae bacterium | reverse complement strand
GAGGCGGTTTTCGACCGGCACTTCGACATCCTCAAACGCGATCCAGCCGGTCGATCCGGCGCGGACGCCCAGCTTGCCATGGATATCGCCCGCCTTGAAGCCCGGCATATCGCTGGTGACGATGAAGGCGCTCATGCCGCGATGCCCGGCATCGGGGTCGGTCTTGGCGACGACCAGGAAGTGCTGCGCTTTGGTTGCCAGGCTGATCCACATCTTTTCGCCGTTGAGGATGTAGCGATCGCCCTTGCGGACCGCGCGGGTCAGCATCCCGCCCGGGTTGGAGCCGAACTGCGGCTCGGTCAGCCCGAACGCCCCAATGGCCTTGCCCTGCTGCAGCAGGGGCAGCCACTTGTCTTTCTGCGCGTCGCTGCCAAACGTATAGATGGGGTACATCACCAGGGCGCTCTGGACGGAGACGAAACTCCGTAGGCCGGAGTCGCCGCGCTCCAGCTCCTGCATCACGAGGCCATACTCGACATTGGACATCCCGGCGCAGCCGTAGCCGGTCAAGTTGGAACCGAAGAACCCCAGCTCCGCCATCTCAGGAATCAGTTTTTCCGGGAAGCGGCCCTCCCGGTTATGCTCTTCGATGATGGGAAGTACCTGCTCGTCCACGAACTGGCGTGTCGTCTGGCGGGCCAGCTTTTCCTCGTCGCTCAGCAGTGAATCGAACTCCAGAAAATCCACACCTGAAAAGGCAGGCATTCCGGGTCTCCTTTACGGGCGCCCGCCGCGGCGGGTCAAGTCGGGAAGGCCGGCGGGGCGCAGGCCGCTACGATCGCCGTCGGAGGCGGCTCCTACAACGG
>CAZKIB010000518.1:307-1527 GCA_964552425.1 uncultured Anaerolineaceae bacterium | reverse complement strand
ACACTGACCGAGCTGTCGGCCCGCACCCGGTTGAACAAAACCAGACTGACAACGGTGAAAATCAAGCCAATCACAAACAACGGAAAAAACGGATCGAGCGTAAAAATGAAGAACTGCCCGGAAAGACCTCCCGCGAGGTCCAACAACCGCCCACCTAAAACCTGGCTGGTGCCGCCAACCAACCCGATCAGCGCGTAATACATCGCCATGTATTCCGTTTTCTTCTCGTAAGGCACGACGCTGACGTATAACAACCGGATCACCCCAATAGCCCAGGCGATCTCGGCGATTCCCGCAACAAACGAGATTGCCAGTGTGACTGGCAACCTGGAGTCGACATACCGGGGCATCAGCAGCCAGGCAAGAGGCAGCAGCGCTTTGATGTAAAGGCCCGACAGCATAATCGGCTTGCTACCATACCGATCAGCGGCCCAGCCCACCAAATAGGTTGAGGTCAGACCGCCCAGCAGTGAACCAATTTGCAGCATCACCACCATGCTCTCGCTAAGCCCAACCTCTCGCTCCATATAGAGTGGCAGAAATGATCCCATCGGCCCCGTGCCAATCGTGATCAGACTGAGGGCGATCATGTAGAGTACAAAATTCCGGTCACGAAGCACGCGGAACAGGTGACGGGAAGATATTCGTTCACCGTCCGATTCTTTGATGGGTGCACCACCAGGAATATGCGATGACGACCAGACTGCAATAACGCCGAACACCAGCGCCACTGCGAACAACACCATAAACCGATCCAACCCGGTTGGCCAACTCAGCACAAAACCCGCAAACGCAATCGCCCCGATACCTACCACGCGCGAAATCATATCATTGACGGCGGCATAGCGTCCGCGTATCGAATTTGGAATGAACTCTTGCGCCCAGGGGATGATCGCCATTTCGGCAATTGATCGCACCAACGCAAAAACGGCGACGCTCACGGTTACATACACGACCATGATGTCGTAACCAAATTCGTTCAGGATCGTCGGCACCAGCAGCAGGGCCGCGGTTGCCACTTTGCGCAGGCCGAAAAACGTGACCCAGGTGCGTTTATAGCCGAAGCGCGCCACGCTCGGCGCGATGAACAGCGCGATCAACCCTGTAAACGGGATTAGCGAAAACAGGAAGCCGATATGAGTGTTGCTGAGTTTGAGTTCGTTCAGGAAGAGCGCAAAAGCCGAACCGAAAAATGTCAGTTGGGCAAAAACGGTGTTGAA
>CAZKIB010000518.1:0-247 GCA_964552425.1 uncultured Anaerolineaceae bacterium | reverse complement strand
GTTGAGACATCTGCTGGCTATCTTTCCGAAACCTGTGCCGTGCCATTTTTGATTATACCCACTTACTGAACGAACGCCCGCTCCACTCGCTTCGGTTTCGCCCCATCGTAGACTGACGACGTGCACACAAGACCGACATGCCTGTAAAATGTCAGCCTGATTTCCTGGCGAGGTGTTGTGTGCTCAAACATCGGCGTGGGTTGCCCTTCTGGGAATCGTGACGTTGGGCGAGAGGCCGGTGCTCAGG
>CAZKIB010000517.1:0-1536 GCA_964552425.1 uncultured Anaerolineaceae bacterium | reverse complement strand
GATGAGGCGCAGGCAGCGGCAAAGCTCAAACATCACGTCACCGAACTGGTCAAAATCCCGGTGTTCGACGAGTGGACAGGCTACCTGTATCACGCCGGGCAGAGCGCGATGCTCGTCCGCAAGACACGCTCTGCGGGTGACATTGATCGGCTCAGTGTCGATCTTGATGTGGATGCCTGGACGCGGCTCATCACGGGCGGACTAGAACAGGGCATTTTTACCCTACCACAGGATGCGCTAGAATCCGGCAGTGTCTGACAGGCGACGTGAAATGAAGAAAATCTACCTGATTGGTTTTCGTGGCACAGGTTTTCGAGATACAAAGTTCAGGGGTGAACCTGCATTGATTCGCGCCGGACACGTCGCTATTGCGTTCGAGGGGGCTGAAGAACAAATTCTTGGCTTTCATCCGACCCCAGAAGCAGTGAAAGCTGTTGGCGGCGAAGATGCCGCTATCGCGTGGTTGAAAGCAAAAAAGACGCTGGAGGGCACGCTGCAAGAGGATTACAGCATCTTCGTTCGCGCCGTCGAACTAGCACAGCAGGATGTGCGTACTGCTGTCTGGCAGTTCGCTGTCGAAGTATCGGATGAGGACTTTGTGCGCATCCGCCAGCAGGCCATAACATGGTATACTGAGAAGCAAGTGTTCGCGTATGCCATTCCACCGGATGAGCCGCTGCCAGATCGGGATAACTGTGCCACCTTCCCACGCAGACTGGGGTTACCACTGTTAGACCCGGTTGGGCAAATTAAAGATCATGTTCGCGCCCTGGAAACGCAGGGCGAACCCTGGAAACCGAAAGGAGCGTAATGATGCAGCAGCTCACACCCGTTACCGATCTTCAGCTTCTGGATGCGCTGGAAACCCGGCTGGGTCGTCTGGCAGCGCGTTGGCGCGGTACACAAGACCCGCAGGAAGCGGAAGCGCTTGTCCAGCAATACCAGTCCATCCTGCTGTGGATGATCGAACTGGGCTATCGAGACTCGCTTGATGTGGATGCTGAACTCCCCGATGAGTATCTGCCTGCCGAGTATCTGGCGCTCCACAGCTAATTTTTGATCACATCTATTCGTAAAAACCGTCGGCAAGGGCGGCGTTTTTTGTTACCGGACATTGGCTCCGCCAACACAATATTGCCCTGGGTTATTTTGGTGCGGTCAGTCCGTTTGATATCATGATCGTTGTAATATCGCTGCGCCCTCAGCCACAATGCAAGCGCAGCAATCTGGGTGGCACGGCTGTCAATGTCAACACCATGAAGGTTATGACGCAAAATCAGGCGCGGCAAATCACGACGCAGCGCATCAAGCGAAGCATAATCGCGCCGTAAATTCCAGCTGCCGAGAGGGTCGGTACGATCACGATCCCAGGCTTCCTCATAGATGATGGTTAAGAACCTGTTTGAATATTATCGATCAAGGCGATTGAGCAAGGTGCGAAGAGCAGCAAGGTAAATGAAACCTTCACTACTGAGTGGTCTTCTCGCTAAATTCGAGTATAACATTCGAGCCGCGTCTTGCCTGATTGAAGACATC
>CAZKIB010000516.1:0-1537 GCA_964552425.1 uncultured Anaerolineaceae bacterium | reverse complement strand
CTGGATGAGTTCTATATCGTCTCAGGGGTTTGCAGGGCGAACTGAATCTCTGCGCGGCGGCGGCGATAGCCAACCGGCGGCTTGGACGGCGGGCGGTTCAGATAATGGGCTGCCAGCTTGCCCAGGTAGTCGCGCACTGGCGTATAGGTCACTCCCAGTTCGGCTTTGCTCAGACTGTTATCCAGTTCCGACATCCAGCGTTCGCTGAAGGGTGAGCAGTCTGGCAGAAAACCGTTCGCTTCCAGCAGACTCCGGCGCACGCGCATGATCTGCGGCTCGACACCCACTTGTTCACCCAGCAGGCTCAGAAACTCATCTAGCGACAGGGTTTCGTCCTGTGACAGATTATAGGCGCGGCCTTTGCCTTTGCCTGTCTTCATCAGCAGTTGAATCGCGCGCACAACATCAGCGGCATAGACATGCCGCAGTGGATAGTCCGGTGTTTCCGGCACCAGAATCGGCCCGCCATCTTTCAGGCGCAGGATATAGCCGTACAGGCGGTTGAAATGATCGCGCTCACCGTTGACCATTGGCAGTCGCAGAATCGTGTACGGGAAATCCGGCGCGGACATAAATACATCTTCGGCTTCACGCTTTTCGATGCCGTACAGCCATTCCTCATAGCTGTAGGTGTTCTCTTTCGGCGCCGGCATCAGCCGTCCTTCATAATCGCTTTCGCGGAATGGTCGCGTCAGCCCTTCGCGCACCAGGTATACCTGCCCGCTGCTCAGGAAGATGTAGTGCCCAACTCGCCCGGACAGCAGCCGCACCATCACTTCGGCCTCCGACCCTTTATACAGGGTAGTATCCACCACCGCGTCAAACGTATGCCCGGCCAGCGCCGCCTCAAGCTGCTCCGGGTCGGTGCGGTCGCCGCGCAGTCGCTTCACATGCCTCGGCAGTTCATCCGGCGTCTTGCCTCGGTTGAAAATCGTGACCCCGTGTCCTTCCTCCACGAGTTTCTGGGTCAGCATGAAGCCGAGATTGCGCGTGCCGCCAATGATCAGAATATCCATACCTTTTGCCTATCCTCACCACTATTGGACTTTACGTTACCGGTTGCATCGGTTTCAGGTTCGTGTCTTTCCCCCACACCCGCCGAATGGTTTGCAGATAAAACAGATAATTTTCAAACGGCACATCCGGTGGAACGCGGTGATCGCAGAATGGAATGTACCCGCCCTCCTCCACCAGTGGTGACAGGCGGCGAACTTCCTGCTCGATCTCCTGTTTGGAACGCGCCAGGATATGTTTATCGAAGCCGCCCATCAGCAGCAAATCTCGTCCGTACTGGCGGCGGTACTCCACCGGGTCGGCCTTCCATGTCCCCACCTCCAGCGGAAAGATGCAGTTCACGCCCGCTTCCAGCCACAGCGGCACGAGCAGATCGATCTTGCCGTCACAGTCCACCCAGACCACGTCCACGCCATGCTGGCGCAGCAGATCGCTGATGCGGCGGTAATGTGGCACCAGATATTTTTTGAAGTGCGTTGGATTCAGCAGCGGCCCGGCTCGGTAGGCCATGTCTTCCCACATG
>CAZKIB010000515.1:0-1538 GCA_964552425.1 uncultured Anaerolineaceae bacterium | reverse complement strand
GGTTCTCCCAAAGACTTCTGGGAAATAGAACGCATAGCCATGTGAGGGCATTGTCTGGAACTCACCGGGGACACTGGCCCTAATCTGATAACTATAGATGTAGGTTCCTGCGGGCAAGAAATCGGCATATAAGACTGCCATTTCATCGCGTAATTCAGTTCGATCAAACCACCACCAGCCCCAATACCAGAACCATTCATCGCCCACTGGACGCACAGACGGCCCTTTTCCTTGTTGGCTGGTTGTCAGCAACGAGGTGTTAACTGCCTCAGTACCTGCTGGAATCGGGTCTTCTAGGACAAAATAGTACACATCTTCGGGCAAGGTAAAGGTGATGCGAACGTTGAGTGTGTCGCCTATATTTGCTGTTGTGACAGGGGTTTCAGCATCCGATGGTAGGAAATATTGACGTTCTACAATAACCCCACGACTTATCCCACTGACTTCTGAGGCGGGTAAATCGAGATCAAGATGGGTTGTGTAATACAGTGCTCCCTCTCCATCCCCACGCGCAAAAATGAGCCGATTGACTTCATCTTTCAGCAAATCCTGTACTGAAATCCGCAATTCCTGCCCTTCACGGACGGTTTCAGGAGTCACAGAATCCTCTGCCAACCCTTCCCGATTCAAATTGACATTATAGGTATAGTTGCCCTGCAACTCGCCTGTCAGTACCATCCAATCCGTGAGTGCAATAATAGCCCATGTGTTTTCTTGGGTCGTTTCCCAATGATCGCCGTTACGGGCCACCATCAACCAACGCACTGCATTCGGCAACAATTCGTTTTGAGGATCAGTTAGTACCAGTGCATTAAGAACAAGTGCTGTAGTACGGGTGTCGCTTGTCCAGTTCCACCAGTCGTTGTTCTCTTCTTCCCAATGAGCACCAGTTGCCGAGACAAGGGCTGCTGTGTTCAAATCACTAATCAAATCTGCCATGGCAGAATCGCTGGGAAATGCCTTGTGATAAGCCATTAGCAGATAAGCACGCGCCGAATATGACATATTCAAACGAACATTGAATAGTTCATCATAATCGCGTTTTACAGCTTGACCATCTTGTGCCAACACATATAGATAAAACGCTTGGCGATTCAACCGCCATTCACTCACATTGATGCTTGGGCGGACAAAATCGCTACGCATAAAGTTCAGAGCACGATCAATCATGGTTTGGTCAATTTCAAAACCAGCATCACGGGCATGAATTAATCCTAGTGCAGCATAAGCGGTCACCAGCGGGTTACTTTCCATTCCGGTAAACCATCCCCAGCCCCCATCAACGTTTTGTTCGGCAACAAGACGCACAAGGGCTTCGTTCAAAGCGGTGAACAACTTGGCTTCTAGCACAGGGTCGCTGATTCCCAGATTGCGTAATGCCCGATAGGTAACAATATTCGGCAGGAAGCGGCTGACCGTCTGCTCAATACACTGATACGGGTAATTTTGCAGATAATCCAGCCCATCTACCGTTGCGGCTGCCAGCGAACGATCAATTCGGCCGGAGCGTCGCCGTGAGCGGCACGACGGCGATCGTC
>CAZKIB010000514.1:0-1542 GCA_964552425.1 uncultured Anaerolineaceae bacterium | reverse complement strand
ACCGAAATAGATTGAGTAAACAATGATAACCAATTCGAGTTTAGACAAACGTCAGTAAACCTGACTTAGTAGTCAGGCTGAAACAGAACCTTACCAACTGAGTTTTAAGCCGTTTTACTCACCACAGGCGTCTTTTTGACCACCCGAAAGTGCGGTTTCGGCGTCCTGGACTTTCCCGAAGGCCACCCAGGTGGAATTCCACGCGGTTTTGGCGGTCGAGCAGGCGTGCCAATCAGCGCAAAAATCGGGCGGATGCTTTGCTGAACACGCTGGGGGGTCATCTGTTGTTGGGGTTTCTGCCAGGGCAGCGGCGTATCTTGGACAATCGGACGGGCGAGATAAATCATCCAGGTGACTAGCGCCGTGAGCCAGGTCCAGCGGTCTCCCGCTTCCTTGCTCTGAAAACGTGGGCGGGTCCAGCCCAGTGTTTCTTTCCGAAAATGCAGTCCGGGTTCAATCGGCCAGCGGCTCTCGTATGCACGCCAGATGGTTTCTGCGGTGATGATCAGCCCGGCGGGTATCGTTGTGGGCGCTAACCACGCTAACCATAAAGCAGCGGGGGGTTTCTCCCGTTCCAGATGCACACTGGTGCGAACCACATCATAGGGTACATCCACGCCCTTCTTTTCATGCAGGTCTTTCCAGCGCTGCAGCCGTACCTGTCCCCAACGGGGATCTTCCAGTTCGATAACCTCTTCCGGTTCGCCCCAGGTGTCGGCTTCTTTGAAGGCAAAGCGAGCGCCATGCACTCTGGGGCGGCCCTTCTGATGTGGGTCATGGTCCGGAGTTGGACGATACAAGACGCGATCAGCCCGCAGTCGAGTGGTAATGCCAACACGCAATCCTTTTACCGAGCGTAAATAACCGGCATTGCCATACTTGCCATCACAAGCGACGATGTCTAGCGCCTCCACAAATGTCGCACGCGCTTTGGCCAGTTCCTGAACCTGTTCCGCGCCGACTACCTGTGGCGTTTGGCAGCTCGGTACGCGCCGTTCATTGACCGGTAAGGCCCAACTGGTATGGGGTTCGACCACCCAATCCAGACTGGAGTAGGGATAGCCGATCGCAACCGTGCCGCCATTTACATCACTGGATGCCTGGAACACATACTGGCGATCCTCCAGCGTTCTGGCTCTCGGACGCGGCCAGGGTGAGCCATCCAAGGCAAAGAAGCAGACCCCACGGCTGGGTACTTGCTGCGCCAGGTACGCCTGAAGCCAGTCTTCATTCAGCCGCCCATCTTCCATCGCAGCATACACGCTCGGCCATTTTCGCTGAAATGGGTCGGCCTGACTGAGCATCGCAAAAGAAGATACCGATCCTCCCCAAATCATCGCATCCAGCAGATCAAATATGGCATCCCGCCGATAGGTGATCCCATGCTCGTAAACGGCTTGACGAAACTCGATTAGTTTGTTAATGTTTTCCTTGGTAGTAGCTTGTGTTGTCACGAACTCAAGTTTCTACCAAGGTGCGGTTTTCCTCAAGGGGATTACCGCACTACTTTTTGTCTAAAAACGAATAACCAAACAAGCAAAC
>CAZKIB010000513.1:0-1543 GCA_964552425.1 uncultured Anaerolineaceae bacterium | reverse complement strand
TTATCTTTGAACGGACAAACGTACAAGCGCAACGCTCCTGATAAATCCAATAATTCGTTGGGGGCTAGAGCGAAGTTCGCGTCTTACGTAAAGCAACCCTCGTGCCATGAATTCTTTTATATATAAATCAAAATGTTCCACGTGTTTATAAGGGTTTACCCTTAGTTCTTTTACGTATAAATAATTGTCTTTCCGTGTGCGGTTAAGGGTTTACCCTCAGTCGAGGTGTTACGGAGCAACTCGGGACAATGTGACAATTTGTCTCACCTCCAGATCACTATAGTGGTCAACGTTTAGCCGGCAACAGATCCATCCCTGAAAATGTCCATGATTTAGCCGCAGGCAGGATGCGATGCCTTGCAAGATTCCTGTCTCGATCTCTGCCGATGGGTGGAAAATTGCTTGTCCGGATAGGCTCACCCAGCCGAAATCCGTCGCGTGATATCAATAATTCCGGATGGCCAAAGTGGCGAACAGCTCGTCCCGCTCGACCGGCGTGCTGACTTTCACGGCTCGATCGACAACTTCACGCGACAGGTGACTGGAAAACGTCCTGATGAAATCGTAATGACAGGTACGCAGGAACAGGCCTTTGCGGAAACCGATGCGGGTAATACTGGGTTCGAACAGATGGCTGGCATCCAGAAAACTGAGATCGTTATCAAGGCTTTCGTCTTGTGCCATCTCCGCCAGAATACCCACCCCCAGCCCCAGTCGGATGTAGGTCTTGATCACGTCCGCATCGGTGGCGGTCAGCGCTACACGGGGTGCGAGCCCGCGTCGTTGAAAGGCATCGTTGATATGGGAACGATCGGTGAAACCGAACACATACGTGAGAATGGGATATTCCGCCACGACCTCAAGCGTTAATGGTTCAACCTTCTCTAGGGCATGTCCTTTGGGCACCACGACGGCGCGATTCCAGCGATAGCACGGCAGCATGATCAGTTCATCGAAGAGATGCAGGGATTCCGTGGCAATGGCAAAGTCGATTCCGCCACTGGCTGCCATTTCCGCGATCTGGGCCGGACTGCCCTGGTGGAGGTGTAGGCTCAGCTCAGGATATGTGCGCCTGAAGGTCCGGATGACAGGGGGCAGCACGTAGCGGGCCTGTGTATGCGTCGTGGCAATAGACAGCTCACCGCCACTCGGGTCACTGAACTCGAGTGAGACGCGGCGGATCGCTTCTACGTTGGCCAGCGTGCATTCAGCCAACTCCATGACTGCCCGCCCAGCTGCGGTGCATCCAGTAAGTTGGCGTCCTGCACGTTCGAAAAGTGGTACGCCCAATTCTTCTTCAAGCAAACGGAGTTGTTTACTCAGACTGGGTTGCGACTTGAACAGCCGTTCAGCAGCACTGGTGACATTGAACCCGCTGCGGGCTAGTGCTAGAAGATAGCGTAGCTGCTGTAACTGCATGGGGCACTCCTCCGGGTAACGGTAACAAGATAGCGCAATTAGCGCCAATCTTCGGTGGCCATAGCTTTCAGCCATGGGACCATGACCAAGCGTGATTTCACAGTACCGCCGCGGTCCGTTACCT
>CAZKIB010000512.1:0-1547 GCA_964552425.1 uncultured Anaerolineaceae bacterium | reverse complement strand
CGCCGCGCGGCATCATGCACAGCTTTCAGTTCAAAACCCCTGAGATTCGGATGCTGGTCATCAGCACACCGGCAGGGTTGGAAGCCGGGTTCCGTCAGTTGTCTGAGCCAGCACAGGCGCTGACCTTACCGCCTATCCCAACTACGCCCCCGGATGTGCCACGCCTGATTCAGGTGTTCGGCGAATTAGGGGTAACGTTTGCACCGCCACCATCAAATTGTTAAGCGTCATTCAAACATCCATTGTCTAAAGGAGTGATCTCAATGAAGTCTCGCAACCTGTTCGTGTTGTTCGTCTTTGCTGTGTTGTTGGTTGTATTTGGTGTGACGGCTGCCAGTGCAGCCCTGCCTACCGCTTCAAATGAAGGGTTTGCCCTGCCCGTTGAATTTGGGAGCAATGTGTCGCTGGCAGACAACGTTTCGTTGCCGCAATCCTTCGGTTCGATTTGCTATGAGGAAGCCTATACCATCTGTTTGGTCCAATATGCTGGGCTTTTACGTCCCTCACAACTGCGACGTTTTTGCCAGCTTACGGCTAGGCTCCAGTGTGAGTCCTAGCTTGTCGGAGCGCCAAAGCTCACCCTATGCCTGACTATCCGACAACACCCTCCATGTACGGGAAATGGTATCACTCCCGTACATGGGAACTTGACAACAAAGTATCCAACTCTCCTCAACAGCACAGCGAGACATGTTCAAGGTATGCCACAACCGGTATTGATTTAACATCCCGTTCACTAACCCAATCACCAGAGAGACATTTCGCTGTGTGCAATCTACGTCGGATAGCTTTTCTGTCGAATGGCAGGTGCCGTCGCAGTCAGGGGTTTATCTGGAGCATGTTCATGCGCTTCAGGATGAAATCATCCATGTCGAACAGGGTAAGGTGGTCATTATCATGAACGGACAGTCTCGCAGTGCAGCGGCAGGCGAGGTGGTTCATGTACCCAAAGGGATAGGTCATTACAACTACAACGCCGGAACCGACATGCTGGTGTGTATGCTGGAATATCAACCCGCGCTGGATCAACGCCGCTTTTTCCAGTGTCTTGCCGGGCTGATGCAGGATGGCGAACTGGATGCAAAGGGGCAGGTCAGCATCCCTAAAATGCTGTACTTCGCCCGCCGGATGCGCTCCCGCGACCCGCTCCGTCCGGCGCGCATTCCCAACCCGATCTTCAAACTGCTGTTGCTGTTCTTTTTCGTCTATGGCTCTATCGCCGGATGGGAACGTCAGTATCAGCAACATACAGGAGAAACCAACGCATGAAAGCGCTGCTGCTGCGCCCGGTGTTTCACTTTGTCTGGCTGGTGCTGTTCCTGACTCTGATGGATAAACCCAGAAGGCATCCTTCAGACCGAGGCGGCTTTTCCAGCCCGGCATCCCCCGCACCAACGAAAAACGCTACTAAGGATGCGGTATAAGCCATTATTCCAACCAGGTTTGTGTGATCACAGGTGCGGCATCCGGTATCGGTCAAGCGGTGTCTCTAGCACTGGGCAGGCAGGGCGCACAGGTCATTGCGGTGGATGTCAATCTGTCCGGCG
>CAZKIB010000511.1:0-1557 GCA_964552425.1 uncultured Anaerolineaceae bacterium | reverse complement strand
AAACGACACTGTCATCAGACCGGCTGCTCCGATGCACCAGGGCAGCCGGTGCGATGGCGTAAAGAGAAAGGTCCGCCCATGGCACACCATCTATCAACCCGCCAGGATACACATGCTGTGTCTGGGGCGGCAGTTCCAGCAAGGAAACGAACCCAATGGACCCGGCATCGCATCTTCCGTCAGGTCATAATCCCCTGGATATTTATTCTGCCGATTGTGATTCTGCATGCGTTTGTCGTACTGTTCCCAGCCGTACAGGGAGTTTACTACTCCTTCACAGATTGGTCGGGCATTGGCGAAGCCAAGTTCATCGGGCTAGATAACTATCGCACGATGCTGACCGAAGATGCCGACTATCAGGCGGCATTGGTACGTAACCTCAAGTGGATGGCATTCTTTGTCACAGTCCCATTTGCGCTGGCCCTGTTTGCGGCCAGTTTGCTCGCCCAGGTTAAGCGTGGCAGCATGTTCTACCGCACGGTATTGTTCATGCCCTATCTGTTACCCAGCATCGTGACCGCCACTATCTGGCGCTACATCTACAATCCGCGCGTCGGGATCGGGCCCAAGCTTGCCGAGCTGGGCATCAGCGGCCTGGATTTTCCGGTGCTGGGGCGTTCCAGTACGGCTTTATGGGCCATTGCCTTTGCCGACAACTGGCATTTCTGGGGCTTCTTAATGGTACTCTTTTTGACAGCGATGCAAGCCATTCCCGGCGATCTCTATGATGCGGCAAAAGTAGATGGCGCGAATCGTTTCCAGCAGTTCTTGCACGTTACACTTCCCGGCATTCGTCCGGTCGTGCTGTTTATGATGATGATGGTCATGATCTGGTCGTTCCTGGCGTTTGAATACATCTGGATTCTGACCCAGGGCGGGCCAGCAGGCACAACTGAAGTGCTCGGCGTCGTGATCTTCAAAAATGCTTTCCGGCGTTTTGAAGCAGGCTATGCCGCGGCACAGGGTATTTCAATCACGTTAATCGCGGGCATGATTGTGGGCTTTTTCATCTGGCTGCGACGCCGGGGATGGGACTTATGAGCACATTGCGCAACACAATTTTCAGACAGCGATTGGAAACTACTTGGCTGAATCATATCGTGTTGAGTCTACTCGTGGTTTTTGCGCTGGCTCCCGTGGTACTACTCGGCTTCAACGCTTTCAAAACACGCGCCGAAATTGGCCTGAATCCGCTCGGTCCTAAGAGCCTGCACTTCGAAAACTTCACTGATGCCTGGACGCAGGGTCAGTTTGGCCGCACGACGAGAAACAGCTTTGTCCTGGTGACCGGGACGGTTGGCGCAGAACTGCTGCTCGGTGGGCTGGCGGCCTACAGCCTGGCGCGCAAAAACCCGCCCGGTGGAAATTTTGTCATGCTTTACATGCTGGTTATGTCTACTGTGCCGATCTGGTTGTATCTGGTGCCGCTGTTCTTCTTGTGGAAAACGCTGAATTTGCTTAATTCGTATATCGGTCTGATTCTGATCTACACCGCCCTCAACGCGCCGTTTTCGATCTTTTTGCTGCGCTCCTACATGATCGGCCTCGCGGCAGATT
>CAZKIB010000510.1:1179-1566 GCA_964552425.1 uncultured Anaerolineaceae bacterium | reverse complement strand
TGTCTCGAAGGTATAAGTTTCGCTCTCAGACGGGAAGTGGTAGCGAAACCATTCCGGAATACCGGTTTGCAGCACTCGCTCGATCACGTCACGTGTCAGTTGCGCATCTTCTCGCCCAACGATGTCATCGATCTGTTTGCCGATGATGTTCTTGGCAGGGAGGCGTGTACCTTCCGCCGCCTTAAAATCCAGATAGGTACCATCACGCCCCAGGCGAAAGAGAAGATCAGGGGAACCTTCGAGCAGCGTACGGTAGCGCGCTTCGCTGGCCCGTAATCGGCGGTCACTTTGCACCCTGCGCGAGATATCGTCTACCATAGCCAGCCCGCCAACCACTGCGCCCGCAGCATTTTGCAGCGGAACGCCCCTCACTCGTAGACTGATGGT
>CAZKIB010000510.1:344-1169 GCA_964552425.1 uncultured Anaerolineaceae bacterium | reverse complement strand
CGCCTGGCAGCCAGAAATTCTCGATCTCGCGTTCGAACCCTTTTCCTTCCAACACCTCGCGCAGCGCTTCAGCGACACCGTTTCGTTCGGTAATTTCATATCCATGTAGAATCTGAACACCCACAAAGCTGTCGGTAGGTTCGCTGTCCGCGATGTGATTGATACGTAGATGGGCACGATTGACCAGTGTTGTGTATCCCTGGCAATCATAGGTGAAGATGCCGATAGGAGCTTCTTCGACGATTTTGCGATTCAGCTCATTCAGGCGCGCCAGCTCGTGTTCGATGGGGAGGGCGTCGGGCAGTTTGTGGGCCTGACAGATCAGAAAGTCACCATCGCCTGTGCTGAGCCGGGTTTGCTTGAACTCGACGATGATTTCCTGGCCGTCTGGCAGCCGAAGCCGATTTCTGCCGGTGGCGTCACAACCACCTGACGGGAAGAGGGTATCCAGGCTAAGGCGCAAAAGTTCGCTTTCGCTTTTCCCTACGAGTTGTTCCGCGGCGTGGTTGACATAAACAATTTGCAGTGTTGTGTTATCTGCAACGACCAACGCATCCTGTAATGATTCGCAGATGTTGCGAAACAATGCCGCATCGAACATTTCCCGCTCCGCTTACGCCCCGTTCTGCACTTAAGCCACTGATATGCTCAATTACACACACCCTACTGATAGTGTCGAGCAAAAATGAGGTCATAGACAATAGTGCTGTTGTCCCGCATTCCCTACTTTCTAAACTAGTATACCCTATTTGATCTGAGTCTAGCAGATTTGGACTAAGCGAATGGTTGGTGGCTCTTTTGAAACGGGTTATATTCGTACTTGTG
>CAZKIB010000510.1:0-327 GCA_964552425.1 uncultured Anaerolineaceae bacterium | reverse complement strand
TGCCCCTGATTCATCTAAATGATCATGCAGGTCAGCTATGCGCATTACGTTTTTGTGGTGGAAAGACTGCCCATCGCACCCAGAAGCCTGGCAGCGGTTACACGAGGTGTTAGCTGGCCTTCAGGTGAAGGCGGATGTTGAACGCATCGAGGTGACGACCGAGACTGAAGCAGAGCAGTGGCGGTTTCGTGGTTCACCGACTATCCTGGTGAATGGTCAGGATATCGATCCCAATGCCCCTGGCTTGCCAGCGCGGCTGACATGCCGACTGTATTTTAAGGACGATGGTCGCCCTTCGCCGCTGCCGCCCCTGGAAATGATCCGGCA
>CAZKIB010000509.1:0-1572 GCA_964552425.1 uncultured Anaerolineaceae bacterium | reverse complement strand
AGTCGAAAACGGCAACGCTGCTGCGCCTGTCAGTGAATAGTGTGTGTCGAAGGAGTTTTATTGCGGGAAACGAAAACAGCAAGTTTCAGCACCTGTAACCATCAGACACGAAGCGGCGGTTCCCCAGTGACGAAAGGAGACCTGCGCGTTTGCGCGATTGACCTATGGGACTAATACAGCTTCAAGATGATCGTCAGACCCTCGACCGGGGTCGCATCGTCAATGAATTCGCTTTCACGGTTGCTACCAAGAACGGCTCTGGCAGCCAGACCTCGAACAATGTGCTCGTGCGTGCCTTGTTCAAGATGGGAATCCCTGTAAACGGTAAGAATTTGTTTCCGTCCAATATCAAGGGCCTTCCCACCTGGTATACCATCCGTGTGAGCGCTCAGGGCTACACAGCGCGCCGCGCGACCACTGAGATTGCTGTCGCAATGAACGAACTGACGGCAGCGGAAGATATTGATAACTTGCCCGCAGGCGGTGTGTGCATCCTGCCGCAGGAGTGGAACTGGGGCCACAGCCGATCGGACATCACCTATTACGAAGTGCCAGTGCGCGACATTGTCAAACAGTTCGACATTCCCAGCGAACGGCGTGAGCAGGTGAGCAACATGGTGTATGTCGGTGTGGTGGCGCAGTTGTTCGGCATTCCCCTGGAGCAGATTCGCCAGGCCCTGCTTGACAACTTCAGCGGCAAAGAAAAGCCAGTGATAATGAACTATCAGGTCGTTGAGGCTGCTTTCCAGTGGACCGCCGACAATCTGGAAAAGCGCGATCCGTTCTACTTCGAGCCGATGAACGCCACCGAGGGCAAGATCATCATCACTGGCAATGAGGCTGCTGCCCTGGGCGCGTTGTTCGGCGGCATGACGGTGACGGCCTGGTATCCGATTACGCCGTCCACCAGCCTTGTTGACGCCATTCTCCAGTTCCAGCATCTGCGACAGGATCCGGAAACGGGGAAGAACACGGTTGCTGTGGTTCAGGCGGAGGACGAGATCGCCGCTGTCGGCATCATTGTTGGGGCTGGGTGGGCTGGCGCGCGCGCCATGACCGCCACCAGCGGCCCCGGCATCAGCCTGATGGCAGAGTTTACTGGCCTGGCATACTTTGCGGAGGTGCCGATTGTCATCTGGGATGTAACCCGGATGGGACCCAGCACCGGTTTGCCGACTCGCACCAGCCAGGGCGACCTGATCTTCACATATTTCCTGGGGCATGGCGATACGCGGCATGTGGTGCTGCTGCCCGGCAGCGTTGAGGAGTGTTTTGAGTTTGGCTGGCGCGCTTTCGACCTGGCGGACCAGCTTCAGACACCGGTTTTTGTTCTCAGCGATCTCGACCTGGGCATGAACAACTGGATGGCTGAACCCTTCAAATATCCTGATGAACCGATAAAGCGCGGCAAAACACTGGACAAGGAAGCGCTGGAGGAGATGTTTGCCCAGAAAGGCGAATGGTACCGCTTCCGCGATTACGATGGCGATGGCGTCGGCTATCGTACGCTGCCTGGCACCGATCATCCGCGCGCGGCCTATTTCACACGCGGCACAGGCCACAACGATCAGG
>CAZKIB010000508.1:0-1577 GCA_964552425.1 uncultured Anaerolineaceae bacterium | reverse complement strand
ATTAACGCAGGCGCAGAAAATACTGCAAGCGGTGGACGGCTCTATGGGATTAAGCCCATCGCGTGAGCGCCGCGCACAACCGGAAGCTGCACCGCTGTACGTTCAAGACGTGGCATATCGCCGTCGCGCAAGACATTCCAGAACTCCACATAGCCGGGATTCATCGGGTTTTCGCGCTCGTTGTAAATCACCACGCCCAGTGAGTCACCATCCGTGTCGAACATCGCCTGTTCGGGCAGCACCCCTTCGAAACCGTACTCTTCGCCTAGCACGCGCAGTTCACCGGTCTCGTTATCAAAACTGAGCAGCGACAGTGAATTGAAATCGCCGCCCGGCGTAGTGGCTGCTAATCCATCTGGCAGGTAAGTACGGCGCATGTTCACGGTGACAATCAAGTCTTCTGTGGGGCTGACAGCGAATCCTTCTGGGCTGAGTCCAACCGTCACACGCGAAACGACATCGTGCGCCGCAGCGGCAGTTTCATCGAACCCGATTGCAATCATCGCACCCGGTGGGTTAACGATGTTGCCCAGGGGTGCTGGAACCGTCTCCCAGTTGATTTCAGCCGTAAGATAGTAGCGTCCATCCTGGGTGAATTGTCCGTAGGTGATGGTATTGCCAAGCTGGAGTCTTTCGCCATGTGGTGTAAGGGACACGCTGCTCGCCTCACGCTCGACACGGTAGAATTGCAGTTCGCGCGAGTCATTACCTACCGCCAGAAAATCACCAGAGGGATGCCAGGATACGGCTGTCACTTCTTCGGATGGCTGACCGTCTGATTGTTCCACTGAAAAATAAGCGAAAGTGGCAGGATCATTCAGTGTTGCGGTCGGCAGGATAGCAAGCTGCCTTCCTCTTTCGCGCAGCCCAATCGCCAGATACGCTCCATCAGCGCTGATAGCAAGGTGAATCGGATCATCCCCCACATCAACCGTAGTGATTTCAGCACGATCCGCCCCGCTGCTGATGTCAATCACGGTCACGACTCGCCCCGCGGGGAAATCAGCCGTGTTGAGCTGCTCAGTGCTATCGTCCACTTGCCCGGCGGTTTCCACGACGTACACGGTGCTGCCATCCGGGGCTACGGCGATGATTTGAGGCCACGATGTGACAGAGTTGGAGACAGGGATTTCAATCACACGCGCGGTTGCATCGGTCAGCGGCAGTTCGATCAGGCTGAGTGTATCGGTGTCCTCTGGAATCTGCCGCAGTACACCATCGGAATACGCTGTTCCAACCATGTCGGCATCGGACGCGGCGAGTAAATAGCGCCCATCGAACTGGGTGGTTTGTGCCTCGATAGGCGCGGGCGTGACCTGCGTTGTATTTTGGGCGGCAATGCCGAAGATGCCGCCGACCAGCAGGAGGGTCACTGTGAGCAACCCAACTGGGATACCGACCAGCACCCACAGCCAGCGACGGGAACGACGGGCAGTGGGACCGGTTTTCACGGATGGAGTAAGGGTGGTTGTTGTCATAATGGATTCCTTTCAAACGAGATTTGGCTGAATGTTGGCGATGGCAGCGCTGGCTTCCCATAGGCGAAAAGCCGTCTCCGGGTTGCGCGCCGCGTCGGA
>CAZKIB010000507.1:1291-1578 GCA_964552425.1 uncultured Anaerolineaceae bacterium | reverse complement strand
CTTCCAGATCGCCGTCCCAAACTGCGTCATAATCCGGCTCGGACGTGTCGGGGAACACCAGGTCCCAATCCGCATCGGCCTTGACCGCATCCATCAGCCGGTCGCTTACGCCCACGCTGATGTTGGCGTTGGTGATCTGACCGGCCTTGCGCTTGCTGTTAATAAAGTCGAAGATGTCCGGGTGTGTGTCGTTGAGGATGAGCATCAAAGCGCCGCGCCGCGAGCCGCCCTGCTCGATCAGGCCGGTGACGAAGCTGTACAGCGCGCCCCACGACACCGCCCCGCTG
>CAZKIB010000507.1:988-1224 GCA_964552425.1 uncultured Anaerolineaceae bacterium | reverse complement strand
GTTAATGCCCACGCCGCCGCCCCGCGACATGATCTCCGTCATCTGCCGCAGCGTTTCGATAATCCCGCCACGCGAGTCATGGGGTGAGGGGATGACATAGCAGTTGGATACCACTACGCCCGCTGACACAAACGAATGATCTTCAGCCACTTCAATATCCATCACTGTACCGGTGTAGGTTTCGGTGGCAATTTTGTCAATGCGCAGCCAGCGAAGGCCGTCATAATCCAGATACT
>CAZKIB010000507.1:0-960 GCA_964552425.1 uncultured Anaerolineaceae bacterium | reverse complement strand
GCAGGCTGCCCAAAAAAGTAATCGAACAGCGGGGCACACTCGCTGGCCGCCGCCTGTATCCGATAAGCAGGCACGCGGCCCAAACGATGCGTATTTTCCCGGATCGAGAACACATACCCCAGACGCAGCAAGAGCTGATGTACCTGAACCGAGAGGGTGCGATTCGACAGCACGATGCCCAGCTTGTTGTCCGAAATATACCCGTCCGCGCTGAACAGGCCGCGCAGCAGTTCCAGCGTCAGTTCCTGCGGCAGATGCATGAGTTGATCGGGCAGGCGCTTACCATAGCTGTAATGGCCCAGGAAAGCCTTAAAGAACTGGCCCAGCGGCAGCGAGTTGGCCCACAGATCATACCAGCGGCCGGTGCTGCTCAGCTTGACCGAAGGCCGCAGCCCGAACTTGTCTTCAATGATGCGGGCAAGCTCATCCGCTTCGTCTTTTTCGTCCAGCCCAAAGACAATCTTGATGCCCGACGGAATATCCGTGCCAGTCCGATGCGTGACGCATCCATCACCCAGCCAGCGGCCAAACAGATAGCACAGATCGCCGTCAATCTCAACGCGATCATTCAGCTCAAAGTGTGTGCCCCACGCCTGCACATAACCATGATCGCCACGTGTGGTGGGCCTGAACGGTTTTCCATCTTCCGTTTCATAGCCTTCCATATAATCTGCAAGGAAAAGCACATCCGGCGGGCATTCCTCGCTGTTATAGGCCGCTGCAACAAAGTCGCCAGCCTTCAGGTGTTTGGCAGGAATCCAATCCGGCTCGTGCTTCAGGCGCAGGCCGCTCTCGGTGCGGGTGATGACCCAGGTCCACGAGCGGTTGGCGCCGACGTGAAAGGGCACGCGAACGCCCGCCGCGCCGCATTCGCGCACGTGCATGACGAGGCGCTCCTTGGCCATGCCCTCGTCGGCCTTATCGGTCGAGACGACCTTGCCTTCGTAAGCCTTGCCGCAG
>CAZKIB010000506.1:310-1583 GCA_964552425.1 uncultured Anaerolineaceae bacterium | reverse complement strand
ATGCCGTTCAGGTAGGTGCTGTATTCCACCTTCAACTCTTCGGGGGAGGGCAACAAGCGGCCCTCGATGATGGCACAGGTCAGGCTGGCCTCCACATATTCTTTGAGGGCATCCTGCGTGTAACCGGCATACAGCAGCACCGGATAGTCGGCCAGCAGGCGCTGCAAACCGGCAGCAATTTCATTGGCCTCTTGCAGATTGTGGTGGGCGGTTTCCATTTCGCTGCGATGCAGAGCGCGGATGGTGTTGGCACACAGGCGGGTCAACTGGCGCGCCTGCAGCAGGGCCTGTTCGCGGGCCTGATTGAGCGCTTCGAAGTTCTGGTGCACCCGGCTGTTGAGTTCGCTTAAATCGGGCATCGCTTCACTCTCCCTGCGGGGGCGGTTCGGTGGGATGAATGCGCCGGAAGAGATCACCCGCCAGACCGGGATCGCCCTGCGGAATTTGAATTTCGCCGAAACTGGCTTCGTAGCGCGCCAGATTTTCGGCAAAGGCGCGCAGGAACAGTTTGGCTCCCACCGGTGACATCACAATCCGCGAACGGATTAAGTTGCGCATCTGAGCCGGCAGCACCTGCACAAAATCCAGCACAAAATCGGTCGGCGTGTGGCTGATGCGCACCACATTACTGTAAAAGGGAGTCAGGTCTTCGGGCAGTTCCATCGGGATGCCCGCTGGCGGACGGTTGGGGGTAGTCATGGCCGCTGCCCCTGACTAAAAGGGAATGTCCTCACCGGCGTCCATTTCCGGCAGGTCCTCGCCGCCCAGTTCGCCTTCCACATCCCCGCGGGTGGAGAGGAAGCGCACGACACTCGCGGTTACATCATAAGAGGCGGCGACAGTGCCGTCGCTGCGCGTCCAGACGCGCGGCCCGCCCGAATTGGGGTCGGGGGTCAGGCGGCCTTCGATCAGCACCTTACTGCCTTTGCGCAGGTATTGATTGCACGTTTCGGCCTGTTTGCCCCAAACCGAAACGCGGAACCAGATGGTTTCTTTAACTTTCTGCCCGTTCTGATTGGTGTACTGGCGGTTGGTCGCCACATTAAAACTGGTCACCGGCTGACCGGTGGGGGTGTAACGCATTTCCGGGTCTCGGCCCAGATTGCCGATGAGAATAATCGTGTGGAACATGGTCTCTCCTGATTGGTGCAAATTGAAAAACGGCTTTCCTGTATTGTACACGAAAAGCCATTTTCAATAGGGATGTGGGGAATGATTCTTCTCGTTAGGGATTGGTGGTCGGCACAGGCGTACTGGTGGGGATCTGCGTCCG
>CAZKIB010000506.1:0-291 GCA_964552425.1 uncultured Anaerolineaceae bacterium | reverse complement strand
CGCAAATCATCAAAACTGACCGTCAGCGGCGGCTCACCGGCGGCACGCACAAACACCCCCACCACCCCTTCGCTCCACACCGGGTCGCGCGCACTGAAAATTTCCAGATCATTGATGAAGAAGCGCATCTCCCTGCCGAACATCCACACCGCCAGCCGGTTTTCGGCCAGTGCGCCGGCCTGAATGCGGGGTGACTCGACCCAGTCCTGCACAATCACAAACGCCCCCTGCTGCACCCGTTCGAGGCGCGTACGCCCGTCGCAGGTGATCACCCAGCGGTAGTAATTCCAC
>CAZKIB010000505.1:1352-1584 GCA_964552425.1 uncultured Anaerolineaceae bacterium | reverse complement strand
ATGTGTCCTGATTAGATTCATAACCAGCTCAATGCCCCCGGCCTCACGCGCGAACAACGGCTCAAATTCGATTTGCATTGGCGCAGGATTGCCATAGCCTGGCTGAACCTTAGCGACTGCAACAGCCAGAGCGGTAGGCGCGCCATCCTTGCGAAAACCTGGCGAGGGATTCCCGCCCTGGCTGATGGGAGTGCCCGCATAACGACCATCAGGGGTCGCGCCCAGCGTGCGC
>CAZKIB010000505.1:1026-1306 GCA_964552425.1 uncultured Anaerolineaceae bacterium | reverse complement strand
CCCACGAAAACAACCCTGGGATCAGCTTACAGCCAGCACGTGTAGGGTTTTCAAGAACCAGCGCTGTGAAGTGCCGCGCGATACGCTGCGCAAAGTCATCGGCGGGCGTGCCGCCGTGGCCAAAGCGTGGTGTCGTTTTCATCATCAGACGTGCCTGGCTGCCCTCCCGCCCTTCCCAGTTAGAGTCCAGATGATGCAGCAGTTCGTCCCAGGTCAACCGCTTCTCGATTTCGACTCGCTGCTCGACGGCGGCAAAGCTGTCCGCAGCGGTCGCCAGACC
>CAZKIB010000505.1:640-883 GCA_964552425.1 uncultured Anaerolineaceae bacterium | reverse complement strand
GGCAATCACTCGAATCGCGCGGCGCAGATGCCGATCATAACAAGTCCAGAGCCTCTGGACGCTGGGCTGTACGGCAGAGGCCGCCATCATGTCACGCAGCGCAATATCAAAAATCACAGGGAGGACAATTTTGATCATATCCGACATCGTGTATTCACGACCTGGGATGCTCAGCCAGTTACAGCCCGTGTACACACGCTCGCGCCCGTCCTCAAGGGGATAGCCCAGGCGGGCGAAATCTTC
>CAZKIB010000505.1:0-604 GCA_964552425.1 uncultured Anaerolineaceae bacterium | reverse complement strand
AGGAATTTAGGAACCCCCAGCTTATCTTCCATGATGATCTCAACACCCCGGCGGAACAGCGCTGGATCGACGTGATCACCTACTGAAACGCCAATATTGGCGGGTATTTTCAGCCGGTGCGCCGCTTCCAGAATCAGGAATGAGAGCGGGCTGGTTACGTCTTTGCCGCTTGCGTCCGGCCCACCAAGCTGTATGTAGGCGGTATCGCGCAGCAGAACGCAGGCGATGTGGAAAACAGCTTCATCATCGCTCAACGTACTGGCGGCGCGCTCCCGATCATAGAACGGCTGGAGCACCACATCCAGGCGCCCTAATGAGCCGCTGCCATTGTACATCCGCGCAACGATCTGATACCACAGAATCCACTGACAGGCCTCACGGAATGTGTGAGGCGCTTCACTGACCAGGCGCTGGTTGATCGCAGCGATTTCTTCCAGATTCTCACGAAGCTGAGCATCGGGTTCGGCAGCCGCCATTTCGCGCGCAGCCTGAACATGGCGCTCGATCCAGTCCTGGATGCCAAGGATGACGTGTTCAAGGCCATCGTAAAAGTGTGCACCCTGAGGGGCGTTGGCCTGGCGATAATGGCGCACTTTAGCCAACA
>CAZKIB010000504.1:1347-1591 GCA_964552425.1 uncultured Anaerolineaceae bacterium | reverse complement strand
TCAATCATGTTCAGCAGGTAGGCCGCGGCAAGCAGTTTGGCGACAAAAATGGCCTGGAGTTAGCGGAAATCATTGCCCTGCACGAACGTAAACAAAATGTGCTGCAACCGCGCAGCACGATTCGGATCTTTTTTGATATTCCCTATGCCTTTTTGCCGCTTCGCGAGTTCCTGAATCTTGCGCCAAGCTGCTCACTCCAACATATTCTTGGTATACTGTCTACAGGCCAGATTTCTATGTGCGG
>CAZKIB010000504.1:0-1275 GCA_964552425.1 uncultured Anaerolineaceae bacterium | reverse complement strand
GAGCATCAAACTGCGGGAGCTGCGCGAAATGGTTCCTCAACAACTGGAAGGTGTTTGCAGCAACTGTATACATCGGGTTGCATGCCAGGGGCATTGTGTCGCAAACACCTACTATGCCAAAGGAAAGGTGAGTTCCGCGCATCCTTTCTGTTCCGCCGCATACGAACAGGGGCTGTTCCCAAAATCTCGCCTGGTCAATCCCGAACTAACGCAAATCCTTTGAGGGAGAACAAAAACATGACTGAAAAACCAAAACGTACCAAGTATGTGCCGCCGCGCCTGGTTGACCTTTCGGGATCCAGTGCGTTTGGGCAGGTCACCGGCAGTTGCGAAGACGGATCGCAGCTTACCTTCACCGTTTGTACGCCTACTGGCGGTGCTCCGGTAGGTGGCGACTGCCTGCCCAGCGGTTTCGTCCCCCAGCGCGGCTACTGCGACTTCGGTGAAATGGCTGTGGAAGGCTGCACCTCCGGTCAGGGCCACTTCTAGCCCCTTGATCGTCCTTGTGTCAATGGCCAGAGAGAGGCCTTTCGTTCTCTCTCTGGTCTTGCTTTCGGAGTATAAATGGCTGTCTTTGCCTATCGCGTCGGGGATATCGTCTTCCAAATAGAAACCGATATCTCCCTGACCCGACTGAGTAGTCACGGCTTTGGCGCGTTTCAGGTCCCCGCTGATTGCCAACCCGACGTCTGGTACCGGATTACAACCGTTGATCAGGCGGATGCGCCGCCCCTGAGTGACAGTGAACGGGCGCGGCTGGCGCAGTGCCAGGTTTTGCCCGTCGGTCGTGGGCGCACCATCTTTCCGCCGTTGGTCAAGCACTCGCCCGACGCCACCTCACCGCCCCTACTGGATCGGTTTGAAGTCCCACTGCTGCGTTCATCGTGTGTCAGACAGCATCTGGAACACTGCCTGGATCATCCTGAGAGTGTCGCACTCGGCTTGCACCTCTATTTCGTCATTATTCAGGATTACCAGACACGCCGGATCGATATTTTTCTGCCGACCGGGCGCGCGCAGTTTCTGAAACCCGACTATTTTGATGATGGGCTGCGACGGTTGTTTGCCAGCTTTTTACCGGCCTTTTCCGCTGTGATGCTGCACAGTTCAAGCATGGTGCGCGGTCAGAAGACCGCCGTCTTTTTCGCCCCGGATGAGGGGGGCAAGACCACTCTGGTAAAGAGTGCGCCAGACGGCATCATCTTGAGCGACGATCGCAACGTCTTGCGCGTCAGCGATGAAAGCCCTATCCTGGTTTATGGCACACCCTGGGGC
>CAZKIB010000503.1:886-1596 GCA_964552425.1 uncultured Anaerolineaceae bacterium | reverse complement strand
ACTTTGATGGAAGCCAAACTACAGGAACTCAAAAACATTCTGATGGAGGTGTTCGACCTCGGCCAGGCCGCCGCGCTGCTCCAGTCAGACACATCGGTCTGACCCCACAGTATCCGCTTTTGAATTGATTTCCCCTGGGAGATGAGGCACAAAATGAAATCCTGGCGTGTGCATTTCCTCTTTTGGCTCTTCGTCACAGCTTTCACCGCTCCACTTCTTGCCCAGGAGCATCCCGCGCAAATCGTATCTGGCAAACTTCAGGTGATAACGACCGACAATATCGCTCAAATTACGGAACTATTGACCGCTGAAAGTAGCACCAAACACATCTCTGTTAGCCCTGATGGACTGATGATGGCAGTTGTCACCCAAAACGCGGATTACGATTACGCCATCGTTGTAACCAGCATAAGAACAGGCAAACACCGTAGTTCCATGCAGGGACGAATGGATTTCTTTCGCGAACTGATCTGGAGTCCCGATAGTAAGCGATTGGTGGTAATCAGTGGGAGAACAACTGGATCGGGTGTGGAGGAGCGAAGCGTCAAAACCTACACGATTGAGAAAGGGGCAGAAACAGGCTATTACATCATGGGAAATAGCGACTCCTGGTATGTGGATTACGCTGCCCCATCGACCAGTTCAGCGATCCCTCCTGTGCAAGTTGCGTGGAATCCGGCAAGTAACATGTTGGCCGTTGCATTTTACGA
>CAZKIB010000503.1:0-876 GCA_964552425.1 uncultured Anaerolineaceae bacterium | reverse complement strand
CACAACCAGCTACTAATAACATCGCAGATCAGACAGCAGCAGTCTAGCCACCGGACAGTTGAACAGATGAGCGAGGAGTTGAACAAACGAGGTCCAAGCGATAAGTTGAAAGTGCTTGCAAACAACTTGTCGGAGCGTGCCCCAAATGTCCAACTCCCGTCTGTATGGTATCTGGAAGCAGCGGCTTGAACAACTGTTGCCGGAGGATTGTCCAAGCCGAGTGCTGAATATGGTGTGGTTGATCGTGGGGATGTATCAAGCGCAAACGGTGTACCTGACGCAGATTGCACGCAAGCTGCCGCTGCGGGCGCAGAAGTTGAGCCTGGATAAACGGTTGCGGCGTTTTCTGGCGAATACGGCAGTCGAGGTGCGGGCCTGGTATCATCCGTGGGCCGACTGGCTGATCCGCTCGGCGGCCAGCGGGGGCAGCCTTCATCTCATCATCGATACCAGCAAGGTCAGCAGCGGCTTTCGCAAAATCAGTGTGGCGGTAGCCTATCGCCGCCGGGCCTTGCCGTTGATGTGGGATTGGGTGCCCTATGCGCGGGGCCACTGTCCCGTTCAGCAGCAGATTCGCTTGTTGCAGCAGGTGGCGGCGCTGCTGCCAGCGGGTGTGCGGGTCTCGCTGGTGGGGGATGGCGAGTTTGGCAATCCCTTGCTGATCGAATACCTGGATTTCTGGGGTTGGGATTACGCCCTGCGTCAGAAACGTGACACCTTGATCTGGATGTACAATGGTGCGGGCTGGCAGCGGTTGGATCAGTTGGGCCTGCGGCGCGGCGAGCGGTTGTGGCTTGGGCGTGTGGTGCTGACGGAAGCCAGCGCTTATCCCTGCCATATCGTGGCTTATTGGCGGCCTGGGGAAGATGAACCCTT
>CAZKIB010000502.1:1236-1611 GCA_964552425.1 uncultured Anaerolineaceae bacterium | reverse complement strand
CATCACGTCCGTTCAGCAGCAAAACGAGGAACAGCGACTATGAACCATCGTCAGACAGTTGCAGAAATCAGCAAACGCCTGCCACGCCTGAAACGGCGCGACGTGGCAGAGGTGTTGGAAGTGATGACGGAACTCTGGCTGGAAGAACTGGCACAGCCCGGTCAGACAGTCACAGTTGCCGATCTGGGTAAACTGACCGTCGAGGTGCAGACCTTTCGCAGCGGGGGCGCAGTAGGACGGCGCACCGTCAAGCGGGTGTATGTGCGTTTCCGCCCAACCGGGAAATTCCGTCAAGTGGTGCTGGATGCTTATACAAAGGAAGGAACAGGTAAATGAAGAAGAAACCCAATCCCTACAGCGAACGGATGACTGTCA
>CAZKIB010000502.1:944-1177 GCA_964552425.1 uncultured Anaerolineaceae bacterium | reverse complement strand
CAAGAACGACCTGCTGCGGGATGCTGTCAACCTCTATCTGGCGGCGCAGGAGGATTTGCCGGGGTCTCGGCGGGCAATCGCTAAAGGTGTGGAATCAAAAGTAGACGCACTGGACACGAAGGTCGAGGCGCTGACCGCCATGCTGCAAGGGTTTATTGAACGGGTCACACGCAAACGCGAGGGGTAGATGGACAGAAAACAGATGTGTGTCGCCAACGTGCAGTACAAAAAGC
>CAZKIB010000502.1:0-912 GCA_964552425.1 uncultured Anaerolineaceae bacterium | reverse complement strand
CGAAGAACCTGCTGCGGTATCTAACGTATCGGGAGAGCCGGGATGAGGCAGCGCGGCATGTCGCCGGACGCGAACGCTGGGTCGATCACGGGATGGGCGGCTCAGTCGCCGAAATCGCGCAGCGCTGCGACGACCTGAAAAGTGAGCATGTGCTGACCTTCAGCCTTGTCTGCAATCCCAACCCGGATTTGATGGCAATGGTCGCGCCGGAAGACCGTGAGCAGTTTGTGCGTGAGTTGACCAATAGCATGGTCAATGGATTCTTTGATGAGCGTGGACTGGATACAGGCATTGACTACTCCTATGTGCTTCATCACCGATTGACGGATGACCCGCAGGCACCCGGACTGCATGACCCCCACACCCATATTGTCTTGCCGGGGACGGTGTATGACGAGGAACATGGGGAGCGCGTGCCGCTGTTTTTTAGCCGCAACCGCAAGGTGAATCACATTGACCTGCTGCATGATGTCACCGAGCGCACGATGATCGAGCAGATGGAACGTTACGTCGGTCCCGACTGGGAACAGCGTTATGACGAGTTAGCCGCCGTTCGTGAGCAGGAGCGCCAGATCATCAAGGACGAACCGCATGGGGTGATGCTTGATGACCAAGGCGAAAGCCGGGATGTGTGGTGCGGCACACGCCGGACGGATGAGCAGCAAACTGCTGTTGGCTTTTATCGCTGGTATGCAGCACCGACTGAAGACGACCCGGATAACCTCCGTCTGGAATTTCGTCCACTGGTGGCGGGACTACCACATGAGCAGGCAGCCTTTTTCGCGCAGGTACTGGCACAGGCGATGAACAGCGAGATGGACAAATTGAAGGAACTCGCGGGATTGATTGGCAGGATGAGTGCTGACCAGCGGGAGGTATTGATCGCAGAAATGGGTGGATATGAGCAGTCTA
>CAZKIB010000501.1:0-1619 GCA_964552425.1 uncultured Anaerolineaceae bacterium | reverse complement strand
CGGCGGGGTGGATCGGCGCGGCATTGAGTGCAGTCCACTAACCTGGACTGATTGCAATTTTCAACTGCCAGGGGTATCTTCACCGGTTGATGTTTCGTGTTTAATCGTTGGGGAAACCACGGGTTTCTTCCGCACGACTGAGGCTAACTATGAAGCTCAATGACTTCAGTGAAAGTGATTGGCAGCGCATTCAGCGCGACTGGACTGCCTGGTGGGATGGCACACTCGACCGTCCGGTGATCTCTCTGACGACCTTCGACTCATACCCGCCAGCGGGCAGCATCGACGACAATCTTGTACGTTTTCCGCTGGATACCCCGGTGGATACGATTCTCGATCATTACGAGCCGCTGCTGGCCGCGGTGAATTATCACGGCGATGCTTACCCGCAGTGGTGGTTAAACGCGGGCCCCGGTATCGCCGCAGCCTATCTCGGTTCTGGGGCAGTGTTCGCCGATGACGGAGGCCGGGGGACAACCTGGTTTGAGCGGATGAATGTATCCTCTCTTAGCGAAATCCACGTCGCCTATGACCCGGAAAACGTTTGGTGGAAACACACCCAGGCGATTATGCGCGCGGCGGTTCAGCGCTGGGGTGATCGGCTTGTCCTGGGGCATACCGATTTAGGCGGCAACCTCGATGTCCTCGCATCGCTGCGCGGTACGACCGAGCTTCTTTTTGATCTGACAGATGCCCCCGACGAGGTTGACAGGCTGAGCCGTGAAATCACCGTGCTGTGGCTGCGTTACTTCGACGAACTCCAGGCGATCATCGATACAGCGCCGCTGCCCGGCACGTCGTACTGGTCGCAGTATTGGTCGCCGGGGCCTGGGTATATCCTGCAAAGCGATTTCTGTTACATGATCTCTCCAGAGATGTTCAACCGCTTTGTGCTCCCGGATCTGACGGCCTGCTGCCAGCACATTGAATATCCTTTCTATCATCTGGACGGTAAAGGGGAACTGCGCCACCTGGATACCATCCTGCAAATTCCGAACCTGCGTGGTGTACAGTGGCAGCCTGGCGATGGACAGCCTCTGGCGGATCAATGGCTCGATGTGCTGTCGCGCATCCGGGCCGCGGGGAAACTGTGCCAGGTCTACGTTGAGCGCGAAGGGGCACTGCGCATCGTTCGTGAACTGGGTGGAAAAGGCTTCCAGTTCCAGATTGTCAATGAACAGTTATCAGCCGACGAAGCCGAGGCATTTGTCGAAACGCTGATGGAAACCGCCGCATCATAGGAAGGATCTGAGATGAGCTCACTTGAAGAAATTCGCCAGTTTGTCATCACCGGAAAAGCTGATCAGGTCGCTTCGTCAGTTGCGGCAGCACTGGAAGCCGGGACAAGCGCGGCAGTCGTGTTGAATGATGGTCTGATTTCGGCTATGCAGGAAGTCGGGCGGCTGTTTGAAGAAGGCGAGTATTTTGTCCCTGAAATGCTCATCGCGGCGCGTGCCATGAAAGCCGGGCTGGCGCTGCTGAAACCACATCTGGTGACCAGCGGAGTCGCTTCACGCGGTAAGGTGGCGATTGGCACGGTTGAAGGTGACCTGCACGACATCGGGAAATCGCTGGTCGCTATGATGCTGGAAGGCTCCGGTTACGAGATTGATGACCTG
>CAZKIB010000500.1:0-1626 GCA_964552425.1 uncultured Anaerolineaceae bacterium | reverse complement strand
CTCCCCTCCGGAACCGACAGCGGAAATTGCTGCTGCCAAATGTTCTGGAATTGTCGCTGCGGCTTTTCTGGTTGTTTGCTCTCCGGGGAAATGCGTTGCTATGCGGAACTGTGAATTCAACCTAAATAAACCGCCCTGCCAACGCAATACTTGATAATTCTCCGCGGCAAACCATTTCTCCGCGCTACGGCGTCCGAAATCATGCCGCCGAAATCGGTCTGACAATAAGGTTTTCGGGCATTGCGAATTTTTCAGCCTCGCATTCCATTTATAGCGACAACGACGCACGGCTTTTGATGCGATTCTTCGGGGTGGAATCACGATTAGGCGGAGGTGAAGGTGTTAGCGCAGCCTGGATCTACTGGCAACTTTTCCAGATCAAATTCACAGGTGATTCAAAGGTAGCGATCCGCAAAAGCGAGTCACGACACTGTGATTCAGTGCCAGGCGCAACCGGATTTCGAACATCCCGGCGTAATTGCAGAACAAGAATCCATGTACCGATGTGACACCATCTCGATAAATCCATCGGCGGCTACGACGTCAAAGCCTCTTTAGAAAAGGGTTTCGCAAATCGAGGTTTGCGGGCATCGCAGCACAATTGTCAGCATCGTTGCCTAATTGCATCCAGCGCATCGGTGAATCCTGCACGACCAGGAACCAACAAATGTGCTTAAACAATGACTTACGCAGCTACCATGATTTTTGCTACGCACCAGCCATAGCATCATCCCTCAAACTCATCTCGCATACGTGTCATGCAAACGCCATCACCCTACATGCCGAAATCGGCACTCTAGCGCAGTTTCGCCAGTTCAACACCTTACACCGGACAAGCCGAAGGAGGTAGTGAACGGAGTAACTTGCCCACCACATGTCAAAGTGATCACCGCTTGACATGACCTTCCGGTGGTCTGAATTGGTGCCAACCCGAAACTGTTTCGGTAATTGTTGCTGTGGTGAAAAGCACCGTTATCGCCACCACCGTCCGGCCATTGGTCACTCAAATTCACCAGCGTAACGCGCTATGCGTGTGGCCGCGATGCTATGACCTGGCGCGAAACGGGACTGACAGGAACATTTTGATAGGTGGTCAGTCCCGTTCGTATTATATAGAACAGGCTTGGCTGAACGACGAGTTGCCAAGCGAACGAGCGCGCGCGAGTCTACTCTGACGCTATCATGGGTGTTATCACGGGGTTCCAGGGAAACGGTGAGCCCTGATCGCCTTTGCCTGCCAGTCCGGCGTTTCGTGTTGCCGCGCGGCAATTCAACGCGGCAACACCTTCCGCCCTCCACCGGCCTGCTGCACTCTCATTCGCCACATCCACCCATTCGCCGGTCTTGATCGAGCCAACGGTCACTCTCTATGTTGGACCTGTTTCCAGGTTTCATCTCCAGACGCCAACCAGCCCCACGCAGTTATCAGAAAGCGAGTCCTTCAATGTTCGAGTACATGCTGTTCGTCGGCACGGCCCACGACCCCGAGTTGCGCCGCCTCGTCGGCGACAAAGCGGCGCAACTCGGATTCACGGTGATTGACGTGGACGGACCGTTCGGAACCGTGATCGTTCAATCTGATTCTGATCGCTACCAGGACCTCGCAGCAATCCCCGAAGTAACTTC
>CAZKIB010000499.1:0-1643 GCA_964552425.1 uncultured Anaerolineaceae bacterium | reverse complement strand
CACCCATATAGTAGGCATGAATGACCAGTTCGAGCAGAACGCGCGTTTTGCCGATACGAATCGCACCATGCTCATCGGTTCCCAGAGGGAGAGTCATTGTTGGTGCATCAGGGATCATCCGATAAGCCTCATTCATCTCAGGGATACTGTATTCCAGTACAATCATTTTAGCACGGAAAGCCCTGAACCTACTCCGTACTTTTAACAATCTGCTGCACCCGCGTCCAGTGCAGACCAACCTCTCGTGCAATCTTGCGATAACTCATCCCTTTCTCGCGCATAGCAAGGATGTCAGCGCGGAGTTGCTCTTTATCGGGATTGCGCAAATCGCTTTCAGTTGAAGCTGGCAGGGGAATCTCGAACCGAAGTATATGCCTAGTTAACGTACCTGAGACCCTCAGGTCCACTCAAACGATAAACAAACCAAAAACCATCCTTCAAGGATGGTTTTTGTGTTTAATTGGTTAGAATGATGCGTTTGAATATGTACTCTTACTGTTCGAGTCTTGGTGAAAGATATCGTATCGATTCGAGAAAATACTGAACTGACGCCGGTGCAGGCGGCTGATGTTCTTAACATTTCCCTTCCGTTTCTGATTAAGGTGTTGGAGCATGGGCAACCTCCTACTGCAAGGGAGGCATCGCATGAAAGATGTCATGAATTACAATCAGGCGATTGACTGGAAGCAGGAGTTCGTGCTCGACCAGTAGGTGGCTGATGCCCAGGAACAGGATGGAATATCTAACCATCAAACTAACCGCACCAGCCGATACCCCACACCCGGTTCGGTCAGGATAATTTCCGGTAGTGCGGGGTTGGCTTCAATTTTCTGGCGCAGTTGGGCGAAATAAACGCGCAGATAATGTGTCTCATGGATATATTCCGGTCCCCACACAGACTTGAGAATCTGCTGATGCGTGAGTACCTTACCTGCGTGCTGGATAAGCAAGCGCAGCAGCGCATACTCGGTTGGTGTTAATTTAATGGTTTCGCCTGCCACCGTGACCAACCGCCGCGTGAGATCCACCTCAAGCCTGCCGCTGGTGAAGATCGCTTCTTCCTGCTGGGGCTGCGCGTGGCGCTGGGCCGTGCGAATCCGCGCCAGCAGTTCTTCGACGCTGAACGGTTTGGTCAGGTAATCATCCGCGCCAGCATCCAACGCAGCGACCTTATCGGTATCGCTGTACCGTACTGAGAGGATAATCACCGGCGTTTGTGTCCATTCGCGCAGACGTTTCAACACGTCCAGCCCGTCCAGATCAGGTAGTCCCATATCGAGGATGACGACATCCGGGCGAAGCTGCGCCGTTCTGACAATGGCTTCTTCGCCAGATGCGGTCTCATGCACATGGTAGCCGTTGGCTTCCAGGCTGATTCGCAGGAAGCGCCGGATTTGTAATTCGTCATCGACAATCAGAATTTGTGCGCCTGCATCGCTCATAAATGCGCTTCCTCCACTGGTGGCGGCGTGCCATTGAGCGGCAGACGCAGGGTGAACTTCGCGCCACCTGTAGGCATATTCTCCGCGTTGAGTGTACCGCCATGTGCTTCGACCAGTCCACGACTGATGGACAATCCCAGACCTGTGCCACCGGTTGCTGTGCCGGGTAAGCGATAGAACTTCTCGAACACACGCTCAATC
>CAZKIB010000498.1:272-1651 GCA_964552425.1 uncultured Anaerolineaceae bacterium | reverse complement strand
AGGGCGGCGCTGCTGGTGGATATTGTCCTGATGCCCCTGCACGGCGCGATGGTGGCGCAGGGCTATGATGACTGCGAAACCGATATGATCCGCCGCGTGCGCGAGCTTGTCGGCCCGGATACAAAAATCGGCGTCGAACTGGACCTGCACTGCGATGTCACCCAGGACATGATCGACCTGGCCGACGCGATTGTCATTTACAAGGAATACCCGCACATCGACATCGCGGATCGCGCCGAAGACCTGTTTCGCATCATCGCGGACACCGCCGAGGGCAAAATCTCGCCCGTGATGGCGCTGTATGACTGCCGCATGATCGGCATGTATCTGACTCCCTTCGAGCCGATGCGCGGCTTTGTCGATGAGATGAGCGCCCGTGAAGGCACAGACGGGGTGCTGTCGCTCTCGCTGGCGCACTGCTTCCCCTGGGCCGATGTGCCTACCTGCGGCACGCAGATGCTGGCGATGACCAACGGTGACGTGGACAAGGCAGCGCAGGTCGCAGCGGAGATGGGCCAGAAATTCTTTGCCATGCGTCATGAACTGGAAATGCCCTCGCTGCCGCTGGATGAAGCCCTCGATAAAGCGCTGGCGATTGACAAATACCCGGTGGTGGTTGCTGACCAGTCCGACAACGCGGGCGGTGGCGCGCCGAGCGATTCGACCTTTGCGCTCAAAGCGCTGCTGGAACGTGGAGTCCAGAACGCGGCGGTTGCCATGCTCTGGGACCCCATCGCCGTGCGCGTGGCGATGTCCGCCGGCGAAGGCGCGACGCTTGACATGCGCATTGGCGGGAAAATGGGGCCGATGTCGGGTGACCCGCTTGATCTGACCGTCACGGTGACAGCCATCACGCGCGATATGGCCCAGGAATGGCCGCAGAAGGAAGGCACGCTGCGGATGCCCTGCGGCGATTCCGTCGCGCTGCGCTGCAATGGCATCGACATCATCGTCAACAGCGTGCGCGGGCAGGTCTTCAGCCCGCAGGTGTTCAGCAATCTGGGCGTGGACCCGCTGCAAAAGCGCCTGCTGATTGTCAAATCCACCCAGCATTTTTACGCCGGTTTCGCGCCGATTGCCTCGCAGATCATCTACATGGCCGCGCCAGGGGCCATCGCGCCGTTATTTCGTGAGATACCGTACCAGCGGGTGGATCGTCACAAATACCCCTGGGTGGATAACCCGTTCAATTAATCGGCATAAGGAAAGGGAAGGGTCAGTCAACCGGGTTCATCGCTGCGTGACAGGGCCGCCAGATAGGTGCGTGCCTCGTCCATCGAAGCCACGAACCCAGGCCCTTCCCACCCGCGTGTGCGATCTATACCCCGGATCAGCGTTTCGAGAAATTCGCTGGCGTTGTTCACAACCACTGTATGGCG
>CAZKIB010000498.1:0-238 GCA_964552425.1 uncultured Anaerolineaceae bacterium | reverse complement strand
GCCGGCTACCCGCAGGTTGCCCAATACATTGCCCGGTGGCAAAGCGTCCTGAAAATTCATGACAAAATCGACGGTCTGGCTTAGTTCCCCGATCATCTGATAGGCTTTGAGAATTTCCGCGCCGAATTCCGGCCAGTTCCAGTCGCCGCTCATTTCCAGACAGTAGATAGTGTGTTCCGCGTTGTCCCATCCGGGCTTAATGGGCATAATCCCTCCGGTGTGCCGTTCCAATGTATTC
>CAZKIB010000497.1:716-1669 GCA_964552425.1 uncultured Anaerolineaceae bacterium | reverse complement strand
GCATGACGGAGATACGGTTCGCCATGCGGCTGTTTTGTAAATAAAGCTTGTTGATAATCGAAAGGAACGAATCATGACCGAAGGACTTTCTCGCCGTAACTTTCTGAAAGCATCGGCTGTTTCTGCTACCGCCGGTCTGATGCAGGCCACCGCCGCATCGGTGCTGGCTGCCCCGGCAGACGCGCCCGCCGCTGCCCCAGCCGCAGCCCCGAAACGTCAGGGCATGTACAACGAATCGCCCATGCTGGCGGAACGGGTCGCCGCCGGGTCGCTGCCGCCCGTCGAGGAACGCCTGCCCCCGAATCCGCAGGTGATCGAAGTGCTGGAAGAAATCGGCACGTATGGCGGCACCATTCGCACCGCCGTGTTCAACCCCAACCAGTTGTTTGGTGATCCGCAGGGCGCGATGGGTACAGAACTTATCCTGCGCATTGACCGCGATTTCCAGACCATCGTGGGCGGGCTGGCGGAAAGCTGGGAATTCAACGACGACGCCACCGAGCAGATTCTCCACCTGCGTCAGGGCCTCAAATGGTCAGACGGCGCGCCCTTCACCACCGCCGACTTTATCTTCCAGTGGGAAGATATCGCCCTCAACACCGAATTCAGCCCCGGCGGGCCGGGTTCGGACTGGCGCATCGGCCCCAACCGCACCCCGCTGACAATGGAAGCCATCGACGAATACACACTCAAGCTCACCTTTGACGCACCCTACCCGCTGGTGATTCTGGCGGAAGGCTTTTACCCCGGCTCGCAGGGCAACGGCCCCGGCCAGCTCTGGGCGCCCCGCCACTATGGCGAGCAGTTCCACCCCAAATATACGGATGCAGATGAACTTCAGCAGAAGATCACCGATGCCGGTTTCGAGACATGGATGCAGCTTTACGCCGACCGGATGCGCGTCGGTTCGACGATCCCGGCGCAGGTGGGCCTGCCCGGCATGACGCCGTTTA
>CAZKIB010000497.1:282-659 GCA_964552425.1 uncultured Anaerolineaceae bacterium | reverse complement strand
CGAAGGCAACCAACTGCCTTACATTGACACCGCCGAAGTCTACATCGTCGGCAACGCCGAAGGCACGCTGGCGCGCCTTTCTGCGGGCGAGGTGGATATGTACGGTCGCCAGTCCGCGCTCAGCGAACTGCCGCTGTACCAGAGTCTGCTGCAATCGGCAAACCTCAAATTGTTCATGTGGCAGTCCACTACTCCGGTCAAGCTCATTCTGTACCCCAACCTGACCGCCAAGAACCCGGCGCTGCGCGAGTTTTTCAACAACAAGGATGTGCGCCATGCGCTGTCGGTAGCCGTCAACCGCGAGGAAATCAACGACGTGGTGCATTTTGGGCTGGGCGAGCCGCGTCAGTGCTCCATGTGGCCGACCTCAAAATATT
>CAZKIB010000497.1:0-272 GCA_964552425.1 uncultured Anaerolineaceae bacterium | reverse complement strand
ACAAGGAGAAGTACGGCACCGCCTGGGCCCAGTACGACCCCGATCTCGCCAACCAACTGCTGGATGATGCCGGTTATGGCAGCCGCGACAGCGACGGCTTCCGCACCTTCCCCGATGGTTCACGCCTGACATGGGTAATTCAATATGATGCGGAACTACCGGACGGCACAGCAACGCTGGAAATCATCGTCGAAAACTATCGGGACATCGGCCTCGAAGTCATCCAGCGCCCGATCAGCCGCACGCTGGTCGATCAGTTGATACCCGCCAAC
>CAZKIB010000496.1:0-1711 GCA_964552425.1 uncultured Anaerolineaceae bacterium | reverse complement strand
AACGACGACCTCCAGCGCGCCGAGGCGCTTGCGGACGAAATGGCATCCGCCATTATTGAACGCAACCGCTACGGCATCGACATCGACCTGCGGGCAGTGCAATTGAGCGCACTTGCACTTTATCTGAAGGCAAAATCGCTCAATAAAAACGCCCACTGTAAATCTTCAAAACAAATCGGACACAAGAGGCCAAAAAATAAGGGAGACATCTCCGATGTTTTTACCCTGAATAGAGAACAGTTTGCAAGTAGTGCTCACGACGTTGTTGAAGGGTTTGCTGCTTAATCCTTTCTCGCTGGGTTGTCACCTGGGTATAGCGTCCAAAATACATATCAGCTGGGGTCACATTGTCCAGGGCTTCGTGGTAGCGTTCGTGGTTGTAGTAGCGCACGAAGCTGGCAACGGCCTGCTCCAGCTCGGACGGCGAATAATACAGGTCCAGCTTGACAACCGACTTCATCGAGCGGTGGTAGCGCTCGATCTTGCCCTGGGTCTGGGGATGGTAGGGTGCGCCACGAACATGCTCCATCTGGTAGTGCTTGAGGTACTTTTTCAGTGCATCCGAGACAAAAGCGGGGCCATTATCCGACAGCAGCCGGGGGCGATGGCGGACTTTGATGTGCTGCACACCGGTTTTGGCGACGGCAACATTGAGCGTTTCCTCGACATCGGTGCTGCCCATGGTGGCGGCCAAGCGCCAGGCGAGGATGTAGCGTGAATAGTCATCCAGCACGGTGCACAGATAGTAGTAGCCCCAATCCACCACCTTGAACTGGGTGAAGTCGGTCTGCCACAGTTCGTTGATCCGTTTGGTGGGATGGTCGAACTTGTCCTTGGCGCTGACGATCTGGAACACCGGACTGGCGACCAGATCGAACGCCTTCAGGATGCGATACACGCTCGATTCGCTGATGAAATAACCCTGCGTGTCGGTCAGATGCCAGGCTAACTGGCGCGGGGACAACTCGGTTTTCTCCAAGGCCACTTCGACGACCTGCTCGCGTACCTGGTCGGGGATGCGGTTCCAGAACTGCTGCCGCTGCGGCTGCCGATCCGCCAGACCATCGTAACCGGCTTCAAGATAGCGGCGATACCTGTCGTAGAAGGTACTGCGCGGTACATCTAATTCAGCGAGCGTTTGCTTGACGGGCAGTTCTGACGTCTCCACCAGGCGGATGATCTCCATCTTTTCAGCCTGTGAATAACGTGTCATGCGTCCCACTCGTTCTCCAAACCGGTCAGACTTTTTTTCAGCACCCGATTCTTGAGCGCCAACTCGGCCACTAACTGCTTGAGTTGGGCGTTTTCTTCCCGTAGATCGTCCACATCGTCACTGCTGGCCTGCCGCTTGGTGTCGCTCGCTAAACGCGACTTGCCTGCCTCCAGGAATTCTTTGCTCCACTTGTAGTACAGGCTCTGCGCGATCCCTTCCCGTCGACACAGTTCCGCGATGGTCTCTTCACCCCGCACTCCTTCCAGCACAATGCGGATCTTCTCCTCGGCGTTATGTTGCCGTCGGGTCTGGCGACGGATGTCCTTAACAGTGGCTTCGGCGGATACTTTCTTGCCCATTTCCTTGCTCCTTTATGTGATCCAATGGGTGGAAAGTCTCCTTTATTCTAACCTATCCAGGTGTCCGAGTGGTTTTGAAACGAAACAACGGCAACCATCTCCTTTACCGCCGCCGGGAACAATTTCGAGCTGGCGATTG
>CAZKIB010000495.1:1445-1714 GCA_964552425.1 uncultured Anaerolineaceae bacterium | reverse complement strand
CATACTGGTTGATGAAGTTCACACCCATGCCGCCCGGCTGGAACGTGAACACAGCATCCGGTGCGGCAGCGCGAATCAGTTCCATCTCAACAGCAAAATCTAACTGCCCCAACTGGGTATAGGTTTCACCGGCCAGATCTCCGGTATAGAACCGCTTGAACCCTGTCAGCGCATCGCGGCCAGCGGGATAATCCGGCGCGAGGATGTAAACATTAGAAAAGCCCTGATCCATAACGTACTGTCCCATGGCTTCGTGCAGGTTATCGTTC
>CAZKIB010000495.1:920-1429 GCA_964552425.1 uncultured Anaerolineaceae bacterium | reverse complement strand
ATTAAAGAAGAGCGGGTTGCAGGCTTCCCCGGCCAGGTTGGAAGGACCGGCATTCGCGCTGATATAGAACGTGTCGGCATCGAAGATGGTATCCGTCACTGCCAGCAGAACATTGGAGAAAATGATGCCGGTCATAAAATCGACTTCGTCCGCCTGTAAGAGTTCCTGGACGACCTGGTTGGCAACATCCGGGGTTTGCTGGTCATCACTGACGATCACCTCAAAATCCCCATCGGCGATGAGGTGCTCGATTGCCAGCAGAAAACCATCGCGGACATCGATCCCAAGCGCCGAGCTTGGGCCTGACAGCGTCGTCACCAGACCGATTTTGACAGGTTCCTCATCCTGGGCAGAAAGGGCCATTCCGGAACTGACCAGGATCAACACAAGCACTACGAAAAATCTCTTAATCAATTTCTCCTCCTTATGTTCAAATAAAATATGTAGTTGCGGCGTTGGTGGGATGCAGTAATTAGGACAAATTTAAGCAGCTTTGTCAAGGAATTCAA
>CAZKIB010000495.1:0-828 GCA_964552425.1 uncultured Anaerolineaceae bacterium | reverse complement strand
ATTTTCTGTGTTAGAGATAACAACTTATATAAAACTTCTACCGCTCCACCAAAGGTTTCTATGAACACAATTTCGTTTATGACTGCCAACTACGTCGCCCGACAGGTCAACTATCACATGACGGAAGGTTGGGCGCAGGGAGATAACGCTACTAACGACTTTTTCAGACCATTAGACACCTATCATGAACGATTCGATGCTCTCCTGCGTGACATCACTGCCCTGGGGTTCACGGCCGTTGATCTGTGGGCTGCACATCTGAATCCGGGCTGGGCAACGCCGGAGCATATCGCTGCTGCCCGTGACCTGCTGCAAAAGTATCAGATTGAAGTAGTCAGCATGGCGGCGTGGATGAACGATCTTCCATACCTGGAAGCGACCTGTAAGCTGATGAATACGCTTGGAATTCCCCTGATCGGCGGCGGTGGGCCACTCATCAAAGAGGATTACACCGGGATGGTGCGCGTACTGCGTGAGTATGGCATCCAGTACGGGTACGAAAACCACCCCGAAGCCAACGCGGCGGAAATTCTGGCCGTCATTGGAGAAAACGATACAGACATCATCGGTGTGGCTTACGACACGGGATGGATCGGTACACAGGGGGAAAACGCTGTAGAGACTACCCGCCTGCTGCTGCCGCGCCTCAAACACATTCATCTTAAGGATGTAACCCATGCCGGCGAGCACATGACGTGCCGCTACGGTGCGGGGATTGTGAACGTCCGGGGCTGCGTCGAGGTGCTGAAGAATGCCGGTTACAGCGGCGCGTACAGCGTGGAACACGAACAGGAAACTTACGATCCGAGCGACGAAGTAGTCGCCAGT
>CAZKIB010000494.1:1450-1723 GCA_964552425.1 uncultured Anaerolineaceae bacterium | reverse complement strand
TAAGGCGGCCAATTTCCAGCCGGACGGTATCATCGCTGTAGAGCCTGTCTGCATCCACACGCGCCACATCCGGGATTTTAGTGAGCGCCTCGATCAGATAGCGACGGGTGATGCCGGTGCGGGTATACCCACTGACGGTGACGACGCCATTCTGTACCGTTACGTTAATGAAGCGGCGATCATGAGTCAGGGGCGGGTAGTGCGTGATAATGCGTTCGATGTCCGCTTCGATGTCGATGTCCGTGCGTTCGGCTCTCACTTCAGCCATCATGT
>CAZKIB010000494.1:1011-1426 GCA_964552425.1 uncultured Anaerolineaceae bacterium | reverse complement strand
CAATGCCAGTAGATAAAGCCTGCCGAATAACCATCTGACCGGGGGCGGTCATGCGGTAAAATAGCAGCGGAAGTCGAAAACGGCCGGCTGCTGACTGCATTCTATTTTCGCGCATTTGAGGCGGCCCTGCCACAAGAAAACCTGTTTCAGAACGAGCTTCTTCCGTACAGCGCCCTATTCGCCAGATGCTGGCGATAAAGCTAACCCGCAGGAAAGTGAGATTCCAGTGCCGCCGACAACCTTCTCGCAACTGACCGAGCATGTCTACTGGATGACCCCCGGCCCGCCGGATCGTCCGTCACTGGGCGCGGTGGTGGGTGCGAATTTTACGCTTATGCTGGATGGCGCGTCATCGTCGATGCATACGCGCCTGTTTCTGGCGGCGCTGGACGCAGCGGGCATCCGGCGGCCCGGT
>CAZKIB010000494.1:0-1001 GCA_964552425.1 uncultured Anaerolineaceae bacterium | reverse complement strand
CCTGACGCACTGGCATTGGGATCATGTGTTTGGCGCGGTTGAAGTGGGCGCGCCTGTGATCGCGCATACGCGGACGGCAGACGAACTGGCGGTGCAGGCGGAATACGCATGGGATGATGTGTCACTGGATCGGCGGGTAGCGACAGGCAAAGAGATGGCCTTCTGCGCGGACAACATCAAGATCGAATTACCAGAGCCGCGCCGGGTGCGCATCCCCCGGCCAGACATCGTGTTCAGCGAACGCATCGAACTGCATCCGGGTGGCGCTGTGACCTGCGCCATTGAACATGTCGGCGGCGAACACGCGCCGGATTCGTGCGTGATGCATATCCTGCCGGATCGGGTGTTGTTTCTGGGTGACTGTCTGTACTATACGGTGTACGGGCCGACGCAGCACTACACGACTCGGCATCTGTTCCCGCTGCTGGATCATATCCTGAGTTTCGAGGCCGATTATTACATTGAAGGGCACAGCGACCATGTGCTGACCCGCCCGGAACTGGAAGCAATGGCCGGGCAGATGCGCCTCGCCGGGACGCTGGTGGATCGCATCGGGCCGGACGAAGCGGCGCTGTTTGCGGCGGCGCGGGCACAGACCGGCGCTGAACCGGATGAAGACCTGGCTGAGTTTCTGCGGGCCTTTATCGCAGGGCGTGAACCAATCGGGTGAGTGACTGCGCAGCCACCCGCGCAGGTGATGGTGAAACGCGACCGACTGCCCCACAACACAACCGCGTGCTGTTGTGTTCGACAAAACCGAATGCTATTCGCATCTTCCTTACTGGTTCGCCTGCCGGGTGCGCAGCCATGCCAGCAGGTCGTTTTTCTCCTCACCCGGCACGAGTTCGACCGCTTCGATGAAGTTGGCGAGGCGATGCGGCGGGCTGATCTTCGCCAGCGTGTACAGCCGGTTGACCAGTTCATCATCGCGCGAGGCAGCCAGCACAACCGCGCCGTAATGATGCAGCTCGTCGTGGCGCGTGTCGCGCATGATGCTGTCC
>CAZKIB010000493.1:489-1727 GCA_964552425.1 uncultured Anaerolineaceae bacterium | reverse complement strand
CCCTGATGGATGGGCGAGGTGGTGATGGAATAGCCGGAGGTATGGGGAGTGCCGTCGATCTCGACGCTGAGGTCTACCCATTGCCCCGGCAAGAACCGGAAACTGCCGTCGGCGATGGCCAGCCGCAGCACGTGGATGCTGGGGGTGGCGGGAATGAGTGCGGCGATGCGTGCGTCGTAGATGTGCAAGGTCAGTCCTGCTTTTTGTCGAAGCGCAGCGCCGCCGAGTTGATGCAGTAACGCATGCCGGTGGGTGCCGGGCCATCGGGAAAAACGTGGCCGAGATGCGAGCCGCAGCGGCTGCACAGCGCCTCGACTCGCAGCATGCTGTGGCTGGAGTCGGATTTTTCCGCCACCGCGGCGGGATTCAGGGCCTGATAGAAACTCGGCCAGCCGGTGCCGGAATCGAACTTGCTGTCGGATGAAAATAGCGGTTCACCACAGGCGGCGCAGCGATATTCTCCGCGGTCGTGATTGTCCCAATACTGGCCGGTGAAGGCGCGTTCGGTGCCTTTTTCACGCAGGATGCGGTACTGTTCCGGGTTGAGCCGGGCACGCCATTCGGCGTCGGATTCGGGGATGTCGCTGCTCATGTCAGGGCCTCCAGCAAAGCGTGCAGTTTAACGCTGTCGCCTGGATGCCTCGTGAAGTATGAATTTTTTGCACAGGTATTGACATGCCGATGGCAATTAGAATATGTTGAAATTATGATTTAGACTGTGTCTAAACCCATTCATTTTTCCGTCTGGTCTGATAGTCCGTCTGGTCTGGTCGGCAAACGGGAAATTGAGCTCGCCCCATGCTGCAAAGCATGAACACCCACCTTAATCATTGGAGAGAAACATGCAACTCAAGGGTTCGAAAACCGAAGACCATCTGAAAGCCGCTTTCGCCGGCGAATCGCAGGCCAACCGCCGTTACCTGTATTTTGCGAACGAGGCTGATGTGGAAGGCCAGAACGACGTGGCGGCGCTGTTCCGATCCACCGCCGAAGGTGAAACCGGTCACGCTCACGGCCACCTGGAATATCTGGAAAAATGCGGCGACCCCGCTACCGGCATGGCGTTCGGCCCCACCGCCGACAACCTGAAGACCGCGATCGCGGGCGAAACCCACGAATACACCGACATGTATCCCGGCATGGCCAAGGATGCACGTGGCGAAGGTTTCGACGAAATCGCCGACTGGTTCGAGACGCTGGCCAAGGCCGAGCGCTCGCACGCCAACAAGTTCCAGAAA
>CAZKIB010000493.1:0-452 GCA_964552425.1 uncultured Anaerolineaceae bacterium | reverse complement strand
GGGCGGACCGATGTCCGCCCTGTTTCAAAGCCTTATCCGCGAAGGACGCGAAGGAACGCGAAGAAAACCGGGGTAAATCCAGCCAGACAGAGGTTGGCCTCTTCAGGTTTAGTCTTGCTTTGTATTCCTTCGCGCCCTTCGCGGATGAGTTTTGTCTGATTTCCACACATATCAAGAAAGATCCTCATGAGCATCCGTGAAGGCAGCCTCGAAGCCCCCACCCGTCACCCGCTCGACTGGAAAAACCCGGATTTCTACGACGAAGCCAAGCTGATGCACGAGCTTGAGCGCAGCTACGACATCTGCCACGGCTGCCGCCGCTGCGTGTCGCTGTGCACGGCGTTTCCCACGCTGTTCGACCTGGTCGACGAATCGCCCACCATGGAAGTGGATGGCATCGAGAAAAAGGACTACTGGAAAGTGGTCGACGAATGCTACCTGTGCGACCTGTG
>CAZKIB010000492.1:1237-1739 GCA_964552425.1 uncultured Anaerolineaceae bacterium | reverse complement strand
AAGACGACGATGCTGAAACGATTTTTTGTTTTGTTGGGGATAATGCTGCTGGCAAGTCTGGTGCGGGCGCAGGACGAACCCACACCCACCCCGGTCAGCCCGACACTGACAGCGGCGCAGGCGCGCGGGCAGGTGGTCTGCGGGATTGACGAAGAAGTTTTCGGTTTCGGCTTTCTGAACCCGAATACCGGCGATATTTCCGGCCTTCAGGTGGATTTCTGCCGGGCGCTGGCGGCAGCGGCACTGGGCGAAGCGCTGGCGGTTGATTTTCGCCTGCACCCGCTGAATGCTGATCCGTCGGTCATGATTGCGGATGACGTGGACGTGCTGTTTCATCATATGTTTGTCCCCCGGCTGGAACCGCACCCCGGCATTGACATTGGGCGCGCCGTGGTCTTTTACGACGGCACGACGGTCATGCTGGAAGGCGCGGGCCGTCCGGTAGAATGGGAAGACCTGAACAGCGCAACGGCCTGCGTGGTGGCAAATTCACCATCGTCAC
>CAZKIB010000492.1:797-1182 GCA_964552425.1 uncultured Anaerolineaceae bacterium | reverse complement strand
TATGACAATATCGACTGGCCTTCGATTGGCGAAATGCGTACTGCATTCTTCGGCGGCCTGTGTTCGGTTCAGGTGCTGGATCGGTCTTTGCTGGAAATTATCCGTTCCAGCAGCCCCACGCCGGATTCGTACACCATCTGGCCTACGCCGTTCACCCGCCGGGCGATCACCGCGCTCTATCCCTATGGCGATGAGGCATGGGGCGATCTGGTGGACTGGACGCTGTGGGGCCTCATTCAGGCGGAAAAGCTGGGCGTGAACAGCACCAATATCGCCACACTGGCGCGGCGCACAGGTGAAAATACCGAGGATTATGTGCGGCGGGTGGGTCAGCCGGTCGCCCTGCTGATCGCACAGCGACAAGCGAACAAAGCCGGTCGCAGTA
>CAZKIB010000492.1:218-783 GCA_964552425.1 uncultured Anaerolineaceae bacterium | reverse complement strand
GAACGGCTTCATGGCCGGTGTGATCCGGCAGGTGGGCAATTACGGTGAAATTTACGACCGCAACCTGGGGCCGGGCAGCGCCCTGCCCATCGAACGCGGCCTGAATGCGCTGTGGGCCAACGGCGGCCTGCTGGATGCGCCGGCCTGGCGTTAGTTAGCTCTTGTCGCTTTTCGACAACAGAATTATACCGAATTGGTGAAAGCTGTCCGCCTTTCGACCAGCTGCTTTGTGTTACCATGTGACATCGCTGTCTGATTTTGACAGATTGTATCCATTACGGTAGACTGCCCGTGACGTAGACTGTATAGAACCACTGTATACCATCCCGGTGCAGGTGATAGTCTACCCATTTAATCACTTTTCGAAGGAGTAAGGGATTATGATGAAACGACTGCTCATATTCGCGCTGCTGGTGGCTATCCTCGGCGTGGTCGCGGTAGTCTCCGCGCAGAGTGAACGGCTTGGCCCGATCAGCCAGAAAATTATTAGCGAGGACAGGCTGACCTGCGGCGTCAACGATGCGCTGGCAGGCTGTGGTGTAGTGAACGATGCGGGCGAGTTCTC
>CAZKIB010000492.1:0-208 GCA_964552425.1 uncultured Anaerolineaceae bacterium | reverse complement strand
GTCTTGATGTGGACTTCTGCCGCGCGATTGCCGCCGCCATTCTGGGCGATGCGACCAAAGTATCCTTCCGTGTGGTATCGGCTGCTGACCGGCAGGCGGTGCTTCAGGGTGGCGATATTGACGTGCTGATCCGCAACACGACGTGGACACTCAGCCGCGATACCGACTGGGGTGTGATCTTTGGGCCGACCACGTTCTATGACGGCCA
>CAZKIB010000491.1:0-1743 GCA_964552425.1 uncultured Anaerolineaceae bacterium | reverse complement strand
ACTCGCAGCCCTACGGTAGAACTGGCGCACGAGGCGATCTTGCGTGAATGGGACCGCCTGCGCGCCTGGCTGGATATTTACCGCGAGGATGTGCGCTTACAACGTCTGCTGGCGCATGCTGCCGCCGAATGGTTCGCGGCAGGGCGCGATCCCAGTTACCTGCTGCGTGGGGTGCGGCTGGCCCAGTTTGAGCAATGGGCGGCCCAGGAGCGGCTGGCGCTCACACCGAACGAACGGGCATTCCTTGCCAGCAGCAGTGCCGAACGCGAGCGGCAAGCACTGGAAGAACGGTCCAGACTGGCGCGGGAGATGGCTCTCAGGCAGCGTTCACAGCGAGTATTACAGGCGCTGGTGGGTGTGTTGGTAGTCGCCACTCTGATTGCGACAGTACTATCGCTGTTCGCTTTCGACCGGGAACGGCAGGCCCAGGACGCCCGCCGACATGCTGAGCGCGAAGCAGATGTCAATCACAGCCTGGTGCTGGCGAGCAGCGCCCAGGAGGAATTCGACAGTGGGCTGACCGACCTGGCGCTGGCGCTGGCGCTGGAAGCGGTTCGCATTGACGAACCACCACCTCAGGCGATTCGCACTCTAGAAACAATCGCCTGGGGACCAGGCACACGGGCCGCCCTATCCGGCCATCAGAACATGGTCAGGACAGTTGCCCTCAGCCCGGATGGGATGCTGGCGCTCTCCGGCAGTTGTGGCGAGATGGATCAGGATGGAACCTGCATGCAAGGGGAAATTTTGCTGTGGAACCTTACAGGTAGTGCTGGAGAACAACGGCGCTTGAATGGTCATACGGGGTGGGTGAACGCGGTTGCATTTAACCCATCGGGGACAGCCGTGACCGCGCTTTCCGCGTCTGACGATGGCACCATCATCTTATGGGACGTCGCTGCTGGCACATCAATCCGAAAGTTTGGGGAATCTGAAGTCGGCGATCACGCTAACCCGGTCAACACTATCGCCCTTCACCCCAGCGGCGAAACTTTTCTGTCCAATTCAGGCGATGGCACGATCTTGTTGTGGGATGTGGACTCAGGCGAGATCATCCGGCGTTTGATGGGGCACTCCGGCGCAGTCAATAGCGTCGTTTTCAGCCCTGATGGCCAGATCGCGCTGTCGGGCGGTGACGATGGTTTGGTTTTGTTGTGGGATGTCAGGACGGGTGAAATTATCCAGAGGATTGAAGTCGGAGCCAGCATCACCGATGTTGCATTTGGTCCTGACGCCAAGACGGTATGGGCGCTCACGCGAGATTTCTATGCGCGGCGTTGGGATTTGAATACGCTCGAACTGCTGGAAGAAATTCCAGGACTTGGCCCCTTTGAAGCGCTTGCGTTCACCCCAGACAGCCGTTACGCCATCTTGCCCGAGGCCGCGGTTATCTCGCTGTGGGACATCGAGCGGGGACAGGTTGCCCAACACATCGAACTCCCGTCCTTTGTGTATGCCGTTGCTGTCAGCCAGGATAGCACGCGCTTGCTAACCGGGGAAAGAGATGGCACTGTTCGACTGTTTAATCTCGAAATGCAGGATGATCTGCGCTACATGGCCATCCAGGATATCGAAGGCTTGTCGAATGGAGTGCTGGATCGGGATGGTCACCATCTGCTCACTGTTGAAGGAGTGCCCACTGATACTTCACCGATGCCTGTACTGATCGACCTCGAAACCAATCGTGTCGTCCGGCGATACCCAGCTTTGCCGGGGCCGGTGGCTCCCGGCGCTGACGGCGCT
>CAZKIB010000490.1:0-1743 GCA_964552425.1 uncultured Anaerolineaceae bacterium | reverse complement strand
TCTTTGGCTCTTGACCTGCCTCAGCTCGAAGCTCTTATCCCGAACTGAGGTTAGTATAGCGCAACCTGTTCAGGTGCGTGTGAGTGGATGGTGCGATCATCAACCGATCAACCATGAAGACAAGCGAGGAACTCTATGCGAAGGCATCGCTGGCTGCTGCCGCTCGATGTGCTGGTAGGTTTATTTGTACTCAGCGCGCTCTTATTAGGCACGGCTCCATCTTATGACCCTGATCTCAGCCGCCCGATTCTGATCGGAATTGTGGTGGGTGGTGTCGCCTACCTCCTGATGGCGCACGCCTTGCCCGACTGGGACGCCGCGTACTGGATCGCACGTGGGGTGATGCTGGTCGGGGCGGTTTGCGCGGTCCTGATGGCCTTGCAGTACAAGGCTCAGGCATGGGCTGGCGATGCGCCTGGCCTTATTGTGCGTATCGGCCAGATGACCGGCAGGCTGCCATCCCTGGGCATTCTGGTGGTGGATGACAGCACTGCTGCTATTGTCCTGGAGAGCCTGATTCCCATCGGCATTGCGCTGATTGTGACCAGCAGGCAGCGAATCATAAAGCTTTTCTGGATGCTGTGTACGCTGGCCTGTCTCTACACCATTCTGTTAACGTTCTCACGCGGGGCATTCGTCGCGTTAGGGGTCACGCTGCTGGTCGCCGGGATGGTGCTGCCGCGTTCAAAATGGGTGCGTCTGGGCGCATTGGGTTTGTTGATCACCGGGGTGGCCGTGTTGTTCTTGACGAATGCTGGCAGCGAGTGGGTGCTGTCGCGCTTCGAACTCTACCGCAACAGTCTGTATGTGGCGACGGATTACCTGTACACCGGGGTCGGCCTGGGCGAGACCTTTCCGCTGATCTATTCCCGCTTCGGGCTGTTGATCCAGGTTCCATTCCTGACTTATGCCCACAATCTGATTTTATCGGTGTGGATGGGCCAGGGGCTGCCGGGGCTGGTGATCTTCGGGCTGCTGATCATCACGTTTTACCGGCTGGTCTGGCGGGTGATAGGCAGCGAACCGCGCCGCCTGTTCCACGCTGCCTGGCTGGGCGTGACCGTGACGCTCATTCATGGTCTTTTTGACAGCCGCCATTACGTGGAAGCCATCTGGCTGATGCCGCAGTTGTTCGGGTTAATCGGCCTGACGGCGGCAATGGGCAGCATGACGCTCTATGTCAACCGGCGGACGAACAGCGCCTATGTCCCCTGGCGCTGGTTTGCTTCTGGCGGGGCGGCGGTAGTGGTCGCTGTGGTGCTGTTTAACACCACACTGCGGGCAGCCTGGTACACCAATATGGGCGCGCTGGACGAAACCCGCGCGGAACTTTCGGAAACGCTGGTGCTGCCGCAGCGCCAGGACCTGTATGTCGAGGCGCAGGCCGCTTACCAGCAGGCGCTCGAAATGGACCCGGACTGGCCCAGCGCCAACCGGCGCAGCGGGAATCTGTACGTGGCGATGGAGGACTTTGAACTGGCGGTTGCCCCGCTTGAAAAGGCCGTTACTGCCGAACCGGATAACCCGGCGGCCGTCAAGGGGCTGGGTCTGGCCTATGTGTGGAATGGGCGCATCGAAGAAGCCGCTCAGATGTTTCACCGGCTGGAAGACCCGCGCTCGATGGCCCAGGAACTCAATGTGTGGGGCGGCTGGCGCGGCGGGCCGGATAAACAGCAGCCGCTGCTGGCCGCCTATGCTTACGAAACGTCCCAGTTGATGTACCCGGATGAAATTGTCATTCCC
>CAZKIB010000489.1:1545-1751 GCA_964552425.1 uncultured Anaerolineaceae bacterium | reverse complement strand
CCACACCCCATTTTGAAGATAAAGCTGGCCGATTTTCGCCATATCAAGCGCAGTCATATACAGACCGGTACCTGCTGTTCGTCCCTGTGGATCGGACATCCAGCGCACACTCGTTATGCCCAGCGGGTCGAACAGGTGCTGCCGGGCAAAGTCCAGTGCCGGTTGTCCCGTAGCAGCCTGCAACACAGCCGAAAGCAAGTACGTAT
>CAZKIB010000489.1:1106-1466 GCA_964552425.1 uncultured Anaerolineaceae bacterium | reverse complement strand
CATCATCTGAAAGGTATCGCCATCGGTTAAATCCAACCCCGAAGTCATTGTCAGAAGATGTTCTAGGTTGATCGCCTGCTTTCGGGCGTCCAAATTGGCAACAGAATGACCAGGAAAGAAGCTCAGGGCCGTTTCTTGAACACCGCTCAAATATCCCCGCCCAATCGCTATCCCAACAAGTATGGAAATCACGCTTTTCGCTGCTGATCGCAAATCATTCAGCGTCAGTCGGTTATATGGATGCCAGTAGCTTTCCAAAATCACAGCACCGTTTCGGACGATCAGCAGACTGTGCAGGTTGATGCCTTCCAGCTGTATATGCTCCAGCAGTTTCGTCAGCAGGCCGGAGTCAATACCCTG
>CAZKIB010000489.1:0-1074 GCA_964552425.1 uncultured Anaerolineaceae bacterium | reverse complement strand
CGTGTGTTCTGAAAGCTCTTCAAGTGTCATCATAAACTTGCCAATCTGACTTTAGAATCCGGACAAAACGCTGAGCCTTGTGCGAAAAACACACAGTTGGCGTAAACTATACGCACTTCAAGCATATTCAACCAGGAGCAGAGACTCAATGCCCGACTTCTACAAACTACGGGTTGAAGAAACTCTGTCTGAACTCAAGACCAATGTGCAGACCGGATTAAGCCAGGCTGAGGTCGCAAAGCGGCAACAAGAATTCGGAAAAAACGTCCTTCCTCGTGAAGCCGGCGCCAGTCTACTAAAACTGTTCCTAAGCCAGTTTGCCAACATTATGGTGGTGATTCTGCTGATCGCCGCCGGTATTTCACTGGCTTTGGGTGACATCAAAGATGTAATCGTCATCCTGGTGATCGCTATTTTGAACGCAATTCTCGGCACTTACCAGGAATACCGGGCGGAACAGGCACTGGCTGCCCTGAGCGCGATGCAAGTTCCACAAGTGCGTGTGCGGCGGGATGGCAGCGTCAAACAGATCAGTGCTGAGGAGTTGGTACCCGGTGACATTGTGATGTTGGGCGAAGGTGATCGCGTACCAGCGGACGGTCGGCTCATCGAAGCAGTCAACCTGCAAATCGAGGAAGCAGCCCTCACAGGAGAGTCGCAGCCGGTTGAGAAAAACACCTCTCCAATCACCGATAAAGACAACGTGGCGTTAGGCGACCGTAAAAACATGGCGTTCATGGGCACATCGATTAACTATGGACGTGGTGAATTGGTTGTCACTGGTACGGGACTAAAAACAGAACTTGGCAAAATCGCTTCAATGCTGATGAACGTTGAGGAAGGACCGACACCGCTGCAAAAACGTATCAACCAGCTTGGCCGGGTATTGGTATTTGGCGCGTTGGGTGTGGTGCTGCTTGTCTTCATTGTTGGGTTGATGCGCGGCGTGCCATTGCAGCAAATGCTGCTCACATCAATCAGTCTGGCAGTTGCAGCGGTTCCAGAAGGGCTGCCGGCCATTATCACGATTGGTTTGTCGTTGGGCGCGTCGCGTATGGTCAAGCGCAATGCATT
>CAZKIB010000488.1:0-1793 GCA_964552425.1 uncultured Anaerolineaceae bacterium | reverse complement strand
ATCCCCGCGCTGGTGGACACGCTGCTCCAGCGTTACGGCCCGCAGGCGCGCATCGGCGTGCTGCCCGACGGCCCGCAGACCATCGCGTTTGTCCGCGCCGCTGTGTCCTGACACGCCCGCGCCTGTTAGCGCGCATAGGCTCGCCACCTGGCGGCCCTGGTGAATCGCTCCAGGAGTCCGGTTGTTGGTCCAACTTGCAGCGGCTGAAAGGTGAATAGATGGGAATGAAACAAAGGATACAAGGCCCTTTTTCCTACAAAAACTGGAAAGCTGCCTTGTCAGGCGGCCAACCGGGAAAATGGATGCACGAAGTCCCACTTTTCACGGATGCCCATATTACCGGAGAATTTGCCGATGGGATTGGTCCTTATCAGATAATAAATGCTGGATCCCCCGTACGTTCGCCTTCTCGCATTGAGCGTCCACTGTTGGTGCTTCGAATACAAAACTTTCGAGAATTTGAAATACCCGAGATGAGCAGAACCAACGATGCCCATTATCACGGAGGTTCTGAAGCCGATGAAATAGCAGCGCTCATATCACTCTGCTTCGGAATACCTTTGAAAGCAGGCCCGGCAAATCGGATATTTGCGACTGAGGGCGATCCAAGGGGAAGGCCAATAGCCATCTTTTCCGATGAGCCGATCCATTCCAGATTGCGATCCGCATCCGGGCGAATCCTAAAAAACGAGTCAACACAACATTCCTTGCCAGACGAAGCCCGCATTCTTACCACGCTACCCAGCCTTGCAGTAGAAGATGCTATTGCTCTGGTGCGGGCGGCGCGCATGTACCAGGAAGCGGTTTGGATTGCGGAAGCAACGCCTGAGCTATCATGGATCATGCTCGTTTCGGCAGTGGAAACAGTCGCACATCAGTGGCGAAAGAAGAAAGAATCACCAGTTGAGAGAATGCGAGCGTTTCAGCCAGATTTGGAAAGTATCCTGCGAGAATATGCAGGAAATAGAGGGTACGAGCTTGTAGACAAAGTCGCCCATAAAATCGCAGATTATATGGGTTCTTTCGCCAAATTCAGGGATTTTCTAATCGAGTTCATGCCTCTACCCCCGCCAGCGCGTCCGCCGGAATTTGCGCGGGTTTCCTGGGAAGAAAAACCGATGATAACGGCCCTGAGAAAGATTTACACCTATCGTTCCCGTGCGCTGCACAGCGGCATTCCCTTTCCTGCGCCGATGTGTCAGTCAATGTGGATTGCGGGTGAAAATGGCGAACTGGCTGAAATACCTGCGGGATTGGCGGCAAGCATGAGGGGAGGAGTCTGGGTTATCGAAGATACACCCATGCTTCTGCATGTTTTTGAATACATTGTCCGCAATGCGCTGTTGAAGTGGTGGAAATCCATAGCAGCAGACAACGGGGATGCACGCTAATATCCTGAACCACAACTGAACCCACAGGCGCCCCTGGTCGCGTTATCCGTCCCCGCCCGTTTATGGCGCGGGGATTTTTCATGCCCGGCTCTGGTGTGCCCCGCCGGACAGACGCGCTGACAAAACCTTACAGTTCGCATTTATCGTTATGGATGAATTGGTGAGCATAACGCGCTCGCGGAGGAGGAATGCCTTGCCACCGAAGAAACAACTTCGCAGGACTCAGGTAGAGGCCGCTTCAGAGGAAGCGGATCGCGTGATCGCTGGCGCAGTCGGCACCGACGAAACCAGCGAGATCAGCTATGAGGCGCCGCGCGGCGAGCCGGCCAATCCGCAGGAAGTCGAGGGGACTGACGCGGAAGCGATCCGGCTGCACACGCAGCGCCGTCCATAACCTCATTA
>CAZKIB010000487.1:271-1795 GCA_964552425.1 uncultured Anaerolineaceae bacterium | reverse complement strand
GTCCAGACCGATGGCAACATCACCAACCTGATTGACAGCGGTGTTTCGGCAGTCCCGCACGACGATCACTTCCATACTGATTTTGGCAGCCCGGCGCTGCTTGGCGCTGAGATTGAGGGCACGACTCCCATTCACTACACCCCACATCACGACCAGATCGCCATCTTCCATGACGGCGACGGGGCGGCAACTGTCTTTACCGAAGACGGTTTATTTGCGGGTGAAATGGTCACAGTGACAACCGCCCGCCCGCATCATGGGGTCGCGGTGCCGATGGGAGACGTGGTGCTGATTTCCGCTCCGAACATGGACGACATGGATTCGGCGCTGCCCATCGGGATTGATGTGATGACGCTGGAGGGTGAAATCGTCCAGAGTTTCCATGAATGCCCGGGATTGCATGGTGAGGCTGCCTACAGCGAAGCAGGCGTGGCTTTTGGCTGCGCGGATGGCATTCTGCTGATCGAGCGCGACGGCGATACGTTCGTTTCGCGCAAGATCGCTAACCCAACCGATAACCCTGATCTGCGTGTGGGCACCCTGTACGCGGTTGAAGGTGCTGCCTATCTGCTCGGCAACTACGGGCAAAACACGGTTGTCCGCGTGGATCCGGTGGCGGGCACGTCCGAAATCGTGATCGAAGCCCCCACCCGCATCTGGCGCTTCAGTTTTCATGGCGAAGACCCGACGAAACTGGTTGCGCTGACCATTGACGGCAATCTGCATGTGATTGACATTGCCAGCGGCGCAATTGAAGGCACGGTACAGGTGGTAGATCCCTTCCTGCCGCCCGCACAGGGACGCGCTGCTGCCCGCCCAACGTTCGTTGTCAACGGACACATGGCCTATGTCAGCGAACCGCTGCCCGGCGATATCCGTGCCGTGAATCTGGAGACGCTGGAAATCGCCGAAGATCGAATCTTTGTTGGTGGTAAGCCGTCCTCAATGGTGGTGTTCGGGATGACCACCGAGGAAGAACTGTATGGCGAACACGATCACGACCACGAGGGTGAAGCGCACGACCACGAACATGGCGAGTTCGACCCGCATGTCTGGCACGACCCGAATAACGGGATTGTGATGGTTGAAAATGTGCGTGATGCGCTAGTCACCGCTGACCCGGAGAATGCCACTACATATGAAGCCAATGCCGAAGCCTATATCGCTGAACTGACCGCACTGGATACCTATATCCGTGAACAGGTAGCGACCATCCCGGAAGCGAACCGGATTCTTGTGACTTCGCACGATACCTTTGCGTATTTCGCGGATGAATACGGCTTTGAAGTGCTGAATGTGCTGGGTTCCGTTTCGACTGATGCGGCAGATCCTGGTGCTGGTGAAATCGCCGAACTGGTCGCTGAGATTCAGGAAAGCGGTGTGCCGGCGATTTTCACTGAGAACATCACCAACCCGGCACTGATTGAGCAGGTTGCAAACGAGGCAGGTGTGATTGTCGCGCCAACGCTGTATACCGATGCGCTCGGTCAGCCAGGGGATCGGAAGAGCGTAGGAAAGAGTGTA
>CAZKIB010000487.1:0-261 GCA_964552425.1 uncultured Anaerolineaceae bacterium | reverse complement strand
CGAAACTTATCTGAGTATGCTGCGCTACAACATTGATACCATCACCGAGGCGCTGCAATAACAATGTTTCCATACGGTCGCCGTGTTCACCAGGATGCTGTACCCGACGCGCCCGCGCTAGAGGTGCGTCAGTTGGTCGCCGCGTATCCGGGAACGCGGCGGCTGGCACTCAAAGGTGTGACACTGTGCGTGCCTGTTGGCGCACAGGTCGCGCTGGTTGGACATAACGGTGCGGGCAAGTCCACACTGCTCAAAGCAGTG
>CAZKIB010000486.1:1600-1809 GCA_964552425.1 uncultured Anaerolineaceae bacterium | reverse complement strand
ATCTAAAGTTATCTGAAGATAATGAATCCCTTCAGGACCAAGCAGGTGCTTAAATAGATCAAGCTGTACTCCATTTGTGATAGCCCATACTTTTGCGCCGCGCACCACGCTCTGCTCAACAATATAGGTTACAGCGGATTGTGTGGCAGCTAACAGTGGTTCTCCGCCAAACAAACCAACCTCTGTAAGACCTCGTTTCGGCCCTTGGT
>CAZKIB010000486.1:0-1534 GCA_964552425.1 uncultured Anaerolineaceae bacterium | reverse complement strand
ATAAACTGATCGATTATGGAAAATGCATGGTCAATTTGCTCGCGGGTAATTATTCGGTCGAAGCCATTCTTTCCGGCATGTATTTCATGCGATTGAAAGCAATAAGGGCATCTTAAATTACACAAATATGTTGGTACAAAAGAAAAGCTAGTATTCAGCCAAAATAAATATCAAGGATAGAGATGAGCCAGTTTGGTGCGGGCTTTTGTCACATCAAACTGCCAGACAATCGTCGCCTGCTGGTCATTGCGACGCTGTGACCACAGCGCGGTCGCTTCCCTCAGGTGTGAAACGGAAGCAATGCGTTGTTTGAGCACCTGACGGCTGAGGATCGAGATTTCAATCTCGGCCATATTCAGCCAGGAGCCATGTTTGGGCGTGTGGTGGAATTCCAGCTTGCGCAAGATGCGCCGTGCCTCAGCCGGTGGGAAGGCTTCATAGAGTGCGCCTGGGGTATGGGTGTTGAGATTATCCAACACGACCCGGATGACTGTGGCATTGGGAAAATGCACATCCACCAGGTCTTTCATGCAGTGCGCAAAATCGATTTTCTTGCGCTGGTCAGTCACTTTCACCTCCCGCCAGCCTGCCAGAGGTTGGCACATCACAAACAGATTGGCTGTGCCCTGGCGCTCATATTCATAATCATAACGCCTGGCTTGTCCCGGTTGAGCAGGTAACGGCTCGAACACATCGCTCAATAACTGCACCGGTCGCTCGTCAAAACACACTTGCGGACACTGTGGATCCAGCGGCAGGGCGTAAACATCCAGCACATCTTCCATGCAGGCCACATACTCACCGCTCACGCTCGGAATGCACCACTGCTCCTTCAGCCAGGGCTTGACGGCTTTTTTTCAGATACAAGCGCACCGTTTCATCCGAAATCGGTTCGTCCACCACTCCTAACTCAACCAGTTTGTCGGCCAGCAGCTGCATCGTCCAGCTTTCACGACCATCCGGCGCATCACTGCACGCCAGTGCCACCAGAAAGGCTTCCTGTTTGCCGTCCAGTCGACGCTGGCTACCCGGACGCGGTTTGTCTTCCAACGACCCTTCTTCGACCCATTTCTGGCGCGTTTGCGCAACCGTCAGCGGGCGAATGCCATGCAGGACAGCGATCTCCTCGTCGGTCTTACCCGCATCGCTCCACAACAGCGTTTGCGCACGGCGGATGACCCGTGCCTTGTGGCTGCCTTTGCGGACAATGTCTTGCAGTTCCATTCGTTCCGTCTCGCTCAGTTGGATGATGTGCTTTTTCTTCGGCATGGGATACTCCGTTTTTGCAGAGTATATCCCATCTTCGCTTATCTGTTTGGTGAAACACTAGTCGGTAATTTCAGTAACGATTTCAATGCCGTTGAGCATCATGTGATACAGGAAGACGAGGTGCAGGAAATCGCCGTTGTGCGGCACAGCGCCTCGGCGCTGTGCTGTCTCGACCGGCAAATCATAAGTGTCGATGGTATTGACCGGCACAATTACGCGCATGTCCTTGATCTGGTTCTCGTTGGCGCGCAGGCGCTCCGGGTCG
>CAZKIB010000485.1:0-1817 GCA_964552425.1 uncultured Anaerolineaceae bacterium | reverse complement strand
GCGCTTTACTTGGCTCATCCCAAGTATGGTCTTCCCTCAACTGCGTAACTCCTATAAGGAATAATCAAAATCGGTTATTGTCGCCGCCAACGAAGCGAAGAGAAGCCAGCATCTGTAAAAGAATATTTTGAGAAAAGGAGTTCAGTATGTCCGAGAGTGTCTATAAGATTATTGAACTGGTCGGAACCAGCGCAGAATCATGGGAGGCAGCCGCCAGAAACGCTGTCGAAACCGCCGCGAAAACGCTGGACGACATCCGCATCGCAGAAGTCATCAAGCTGGATATGCGCGTGGAGGATGGTAAAGTCGTCGCCTACCGCGCCCGCGTCAGCGTCTCATTCAAGCTGCGCGAACGCGCCGATTAACAGACTCGCATCGCACCCCCTGTTTCCGCTACAATCCGTGCCCATCGTGAGGGGTGGGCATGGATACACCACAGGAACTGCTGAATCAGATACACGCTACCGGCATTTTCGCGCTGGATGGCAAAAAACTCGAAACGACGGAAGCGCGTGTGGAACAGGCCAAACGCCTGCGCCCGGAACTGCGCGCCATTCGCGCCCGCATCGAGTCCGCGCAGCAGACGCTCAAAGCGCAGAAGAACCGGAATGCTGCCGTCCCCTACAAGCACCTGGAGGACCTGCTGGACCGCCTCGAATTTGTCCTGCGCGAGTTACTGACTGACCCGACGGTGAAGATGCCCTATTATGGGACGACCTTTTTTGGGGATGCCGAACTCGGCGAGTGGCACATCGGCACGCCGCAGCAGGCCGAAGTCTGGAAACTGGAGCGGCAGGAGGCGGCGCTGGCCGACCAGTACGCCAGCCTTGAAATGAAGCTGGAAGCGGCCCGCAAGAAACTCAAAAGCGCGCAGCACGCCCTGTTTCTGCATAAGGAGGAAGGGCGCGGCATCCGGTGGATCGTGGCCGGAATCGTGCTGCTGATTATCGGGATCGGTGCGGTACTGCTTACACAGGTCATGCCACTGCTGGCGATCAGCGCGGTGGGGCTGCTGCTGCTGGTCATCGGCGGGATTCGCTTCCGCCGCTGGAACGCCCGCACCGGCCAGATCCGTTCGCAGGCGGACAAGCTGCGCGCCGCCGTGCAGGCCCTCACCGAACAGTTGGACAGCCTGCGCGCCAAACATACCCGCATCGTCGAACGTCTCCGCCAGGTCAGGGCAGGGGAGCGCGTGGGGTTATAGTCACGGCTAAAGAACCGGGGATCATTTTACTCTCAGCGAATCACGAAATTGCGAAACTGAACCCTGCTGTCCCCGATCATACATCCAGATGCCGTTAGGACAAGTCCAATTTCAGGGGACGCCGCCGCGAATGGAGGGAGTCCGTTTCAACGGACTTGTTTCATCTTAGCCGCACGGTTTTAACCTGCGGCGCGGAAATCCGTGATGCTTTACTCTTGAGGGTGCGCTGCCTGCCGCTGTAAGCGTCCACGAAATCCAGCGCGGATTGCCGCCGTACCTGGCGCATTTCGATCATGCTGAAACGCTGACCGGTTAAGCCTCGCGCAGGCTGCGCTGCGGGACCAGCAGGACCGGGCATTCCGCCCCGCTGATCACTTTCTGGGCCACGCTGCCGAACACCCAGCGGCTGAGTCCTGACCGCCCGTGCGTCGACATCACAATGGCATCAACCCCCAGTTCATGAGCGGTTGCCAGAATCTGCTCCGCCGGTTTGCCTTCTTTTACGAGCGTGCGCACAAACGGTTCAGGCTTCTCCAGCTTCACGGCCACCTGATAGAGATAACCTCAGTTCGGGATAAGAGATGCCTCTCTGAGAGAGACAAGGTAAGCTCTC
>CAZKIB010000484.1:0-1817 GCA_964552425.1 uncultured Anaerolineaceae bacterium | reverse complement strand
GGAGTAGATGGGCTGTTTTTGTTTTATGGAGGCAGATCGAATGAACAGGCGCAAGCATCAGCAGCAGGTATCCGAAGCATCTCTTATATCGGGTGGCATCCTCACAGTGGGATTAGACATCGGTTACGGTGTCACCAAAGTCGTGACGGATCAGACCGCAATTGCTTTTCCATCGGTGGCGGGTCATGCCCGTGAAATCAAGTTCCAGCAGGAGGCGCTGGCGGCGAAATACCCCGGCGACCAGCTTACAGATGAAGACGGTTCCACCTGGTTTGTCGGCGATCTGGCGCTGGCGCAGCTTCCGCCCGGTGAATTACTCCGACTGCGCGGGCGGACTGCCAATGAAAAGACGATGGGCAACACCTTCCGCCTCCGACTGGCGAAAGCGGCGATTGGCAAGCTGGCACAGGGGATGTCGGGGCGGGATGTCATCCATCTGCGGTTGTGCAGCGGTTTGCCGGTTGATCATATGCGGGATGCGGGTGGACTCAAGCAAGCACTGCTGGGTCAGCATCTCATCAAGACCGATGCCAGCGAAGTCATCGCCAATGTCACTGAGGTGATGGTCATGCCACAGCCCTACGGCAGCGCATATGCCATGATGCTCACCGAGCAGGGCGAAATCAACGTCTACCACACCTATATGCGAACTGGCGTGGTCGATGTTGGCACCTATACGGTGGACATCATTTTGGATGACGATGGCGACTTCGTGGATGCCGAAAGCGGCAGCGTCGAGAGCGGAGTCTACACCGCGCAGGAACGCATCGCCGCCATGCTGGAACGGGACTACCGCGAGAAAATGCCCCACCGGATTGTCGAGCAAGTTTTGAGGACAGGCATTTTCACCGCCAGCGGCAAGCCAGTAGATTACAGCCACGAGGTTGAAGAAGCACTCGCCCCACTTCGCAGCGCGACGCTGAATCTGCTGTCCGAAAAGTGGCAGCGCGGCACGACTGTTGATGTCATCTATCTCTCCGGCGGTGGAGCAGAACTGGTGTATGAGCAGGTGGTCGAAGCCTATCCACAGACGAAGCTGGTGCCGGATGCACAGATGGCAAACGCCCGAGGCTATCTGCACTACGCCCATTTCAGTACCCGGAAGTGAGGATTTCAGCATCGAGGCGGGTCTTACTGGTCAGCCCAATGGATGATACGGGTAAGACCCACTCAAAGGAGAAAAAATGGCAAAGCGCAAAACGAGTAAACGCCACTATCGGATGATTACGTTCAAGGTGTTCGAGGACACTGACAGCGACATTCTGGACTGGTGGGAAGGGATTGATGAGGGCGAACGCAGCGATGCGCTCCGCGACCTGATCCGGGGATATCTGGGCAAGCAGCCGCGCCGCAACAAACTGCTGACCATTCCCGAACTGCTGGAAGTTCGTCAGGACACCTTATGGATACGGGACGCGCTGAACGAGATGCCGGGCTATCTGGAACGACTGGTGCAGCATGTGGCCGCCAATGGTGTAGCCCAGATTGCCATGCCGCCGACAGCCAGATCACCCACCAATGGCGATGTCCTACCAGCGACTGAACCCGTCCTGTCAGACAACGATAGTGACCGCCGGGCGCGACGAATGAAACGTTCCCAGTGGTGAGGAGGCGCTGGATGGAGCGATTAATCAGGCAGTGTAGGACATCAAAGCAAAAAGCGACGCATGGTTGTGCCATGCGGGTCGCAGCGTCGAGGCGCTGCGACTTCGGGCGACGGGGGTGGGGTGTTTGTGTCCAAATTGACTATCTCCCCGTCGCCAGCCAGCTAAATACGCTGGCTCCTCATGCGCCGGAGGGCTGGATGCAGCGGCTGT
>CAZKIB010000483.1:1592-1846 GCA_964552425.1 uncultured Anaerolineaceae bacterium | reverse complement strand
CAGATACACCTCGACTTTTGCTACCGTTAGGGCAAAAGCCTGTTCATTAGGCGATGATGCACTGTCAGCCAGCACGATGACAGGCAGATTGCGCAGCCGGGCGATTTCCTTCATCTTCATCAGCAATTCCCAACCATGCATGTCCGGAAGCTGTAGATCCATTACCATCAGATCAATGGGTTCATCTTCCAGACACTCAAGTGCCGCACTGCCCGATCCCACAGCACGAACCACCATCTTCATTTCAGCCGCAC
>CAZKIB010000483.1:611-1580 GCA_964552425.1 uncultured Anaerolineaceae bacterium | reverse complement strand
GATCATCGTCGTGACTTATCAACAGGAGAATTCTTTTATCCTGAGTCACGGTTGTATCGGTCTGGCTGGCTATTACGGTCGCCAGATCAGCCGAAGGTTCGACCACCGAATTTGATTCTGGTGTGAGTTGCGTATCGCCTGGCGCCAGCTCCACGAAGGCAACGGCAGCGTTCCCGAATATTTTCGGCGCTCGCGTCAGAAGCTGTTTCTGCGCAATTTCGGCTTCTTTGAACTGTTCAAATGGTGAGCCGCTTTTTCGCACAATCGCGACCAGTTCGCCACGCGGACGAGCCGACAACTCTTCGCCCATCCCCAGGGATACCAGAAGTGAAGCAACTTTCTCCAGATACGTCTTGGACAGCGTCGTGTTGAGGTAGTAGGCGCGAATCCGCCCGCTGGGTTTGTCCAGCCCTCGCGGATCAAACCGAAAGCGACCAGTTTCCGGCAGTGCGTACAACCACACATAATTGCGGTTGAAATACTCCACTCGCCCGGAGGATTTTAGCTGACTCAGTTCACTGTCGGTGATCGGATGTCCAAAATCATCGTCTTTCAGCGTGCGATAGTGGCCGGTCAGCAAATTCTGTAGCCGGTTTTCGTCCCACTGAACGACAAATGATCCGTCCGCCAGGACATACACGAAGTGACGTGGAACTGCCGATCCACTGAATGGCCTGTTCATGCCGATACAACGGTCCGTCCCTTATGGCTGAACACCATAAGACCAACTGGCAAAGCCACCATATACCCTGGCGCTTTAAAGTTTCACAAAATACGACGCAGCAGCGCGATCAATCAGCTCTTTGGTAAGTTGAGGCGGTTGATTGAGATAGGTCGCAATGTCGAGCAACTGGTTAATCAGGTCACGCGGATGCACCGCGCGCAGTGGCCGATCCTGATTGATGTACCACTCCTTCAACAGGTATGCCAAACCGTTTTCATCGTATTTGATGCGCTTCGCGTCGCACA
>CAZKIB010000483.1:0-584 GCA_964552425.1 uncultured Anaerolineaceae bacterium | reverse complement strand
GTCCCGGAACTGCTCATACGACGGATCCGTGATCTCAATTTTATGGCGGATACGGCGCAGAAACGCTTCATCAACCAGGTCGCGCGGATCGAGGTTAGTCGAAAACACGATCAACACGAAGAAGGGAATTTCGATTTTACGACCCGTGTGCAGGGTGAGAAAATCCACCCCCTTTTCCAGAGGAACGATCCAGCGATTCAGCAAGTCGCGCGGGCGAACCTGCTGGCGACCAAAGTCATCGATCAGGAACATGCCGCCATTGGCTTTCACCTGGAATGGTGCTTCATAAAACTTGTTGATGTCATCATAGACCAGATCAAGACCGGCGAGCGTCAGTTCGCCACCGACCATAATCATGGGGCGGCGAATACGCACCCAACGAGTGTCGGCAATTACACCGGTGCCATGTTTAACCCGCGAGTCCTTATCCGACAACTCATGGTTCACGCTGTCGAAGACGCGCACGACCTGTCCGTCCACATCAATCGCGTAAGGAATCCAGATGTCATCGCCCAGGATCATCCGGCCGACGGTTTCCGCAACCGTGGTTTTACCGTTACCGGGTGGCCCATACAGGAAGATCG
>CAZKIB010000482.1:0-1849 GCA_964552425.1 uncultured Anaerolineaceae bacterium | reverse complement strand
CCTCGTCCGGCTGGCAGCCGAGCCGTTCCAGCGCCGTGTGGAACATGGCCGGGTGCGGCTTGGGCTGGCCCACCGCTTCGGATGTCACCAGCGCATCGACATACCCCGCCAGCCCGCAGAATTCCAGCTTGGCTTCCTGCTCGGCAGTCAGGTTGTTGGTGACGACGCCTATTGAGATGCCCGCTGTTTGCAGGTGTGCCAGCAGGTCAATCACCCCGGCGATGGGCCGCTGCGCCGCCAGGTAGGTATCGCGCTGGATAACAGCGACGGCTTCCAGTTCATCGTCGTTCAGCGCCACGCCGCAGTGCAGAAAAATCTGCCGGAAGCGTTCGAGGCGCGCTTCATGCAGCGTGAGCGCACCGGCCAGCACCCTGGCGTGCAGCGCCTCCAGCCATTCGTTGTAGAGTCTGTCGAGCGTTTCAAAGGGCGTATCACGCAGGGCCGGGGACTGCCGCTGGACCGCCGCGAGGCTGGTGCGGTAGCAGTGCTGGTGATCGACCAGCGTGTCATCCAGATCGAACAGGACGGCTTTCATGAATTGCGCGCCCGGTACGCGGCCACGTTCGCCTGCGTGATGACCGACAGCGGCGCGGGCAAAGCATCCAGCGCGAACCAGCCAATCGCGGCGCATTTTTCCGGCTCCAGGATGCGCGCTTCACCAGAGACATGCCGGGCGATATACGTTGGCGAAACCCAGTGCTGGCCCTCGTCCGGCAGGATATGGTCATCGACACTCAGCAGTTCGATAATCTCGATCTCCATGCCGTATTCTTCCATGAACTCGCGCCGGATAGCATCAGCCAGCTTTTCGCCATAATCCACGCTACCGCCGGGGAACTCCCATGTGCCGCGTTCATTTTTGGCGTGCGGCCCGCGCTGCGACAGGAACACCTCGCCGTGTGTGTTAAACACCATCGCACCCACCCCGACACCGATTACATCGAACCCGACTCGCACCATGTTCTCAATCCCACCAGAAATACCAGACGGTCCCATTCAACAGGCCAGCCGCCAGCGCGTCAAGGGTTTCTGTGCCCTGATACACAAGGTCATAGCAGTAGGCAAACTGCTCGTCTGCCAGCGCCAGGGCATCTTCGCGGGTGGTGGTGGGGCGTGCCACCCGGCATTCGATCAGGTCATGGTGTACGACGACAATTTCCGATCCGTAACGTGCCTGCCAGTCACGCTGCACCGCCACATGCACTTCCGGCATCGGGCAGTCATTCCAGCCGCCCCAGTGCAGATAGGCCGGCACTTCCTGGCTGTGGATGGTGGGAACCAGCCCGATAAATACTTCCGCAGACTCGCGGACACTGTTCGGCGAGAGGGTCGCAAATTCGGTAATCGGGCGGGCCTGCGAAGGCCAGTGCGAACGCGGCGGATTTTCAAAGAGTCCCGGTTCGCTGCGGCGGTAGTTATCCAGCCAGGTCTTCGGGTGGATTGCGTCGGCCAGACGGAGCGTTTCGGCAGCGGTATTTTCTTCAGGGAAAGCGATGCTCTCCATGTGACGGCCAAGTTCGTCCATCCCCCCCAGAATGACCGGATAGTAACCTGTATCAGGAGTCATACGACGCAGCGACTCCCACACCTTCAGGCTGTCCAGCCGCGCGGCTTCAAGGACGTACATCGCTTCCGGTCCGTCCCATTCCGCGTCATCCAGCGGCGGTTCAAAATGTTCACGCACGTGATCGGCCAGCGTCCGCAGGCTGGCAGTGTCGATTTTTGCGGACTCAAGCTGTGTTTTCAGCGTGTTCATCGGCATTCCCTGGTGCAATCTCAGCCTGCAAGAATTGAAATAGGAGTTACGCAGTTGAGGGAAGACCATACTTGGGATGAGCCAAGTAAAGCG
>CAZKIB010000481.1:0-1859 GCA_964552425.1 uncultured Anaerolineaceae bacterium | reverse complement strand
TAAAGGTAACCTGATGATGACCGGTAATCTCGGCGAAGTCATGCAGGAATCGGCCCAGGCCGCACTCAGTTATGTGCGTTCACGCGCCGAAGATTTCGACGTACCCAGCGAGGACTTCGAAAACTACGACATCCATGTGCATGTTCCAGAGGGCGCGGTTCCCAAAGAAGGGCCTTCCGCCGGAATCACGCTGGCGACGGCTTTGATTTCTGCGCTGACTGAGCGCAAAATCCGGCGTGAGTATGCCATGACGGGTGAGATCACCCTGCGCGGCAAGGTGCTGCCGATTGGCGGTGTCAAGGAAAAAGTGATGGCAGCCCGGCGTGCCAAGATTTCACATGTGATCCTGCCGGCGCATAACCAGAAAGACCTGGTAGATATTCCCAAAAAGGCGCTGCGGGACCTGGAAATTCATCTGGTCGATAACATGCAGCAGGTGATTGATCTGGTATTGATGGAGCCGCCGCCAGAAGGTCGACAGCGCGACGCCCGACGACGTGACCGGGAAGAAGACGATGATCCGGCAGCAGCGGATGAAGAATGAGCGATCCTGACCTAAGTTCGATTATCCGGGATGGACGCCAGGCGCGCGTCGATTGGTTCAGCGAACAAACGCCGCTGGGTCTGATTGCCAGCACCATGACCGCGATGGCAAACAGTCATGGCGGCATAATCCTGGTGGGTGTCGCCGGCCCTACCGGAACCACGCTGGGTGTACGCGATGCGGACAGCATGGTGGATCGGGTTTTACAGGCCGCGCTCTCCCTTGATCCGCCGCTGATTATCCCCGTACCGCGAACGTTTGTACTCAACGGCCAATCCATTGTGGTCGCGCAAATCCCCCAGGGGATGCCCCATGTGTACTCACTGGATGGGCGTTATCTGGCGCGGGCCGGGACAGATAATATCCCGCTCAAACCGCGCGACCTGCGCCGCCTGATATTTGAACGTGGTGAAATCAGTTTTGAAACAGAAGTTCCGCCGGGCGCAACCCTCAGGGACATCAACTGGGAGAAGGCGGAGACTTACGCCAGTAACCTGAGTGGACTGGGGGAAAGCGATGTGCGCCGCGTTCTGCTTAAGCGCGGCTGTCTGGTCACTGTCGATAGTCAACTGTGCCCGACCAATGCGGGCATTCTGCTGTTCGGGAATGACCCGCAGCATTTTGTTCGCAGCGCTGAAATCACCGCCGCGCGTTTCGCCGGGGAAACCATGAGCGATACCTTCAGCCGCCAGGATATTCTCGGTACACTGCCTGACCAGATCAAACGCGCTGAAACCTTCCTGGTGGATCATCTGCGCAAAGGTGTTCAACTGGGGACGGGAATGGCCCGACAGGAAAATTTTGAATACCCGCTGGAAGCCGCGCGCGAACTCGTGGTGAACGCGGTTGCCCACCGCGACTACAGCATCAATGGCGATGGCATCCGCCTGTTCATTTTTAAGGACCGTATGGAAATCACCAACCCCGGCCGGCTGGCTGGCCCGGTGACAATCGACAATATCAAGGATGAACGCTTCTCGCGCAACCCGGTCATTGTGCAGGTGCTGTCGGACATGGGCTTTATCGAACGGCTCGGTTATGGGGTGGACCGGGTGATTCACCTGATGCACCAGCAGAATCTGCGCACGCCGGAATTTGAAGAAACCGCCGGCGGTTTCCGCGTGATTCTGCGCAACCACCCAACACAGGAAACAACCGAAGAGAAGCCGCCTGAACCCGAAATCAGTTTTAGTGGATTCTATCAGGGCATCGAAATCAACCCGCGCCAGGAAGCGGCTCTGGTTTATCTGCATAAACCCGGCAACAATCGCATCACCAACAGCGATTTGCAGGAGCTGTGCCCTGATGTTCACCC
>CAZKIB010000480.1:0-1863 GCA_964552425.1 uncultured Anaerolineaceae bacterium | reverse complement strand
GAGAGCTTACCTTGTCTCTCTCAGAGAGGCATCTCTTATCCCGAACTGAGGTTAAAAGAGATCCCAGTTGAGGGCTTTTTCAACAGGCCGAAACGGTGTACGACATGCTCACCTGTGCGGCACTCCCCGCACAACGTCATTACCGGGGAGGCGGCAGGTATCTGCTGAAGCGGTGTGTTTTTAGCTAAAAGCCAAAAGCTAAGGACTGCAAGCCCGCGCCGAGCTTAAGCCTTAGCTTTTGACTATCGACTATGGATGAAGAACTATCGACTGGTTATTTACCGCCCCGACAGAATGCGCAGTTCGTCCCAGGCGTCGTTATAGTACACTTCGGCGTCGCCAATGTCTTCCAGGAACCACAGATTTTCCATCGCCTCGGCATCCGGCGTGATCGCCGGGTTGGTGATGAAATCTTCGGGGATAAACCCGCTGTCGATGGCGGCCTGGTTCGGGGTGGCATAGGCCGTGAAGTTGACGATCATGGCGTTCACCGCCGGGTCCAGAATATAGTCCATGAAGGCTTCAGCCAGCGGCAGATTGGGCGCGTCGGTGGGCACAAGCATGTTGGCGATGTCGGCAATCGAGCCTTCCTGCGGAATAGCGTAGCTGAAGGTGTCGCACTCGCAGTCCAGAATCAGGGCGAATACATCCCCGCTGTACTCGATGGCAATATCGACTTCGCCGCGTTCCAGCAAAACCTGACCGTCATCTTCCGCGAATGTCACCACGTTTTCGGTACGTTCCAGCAGAAAATCGCGCGCTTCGGCGATCTCGTTGGGATCAGTGGAACTGGGGTCATAGCCGAGCATCTTCAGCGCAACAGAAAACATCGTGCGCGTGTCGGCGATCCATGCCACCGGGCCATCATAATTAAACACATCTTCCCACGAAGTCAGTTCGCCCACTTTTTCGACATTGTAGGCCACGCCGGTGGTGCCCCACAGGTACGGGACCGTGTAGGTGTTATCCGGGTCAAAATCCAGCCCGCGCCAGCGCTCGGCGACATTGGCGAGGTTGGGCACATTGTCAGGGTTGATCTGCTGGACCAGTTCCTCGCGGATCATCACCGGGATAATGTACTCGTTGGCGAACACGATGTCGTAGCCGGGGTTGCCCTGGCGCAGCCGCGCGACCATCTGTTCGTTGGTGTCGAAGTTGTCATAATTCACCGTCACCCCGCACAGGCGCTCGAAATCCTCAATCGTCGTTTCGCCAATGTAGGTCGTCCAGTTGTAGACGTTTAGCGTCTGCCCTTCAAAGCCTTCCGGGCACGTCCATTCGATGTCGTCCGCTGTGGGTTCAACGACCTCGTCCAGCGCCATCACCGGCAGCACGAACACACACAGCGCCAGCAGAGCCAGCATGTGCCATTTACGCATGATCTTTCTGTCCTCCCGTTTTACATTGAATGAATTACGCAATACCCGCGCCGCGCCGTTGCAGCAGCAGGGAAATGCCGATCACCAGAGTCGAGACCACCAGCATGATGGTAGACACTGCGTTGATGTCCGGCGTGACGGTCACTTTGAGCAGGCCATACACGAAAATCGGCATCGTGGTGGTGCCGACACCGGACAGGAAGAAAGTCACGACAAAGTCATCGAGCGACAGGGTGAACGCCAGCAGCGCGCCCGCCAGAATGCCCGGCAGCATCAGCGGGAAGGTGATGAACCAGAACGTTTTCCAGCCGTTCGCCCCCAGGTCGCGGGCAGCTTCTTCGTAGCGCGGGTTCATATCCGCCAGCCGCGCGCGCACCACCACCGCCACATACGCGACGTTAAACGCCACATGGCCGATGATGATCGTGCCGAAGCCGGGTAGCGCCCGCACCCCGGAAGTCGATTCGATGAAGTCGAAGAGGAT
>CAZKIB010000479.1:1187-1869 GCA_964552425.1 uncultured Anaerolineaceae bacterium | reverse complement strand
TCGAGCCCAGCCTGCTTGGCCTGAAGGATGATGTTGGCCGCCTGCTCGGGCGGCAGCTCAAGCTCTTTGACATATTCGCGAATTTCGTCCAGCACTTGTGACTTTTTCTTGCTGGAATCAATAAAATCCACAAACTGCCGGCTGATGCGAATGACCGGGTTCAGCGAACTCATGGAACTCTGGGGAATATAGGACACCCGTTTGAACCAGTGATCGCGAATCGTCTGGGTGGTGATTTCCCGGTCGTTACGGTCATTAAAGCCGTAGCAGACCTCGCCGGACTTGAGCGAAAGCGGAAAGCCAATATCCCCGTACAGCACCTTGAGCAGGGTGCTTTTGCCGCAGCCGGATTCCCCCGCGACCCCCAGGATGATGCCATTGGGAATTTGCAGGTCAATGTCATCGACTGCCGTGACCTGACCGCGCACGGTGGTGTAAGTGGCGACAATATGATTAAGCGTTATCATGCGTGCCCTCGTCTCGCCGCATAATACTGGTTATAGCCAGTAGAGGTCAGGAACAGGCCCAGAAACAGCACGACCGTTGTGACGACCGGCGCGACGACCCAGGTGTACTGCCCGGTGAACATGGCGTTATAGTTCAGCGCCCAGAAGATAATCGACCCCAGCGTGGGAATCTCGACCTTCGACAGACCGATCACGGCGAGGGCGGCTTCGGTGTT
>CAZKIB010000479.1:886-1164 GCA_964552425.1 uncultured Anaerolineaceae bacterium | reverse complement strand
AGTTGATGAAGCCAACGACCATGTAGGCGTATACGTATGGAAAAACTTCCTGAAAGATGATGCTGATATTACCCATGCCGGAAAAACGCGCCATGTTAATGAATTCGCGTTCGCGGATCGACAGCGCCATCGAGCGCACGGTGCGCGCCCCCCATGCCCAGCCGAAAATAATCAGAATGGCCCCAACAATCACAAATGATGTGTTGCCACGCACCAGTGTGCCCAGCACAATCAGGATAGGGAAGCTGGGGATGGCGATGACCGAGTCGGTTATGGTC
>CAZKIB010000479.1:557-776 GCA_964552425.1 uncultured Anaerolineaceae bacterium | reverse complement strand
CGCAGCGAAAACACCAGGAACCAGAAAATGTCCTGTCCCTGCGAATTGGTGCCCAGCGGGTGTTCCCAGCTCATGGGCATGTTCTTGAAGTACGTCCCCTGCTTTGACGGATCCACCTGATTAAAGAACGGCAGGATCAGGCTGGCGAGGGTCAGAACCACAAGAATGGTGATGCCGATTTTCAGGCGAAGGTTCAGTTTCATAGTCGCTACCTGTACC
>CAZKIB010000479.1:285-508 GCA_964552425.1 uncultured Anaerolineaceae bacterium | reverse complement strand
CAGCGCAGCGGTGGCGACCGCCACAATTGACATGGTGATGGTGCCGTACAGCAGGTTAAAGTCGCCGCTGCCGACGGCGGTGCGCATCAGCAGGCCGAGGCCGGGGTAGGAAAACAGAATTTCTGTCAGCAGCGCGCCGTTAAACACGCCGCCGATCGACAGCGCCAGCGCGGTGATCTGCGGCAGAATGGAATTTCTGAACACGTAGCTGGTCATGATGGTG
>CAZKIB010000479.1:0-215 GCA_964552425.1 uncultured Anaerolineaceae bacterium | reverse complement strand
CTACATGCCAAGAATATCCCAGCCAAACCCTGCCAGCACCAGCGTCAGAGCCGGCAAAAACGAGTTGTACAGGATAGCGCCAATTTTGTCGATTGTGATGGGGCCGGGGCGGATGGTGGTTGTCAGCGGAAAGATCGGCCAGACATAAGCAAAAAGCAGGATTAAGACAAGCGCCAGAATGTAATATGGTATGGGATAAAGAATCACGCCGACCG
>CAZKIB010000478.1:1293-1879 GCA_964552425.1 uncultured Anaerolineaceae bacterium | reverse complement strand
CAGCAAGATCGACCGCATCGTGCTGGTGAATACCGGCGGCGACAGCAGCAGCGGATACAGGAGCAGGCCGTAGACTGCGGCTGTGAGCAGAAAACCACCGCTGCCCATGCCGGGGAACAGATTAACCGGTATTTCGTGCAGGAATGCCTCAAGAATTCCCTGGATCACATCTCTGAAAAAGATCGGAATCAGCAGCAGAAGCCCCGCGCCGCCAACAAACGCAGTTGCGATACGATGCAGGGTGGACATGCGTACTTCGCAGCGCTGAAGATACGCGCGCATGGCGTTACGTTCGTCCGCAGTGAATTCAGAGTCCGGAATTGGCGTCGTCATGATTTTGTGATCCTAAAGGTGCCGTGCAAGACTGTAATCATCGACAATGTTCAAATGGAGTCAAGGGCGTGTCAGTGTATTTTACAGGGCTAGAAATATTTCAATTCTCCTGGAGAATATAACGGACGTACAATAAAGCTGCTGCCCGTCTGGCATTAAGAAAGCGTGTTTGCCGTATCGATTGAAGTTTGCCAGAATTGACGGGTCTTGAAGTAGAAAGGAATATTCTCCGAATGTACCGCCTGACCGCGTT
>CAZKIB010000478.1:0-1177 GCA_964552425.1 uncultured Anaerolineaceae bacterium | reverse complement strand
GCCCGGCATCAACCCACTGACTGGCCTTCCCGTTGAAAATCCTGAACTCCTGAACCGTCGTCCTCTTATTGTGAAAATCTCGAACTTCCCGCCTGTAGTGCGCCCACAGTTTGGCTTAAATGAAGCAGAAATCGTCTGGGAACACCTGCTGGCAGGGGGTGTTACACGTTTTGCCGGTGTCTTCCTTTCCTCTGATCTGGAAAAAGTCGGGCCGATCCGAAGCTCACGTTTAATCGATTTTCAGCTTGTGCGTATTTACAACGGTTTTTTCGTTTATTCCGGGATGGCAACAGGTACAATTGACCGCCTGCGGGAAGATGCGTTTGCCTCATCGCATGCCATCGGCGGATCTGGCCCATGCCCCGCGTTATGTCGTGAACCGCGCGATGGGATTGCTCTGGAGCATACCCTGTTTGGCAGCCTGCCCGCGCTGCGCGAATACGCCGTAGAAACCGGGCGTGATACCGTTCCCGCCGCAATCAGTGGAATGGCTTTCTCTGAACTCACACCGGAAGGCGGTCGAGAGCTCAACAGCATCCAGATCGATTACCGCGAAACGATCATCCGTTGGGCGTATGATGCCGAGACGAACCGCTGGCTGCGAACCCAGGACAACGAACCACACCTCGATGCCACAACCCAGGAGCGTGTCAGCACAGCAAACGTCGTCATTCTTGAGGCTGAGCATGTCGAACAGCCTTTTGTGGCCGAAAATTACTGGGGACCGGGCAATTACGCCTTCGATGTCCCGTTAACCGGCAGCGGGCGCATTTTCCTGCTGCGTGACGGCCAGTACTGGGAGGGTGAATGGCGGCGCGAAACGTCAGAAGCGCCCCTGACTTTTGTGGATAAAGCCGGGAATCCCCTGCCGTTCCGCCCCGGCAACACGTTTATCAATCTTGTGCCGCGCTGGATCGGCGGCTACTGGCTGACGTTCTTCCTGGAAGACCCGCTCACAGCAACGGTTACGTATGATGGCGGTGTCAACCTGCGTTTGGGTCCAGGCACCACCTTCCCCACACCAGATGTCGCTTACGGCGGGGATACGTTCCCGGTCGTGGGGCGCAACCCGGCGGGAGACTGGGTTCAGATTCTGCTCGGTGATGACTATTCGCTGTGGGTCTCTACCGAGGTTGTGAACGTCGAAGGGGACATCACCGGGCTGCCAATGTCGTAT
>CAZKIB010000477.1:1644-1880 GCA_964552425.1 uncultured Anaerolineaceae bacterium | reverse complement strand
GGGGGCGGGAAAATCGCGGAAACATCGGGTACAATGAGACTTACACTGGGACTAGGGCTAACCTTTTTTACTTCGAGCGAACCTGTGATTCCCATTGCGTTAGGCAGGTTGCTTGTAGTTCCCGCCGACGGCTCCACTAAATCTATCCCGCGAATAGGCTTGTGGGGTGCAACTCTCACAAGCTGCGCGTAGAACCGGTCAGGCGGCAGTCCGCCATCCCGAACGTCAGTGTATTG
>CAZKIB010000477.1:902-1555 GCA_964552425.1 uncultured Anaerolineaceae bacterium | reverse complement strand
GCGCGTGCAGCAGTTCCAGCCCTACCCAATGCGATTCTTCCGCTTGCGGTGTCATGATCAGCACGAATGCCGCACACGTCTTGATTGCCTGCCGGATGTTACGCCACCAATCGTCGCCTGGGTCAATCACCTCGTCAATCCACACATCGAAGCCCAGTGCCAGGAACTGATTCTTGAGCGCCTGAGCATACTCCTTGTTCTGTTTGCTGTAGCTGATGAATACGTGGGACATCGTCTATGCGCCCTGTATGTTCCCGCCATCGGTTTAAAACCGACAGCTATCGATTGATCTGTAAACCGCTGAGGCGGTTAACAAGTCCGTTCTTCAACGTCTTCAGACGTTTCCTTGCTTTTCCCGTAGTCTGGGGTTTTGAACCCCAGGCTACTCACCCGTATACTCCAGTGCCGGATACAATGTTCCCTCGGCGTGATGTTCCTTTTGACGTTCGATATACTTCACAACCAGCGGCAGATGACGCGGCCCGACTGTCAATACACCGTACCCGCGCTGCCAGCGAAATCGTGCTGCGGCATCATGTTGGCTCTCGTTGACTGCGCGTGATGACACGCCCTTGATATGTTTCATCCAGTCTGCGATTGCCAGCGCCGGTGGAATACTGACCGCTGTGTGAAGATGATCGCTCACAGCATTG
>CAZKIB010000477.1:621-892 GCA_964552425.1 uncultured Anaerolineaceae bacterium | reverse complement strand
CCACCGAACAGCCCATTTCCTGAGCCTTATCCCGGATCGCCCCAAACAGAATCGCTTCCATCCCCGGCGTAATCACAGGTTCTCGCCCTCTGGTCGCCCAGACCAGGTGATAGTAACACTTCCAGAATGGCATATACTCCTCATTTCCAGGCTACCCAGAACCAGGTGTTGACTATTGCGCCCTGCCTTTGTCCTGTTCTTCAACGTCTTCAGACGTTTCCTTGCTTTTCCTCTAGCCTGGGGTTTTGAACCCCAGGCGGCGACTTCCTCT
>CAZKIB010000477.1:0-516 GCA_964552425.1 uncultured Anaerolineaceae bacterium | reverse complement strand
ACTTCCTCTACCCTGGCCTTCTCAACCCCAGGCGGCTTACAGAAAATTCACCACCACCCGGAAACCCAGCGCGTCCAGCCAGTAATTCGGCTCATACTCGTCGCGGAACATCACACCCGCGCTGCGCTGGTTGCTGTAGATCGATCCGCCGCGCACCAACCGCGACACGCTGCCGTTCAGTTTCACATGATGGTCGCTGCCTGTCAGCAGCCATTCCCACACGTTGCCGCTCATGTCCATCACGCCAAACGGACTCGCCCCGTCGGGATAATGCGTCACTGGCGTCGGGCGGTTGAGCATACTCTCTTTGGTGTTGCAGAACAGCGGATCAAAAGCATTTCCCCAGGGGTAGGCGCGCCCATCATCCCCCTGTGCCGCCCGCTGCCACTGCTGCTCAACCGGCAGCGTGATCAGCCAATGGGCTTTTCTCGGCGGCGTTTCTGAGAGTGCTAGCGGGTTCAGCTGTGCGGTCAGCCATTGGCAGAATGCGACGGCCTCGTACCAGGTCACATTCGT
>CAZKIB010000476.1:1476-1901 GCA_964552425.1 uncultured Anaerolineaceae bacterium | reverse complement strand
GTTACCCTCCTGGTCCCTTATCTCAGCCGCTTTACTTCAGCGCCCCGGCGGTAACGCCTTCGATGAAACGACGCTGCAGGAAAAGGTAGATCAGCAGTGGAGGGACAATCGTGATGAGCACAGCGGCCGCGATAAGCTGCAGGTCTGAACTGTAGCGGCTCTGAAACAGGGGCAGCGCCAGCGCCACCGGACGCAGTTCCTCTCTTTGAACCAGAATCAACGGCATCAGATAAGCGGACCAGGTGCCGAGAAACTCAAATACGGCAACCGTCGCCAACCCTGGCCACGCAAGCGGCACCATTACCCGCCAGAACACCCCCCATTCGTTACAACCGTCTACGCGCGCCGCATCGCCCAGTTCGTTCGGGATCCCTTTAAAGAATGCGCGCATCAGAAATGTGCTGAAAGGCAGTCCGATTCCAATT
>CAZKIB010000476.1:0-1460 GCA_964552425.1 uncultured Anaerolineaceae bacterium | reverse complement strand
AGGTAGGATAAATCCCCACCGTGTACCTAGAATCTCGAGATCACGGGCGACGTAAAAAATGGGAATCATGATCGACAGAAACGGCAGAGTCATCCCGATCAGGAACAACATGAAGATCAAATCACGCCCTGGGAACTCGATTTTAGCGAAAGCATACCCGGCCATACACGCCAGTGTTCCAATTCCTGTGACGACCGCAATGGCGTACAGGACTGTATTAGGCAGATAGACACTGAAACGCCCTTGAGTCCAGGCCTGTGAGAAATTGCCCCACTGTGGATTGATCGGAAGGCCAAGCGGGTTCAGCGCAAATTCCTGTTCGGTTTTTAACGACAGGAAGACGAGCCAGAGCAGCGGCCCCACAAACAGGATGACAAACAAGACCAGCACGAAATAACGAAGCCCCTGACCCAGCCAGTAGGCTGCAGGTTTCGCTGTGCGGTATGCCGTACCGCCGGTGTTTTTGACGGCGGTCGATTGAACACGTGGTAATGTACTCATGCTTTAGTATTCCCGCCGCTCTCTGACCTTAATGAAGAGGACTGACAAGGCCAGCGCCAGGACAGATGTAAAGACCACCACCGCTGACCCATAACCCTGATGCTGGAGTTTGAACGCCTCCCGGTAAGCAAAAGTACCCAGTACATCACTGGCATTTGCCGGGCCGCCTTCTGTCATCGCCCAGATGATGTCAAAGACTTTCAGGCTGTTAATCATGCCCAGTGCGATGACCATGGTGACGACGTGTGAAAGCTGTGGAATGACGACAAACTGAAAACGCTGCCATCCGTTCGCACCATCCACCTTGGCGGCGTCAATCAGATCCTGGTCGACATTTTGCAGCCCTGCCAGAAAAATGACAAAGAAGAAACCGATGCTCGCCCAGATCGAGGCAATCAGAATGCCGGGCAGCGCGGTGTTTGTGTTTGCAAGCAGGCTGCGTTTGAGAAAATCGAGATTCAGCGCATCGCCAACTTCATAAAGAAAACCGCGTCGCGGGGCATAGATCAAAAGCCAGATGACGCCGACAATCGAAGCACCCAGAACCTGGGGCATGAAGTACACAGTTCGGAACACATGAAAACCAAACGGACGCGAACTGACCAGCAGTGCAAGGACAAGCCCCAGGCCAATCGCACCGATTGAACCGAAGACAATCCAGTAGATATTGCGCCCCAGTGCCGCCCACAACTGCGGATCGTTTAACAGTTGAACGTAGTTCTCAAGACCGATGAACCGCATGACAGGATCAAAACCATTCCAGTCCGTAAGGCTGATCTGAAACGTACGGAAAAACGGATAGAGAACGAAAACCATGTACATCAGCAGCGCAGGCAGAATAAACAGATAACCTATTCGATACTTGTTACGGCGATTTTGTCTGGAGAGCGACTGGGGGTGTACAGCTTTTACGGACATGGACGTACCTCCAAAAAATGGCAGCAGCACACCGGGGTATG
>CAZKIB010000475.1:1673-1916 GCA_964552425.1 uncultured Anaerolineaceae bacterium | reverse complement strand
AATATTCACTCAATCTACAGATGAAAATTGCCGTGTGCAACTCAGAAATTTGATCGGAGTCTTCTGCAAAAAATGTCCAACTTCACTGACGATGGCGAAATTGACAATTCTGAGCCTTACGAAAAACGTAAGAGTGATGAGCCAAAACCCAAAGGATGCCTAGAGATCATCCAACCCACGCCCATTATCGTTGCATTGATCGCACTGTTCGGGGTGATTTTCACAGCGGTTTATCAAGTTCCA
>CAZKIB010000475.1:1382-1650 GCA_964552425.1 uncultured Anaerolineaceae bacterium | reverse complement strand
TCAGGGAACGCCGGTCAAAGTCAACCTTTGATCATTGTCATCATAAATGCATTGCGCGGCACGGACGGACTATCTCAACAAACGCCCACACCGAACCCTACGGGTACACCTATAGAACCTACCGCGGCAATCATAACCCCAGTATCTACTTTGACTTTGACGGCCGCGAACACCTTGATTCCAGCCACACCTTTCTGTGCCTTTCTAACAGCTGAACAAGTGGATTCTCTCCGACAAATTCAAGATGCCTCTACTGCAATTCGACAAG
>CAZKIB010000475.1:0-1344 GCA_964552425.1 uncultured Anaerolineaceae bacterium | reverse complement strand
CTCAGCAAACGTAGTTATTGCGACCAACATTTACACAACCGATTTTGAAAGTGTTGGGGTTTGTACTGACCCCCTGAGATTGGACACGATGCTAAATGCAGTATCATAGTCCATGAAAGGGAGCAATCAGATGAGCAAGAGACGTAAGTTTACACCAGAATTCAAGAGCCAGGTTGTGCTGCAACTGCTGTCGGGCGAGAAGAGCATGGCGGAACTATGCCGCGAACACCAGCTCACGTCGCAGATGGTGGGCAACTGGAAGCAGCAGTTTCTCGCCGCCGCGCCGCAGGTCTTCGAGCAGGGCGTTGCCAACAACGATGAGCAGGGACGCATCGCCGAACTGGAGCGCATGGTCGGGCGACTGACGATGGAACTGGAAATCGCAAAAAAAGCCTCCAGCTTGCTGGATGGGATGCGGGGCAGAAACGGGCGGTAGCCATGACCATGCAGGCGGATTACCCGGTAAAGACGATTTGTGATGTGCTGGACTTGCCACGCAGTAGCTTCTATCACCGTGCCAGCGAAAGCGATGATCCCGACCTGCGGGCGGCACTGCTCGACCTGGCAGGCCAGTATCCGACTTATGGCTATCGTCGTCTGACCGCGCTGTTGCGCCGAGCGGGCTGGTCAGTCAATCACAAGCGCATCCAGCGCATGATGGCGCAAATGGGGCTGCAACGCCCGGTCAAGCGGCGCAAAACGCGCACCACTGACAGCCAGCACAACTTCCCACGCTATCCCAATCGGGTTGGTGGGCTGGAAATCAGCCGCCCGGATCAGGTGTGGGTGGCGGACATCACCTACATCCGCCTGGCACGCGATTTCGTCTACCTGGCCGTCATCATGGATGTGCATACACGGGCCGTGCGCGGCTGGCATCTGAGCCGCTGGCTGGATCGAGAACTGACGTTGACGGCGCTGCGGCGGGCATTGGGGGATCGTGTGCCGGACATCCACCACAGCGACCAGGGTGTGCAGTATGCCTGCGGTGACTACACCGACTTGCTACGCGAACATGGTGTGCAGATCAGCATGGCGGCGGTGGGCAAGCCAGAGGACAACGGCTACGCGGAACGGCTGATGCGGACGATTAAAGAGGAGGAGGTGGATTTGTCGGAGTACGCGGATTTCCACGACGCTTACCGCTCTATCGGGCGCTTTCTGGATGAAGTCTATACTCAGAAACGCATTCACTCAGCGCTGGGCTATCTCACCCCGGCTGAATACGAAGCAAACTGGTTGGCGAGCCAGCCAGAACCGGTGTTAGAATAAGCACAGGTACTTTTGTGTCCAGCTTTTGGGGGTCACTACATACCCACTGTCTGCTGATGCTCCATCATCTTT
>CAZKIB010000474.1:1675-1924 GCA_964552425.1 uncultured Anaerolineaceae bacterium | reverse complement strand
GTATTATGGCCTGGCGTCGCGAGATCGCGCACACGAAAGATAAAATCAGCGCCACCTTCTTCCAGCAGCCAGTTTTGTGGATACTGGGCCGAAATGCCTGCCTGTGGGTTGGTGTACAGGGTAGTGACGTTCAGCGTGCTTTCGCGCAGATTAATCCCGATCAGCAGCCCCAGCCCTGCAAAAAGCATGGCAAGATAATGGCTCCACCGCTGGCGAAAGGTCAGTTCCATCTTGCCTGAGAGGATTTCA
>CAZKIB010000474.1:499-1657 GCA_964552425.1 uncultured Anaerolineaceae bacterium | reverse complement strand
ATCGCATTCCAAATGTCTCTGCGCTTTCGATCCTGATCTCGGCTTCCTGTCGCTCGGCAACATTGAACAGGAAAGTAAAGATGTTGCTGACGAGGAACAGAAGCCCGGCAGAAAACAAAAAGCCAAGCAGTGGATTGGATGTGCTGACCGGATTCAACGGGCTGATACCCGCATTGGCAAAACCAGACACCAGCGGGATAGCTAACCCTGTGACAAAGGCAGAAAAAGCAATTGTTGCTGCGAGCAGGGCTGGAAAAATATGCTGATTAAACGCAACTTCTGCGAGACCGTAGCCAATAATGATGCCGCAGCACAAAAGGGGAACAGTCTGGTCAAAGATGTACATGGCCGCTGTGGATGGAATGGTGGATGTTGACAGGGCAAATTTGAGATTCAGCACGGTCGCATAACCAACAGCACTGGCTGCGCCATAAGCAACCCCATCCAGACGAATTCGGAAATGTTTGGGCCAAACTGTGTAGCGCACAGTCAGGTAGATTGTAGTCGCCTGAACAAGCCCAACTGTGAAGGTATAACCAATGATACGATTCAGCGCACTTTCCAGCGGCAGCCAGCGGCTCGGCTGCAAGACCTGCTCAATCAGCGGCAGGCTAATGGCATTGGCAACAAGGCCGCTAATTACCGCGACAGCGATCAGATTCTGGCGTGGCTGTGGAACTGATCGTTCGCGAAGCCAGGAAAAGAGCAGCCAGAGGCCCGCAGGCAGCAGCGTCATAGCGACATTCAACGGGCGATGAAGCTGAAGAGGCAGCGTTACAAACCGGGTCACAACATACAGAGCAACCGCAAAGATGAACATTCCACCGGCTTCGATGGTGATACTCGGCCAGACGCGGCGGTATGGATAAATTTCCTCTTCTTCGGATGGGGGTGTAATCAGTCGCGTATTATAACGTGTCAAGTGACTATACCTATTCAGCGCTGTGGTCGTTAATATTATAGGGGGATTACTCAACAATCGGAAAGGGTCGGGAATGTCGCTGCGCTGGCTGCCCACTTTGCTGACATGTCTGCTGCTTATGTTTGTACCTGTTCAAATTAGCAGGTCACAGTTCAATGCCAATGCCCCGGCGATTGTTTACGGGCTTACATTACAGCCCAGCGGTTTTGACCCTCACATTAACCGGTCGTCGGAAC
>CAZKIB010000474.1:0-489 GCA_964552425.1 uncultured Anaerolineaceae bacterium | reverse complement strand
ATTCCGCTGCGGCAGGTTTACGACACACTGGTTTATCGGGACCCTGAAACAAATGCCATTATCGCCGGTCTGGCTACAGACTGGTCGATTTCGGAGGATGGCCTGAGTTATACATTCCGGCTGCGGCAGGATGTGGTGTTCCATGATGGCACACCGTTTAACGCTCAAGCTGTTGCTGTCAATCTGGATCGCATCACCTCGCCTCAGACAGCGTCGCAGCTAGCCGTGTTTCTGCTCGGCCCCTATGCAGGCTATGAGATACTGGATGATTACACGATTCGCCTACTGCTGTCTGCACCGTACAGCCCGCTGCTGGACTCGCTCGCGCAGGTGTATCTGGGAATCGCCAGCCCAACGGCACTGAGCCAATATTCGGACAACCGCTATCAGTTTCATCAGGTCGGGACAGGTCCCTTTCGATTTGTCGAGTATGTGCCGGGTGAGCGCCTGGTCATTCGGCGCAATCCCGATTATGCGTGGGCGCCAGCC
>CAZKIB010000473.1:997-1926 GCA_964552425.1 uncultured Anaerolineaceae bacterium | reverse complement strand
GCGCATCATCATGTCGTAACGCACGCGGTTCCAGTCCGGCACGCGGCCTTCCTCAACCACCTGGCGGATGCGCGGGTAGAGGTCTTCGCCGTTATGCTCGAAGCGCAGGTAGAAGGCCATATGGTTGATGCCGGCGCAGGTGTAATTGATTTCTTCAAAGGGCACGCCGATGTCGCGGGCAAGCTGATGAGCGGTTCCCTGAACGCTGTGACACAGGCCGACGGTTTTGATGCGGCTGTCGCGGTTGATCGCCCAGCAGTTCATCGCCATCGGATTGACATAGTTCAGGTGGGTGACATCCGGGCAGACCTGCTCCATGTCGCGCAGCATGTCCTGAAATTTGTAGATGGTGCGCAGCCCGCGCATGATACCGCCGATGCCGAGTGTATCAGCAATCGTCTGGCGCAGGCCGTACTTTTTGGGCACTTCAAAGTCGATCACCGTACCGGGTTTGTACCCGGCGATCTGGAACATGCTGATGGCGTAGTCCGCGCCATCGAGCGCTTTGCGGCGATCCGTCGTGGCTTCGATGACCGGCTTCACGCCGAGTGCATCAGCCACTTTATGGGCCACAATCTCCGAGGTGCGCAGGCGTTCCTCATTGATGTCGAGCAAACTGATCGTCGAACCGGCCAGTTCGGGATAGCCGAGAATATCCCCCATGAGATTCTTGGCGAAGACCGTGCTGCCCGCCCCGATAAACGTAATTTTTGGCATTGTGAGTCAAACCTTTCAGCAGTCTCTTTCATTTCACACATTCTGAGATTATCATAACTATCTGAACAATTCATCCTATTTTTGAAGCAGTTTTTGCCGGATTATAAGCATGGCCTCGATTCAGATCACCAACCCCAATGTCAATTTTGGGGTGGTCAGCCAGAGCGGGTCGCCCAGCGTCATGCGCTACCCGCATCATCACGATGATATTG
>CAZKIB010000473.1:0-955 GCA_964552425.1 uncultured Anaerolineaceae bacterium | reverse complement strand
TGCTGGGTGGGCATCAGTTCACCATCGAAACCGGGCGGCTGCTGGCGTTCTGGGCAGCAGTCCCGCATCAGGTGACGTGGATCGCGCCGGAGACGCGGCTGCACTGGCTGTACATTCCCCTGTCGTTCGTGCTGGAGTGGGAGCTGCCGGCGGTGTTCATTGAGCAGCTTCTTTCAGGCATCCCCCTGATGGAGCAGAGCGCGAATCAGACCGACTACAACCTGAGCCTGTTCCGCCAGTGGCACGCGGACCTGAGCCGCAACCAGCCGGAGATCGGGGAAATTGTGCTGCTGGAAGCCCAGGCGCGTTTGCGGCGGCTGGCGCTGGCATCCACCCGGACTGTCGAAACCGGCGTTGATCTGGCAGAAATTGTGGGCGGGGCACGGCTGCGGCAGGCCAAACAGATGGCGGTATTTATCGCGCGGCATCACACGGAAGCGCTGACCATTCAGCAGGTGGCGCGTGTGGTCAGCCTGCACCCGAATTATGCGATGAAGATTTTCCGGGAGCAGTTGAACACCAGCATTCTGGAATATCTGACACGCCACCGGGTGGCCCATGCGCAGCGGCTGCTGCTGACGACAGATGCGCAGGTGGTGGATATTGCGCTGGAAGCGGGGTTCAGTTCGCTCAGCCGGTTCTATGCAGCCTTCAAGCGCTTCTGCGGCCAGACACCCCGGCAGTACCAGCGCAAACTGCGGCGCGCGCCGATATAAAGCGCTCTCGCGGGTTTCTTAGTGTGATCTTAACCGGATTGGTAGTGTTTTTTAACACGGGTAATGTTACTCTGGTGACGAACCATAGAGACCTGAGACCTCTGTGTGTAGCTGGCTTTTCCATACTGGTAGCGTCGCCTCCCCGGCGACGTTATCATTTTCCCAGCGGTCTTCAGTCGTGAGTCGCTAGGCTCTGTTGACATTTAAATTGGTTCTGGTAAGGTTGTCGGATGACAACC
>CAZKIB010000472.1:0-1962 GCA_964552425.1 uncultured Anaerolineaceae bacterium | reverse complement strand
GAGGATGCGGACTGCATCACCAGCTGTCTGTGCCTGCGGCAGCGTGACTACCCCCAGAGCGCCCGATGATGTGCTGACCTGCGCGATCATGTCGTCGGCTGAAGACACAGTTACAGCATCGCCACGAATACCATCACCATCGACCAGCCTGTCCAGAATAGCGAACTCAGGGCTTGTGCCCAAAGGCGCGAGCGCAGTCAGGGCAAGGTCGGGGCCGTCGGTGAATATCTGATTCCAGTTTGTAATTTCACCTTCGGAACTGGGGGCATAGATTGAGTCCAGCTCGGCACCCGTAAGGCAGGCTTCGAGCGCGGTGTCTGTGGGGCTGCTGATGAATGCCAGAATATTGTGCCCGATGGTCAGTTCCAGCGGCATCACTTCGTTTTCAGTACAGGCTGTCTGTTCATCGGATGTGATGCGGCGGGTGGCGGTGGTGATGTCGGACTCGCCAGCGCAGAACCGGGCGAAGCCGGTGTTTGTTCCAGTGATCGTCAGGTTAAAGCTGGCTTCGGATTCGCTGGCATCAATCAGGGCGCGAAAGGCTGGCTCAACGATGCCAGAGCCAGTGACGACGATTTCGTCCTGTGCCCGCAAAGCAGTCGCGGTCAGTATCAGCAGAAGCAGTAATACTAAAACAATGTGGCGCGGGAAAGAACGCATTTTCCGTGCTCCTTGGGGCGGTGTTTCAGAAGTCTCTTGAACGAAAAGATTGTACATTTGCGCACACAATTGTCCAGCCACACTTTTCGAGATACCTGAAGCAGGTTATGATAATTGCATGAACGAACAGGAAATGACCGTTTACGAATTTGTGGGTGGCGACGCCACTTTTCAAAAGCTGGTTGATGTGTTTTACGCCAAAGTCGAGGCGGATGATGACCTGCGCGCCATGTTCCCGGATGATCTGGAGCCGGGCAAGCGCTGGCAGTTTCTGTTTTTAACGCAGTTTTTCGGCGGCCCGGCGCGTTATGCAGAGGAGCGAGGGCATCCCCGGCTGCGGCTGCGTCACAGTCCGTTTCCGATTGATTTGCACGCGCGTAATCTGTGGCTGAAATTCATGCTTGAAGCTATCGACGAAGTGGGTATCGAGGAGCCTGCGCGCAGTATGATGCGCGATTATTTTGAGCGTGGATCGGCAATGATGGTCAATCTTCAGGGGCTGGACTCGTGACGCCGAAGCGCAGTCAGCCGAAAGCCCATGCGTCACCGCCGCCGACCCGGTTGGCGCGTCTGAGCAGCCGGGTTGGTGAACTGCCGCGCATTGTGCGCATACTGCTGGTGGCGCTGTTTGCGCTGGCAGTTACACTGGCGGTCAGCCCGCTGAGCGATCTGATTTATGACCGCTATTTTTTTTCAATGGAGACACGCATCGCCCCCGCGCTGGCGACGGCTGTAATTGGGCTGGTGATGTATCTGTTCGGCTGGTGGCTGATGGTGGGGACTGTTGGTGAACGACCAGCAGCGCGCCCGGCAGTCGTGTGGTATTTTGGGGTGGGTGTACTGGCGGTGGTGATCGTCGGCTATCTCGTTGTGTCCGGCGTCAGTCTGTTCAATTTTGAGGGGTGACGATGGCAGTGATGTGTAGAGTTACAACGCTCTTGATGGCCCTTCTTCTGCTGGCAGCCTGTGCCACAGAACAGACCGCACCGCAGGAGGCGGTCACAACTGTGCCAGAAGAGCAGGCGACGGAAACTGCGACGGCAACGACTGCGCCAACCCTTGCCCCACGTTCGACCTTGCCACCGACATGGACACCCGGTGCTGCGGCGACGGATACACCGGCAAGTGAATCGGCCTCTGCTGCCGGGCAGACCCCGCCGCCGACTATAGTTGTCCCTACCCTGCCCGAAGCCTGCAATACATTTGAACCTGATCTGGAACGCACCCCACGAACATACCGCGCGGGACAGGATGTGACGGTCTACTGGACACCTGTGGAAGGGGCAGGTTTCTTCTATATCG
>CAZKIB010000471.1:0-1973 GCA_964552425.1 uncultured Anaerolineaceae bacterium | reverse complement strand
CGATTTCATCAACGACACTGTTCAACCACGCCAGGTATCCCTCAAACGACGCGACGGGCGCGGTGAGGACAAGCTGGTCGATATCCTGGTAGGGAAGGCTGCTGATGAGCTGCTTAACGAAGTAACGCCCCGCATCACGGTCATGCCACTCTTGCCCGTCAATCATGCGGGCTTCTGGTGCCGGCGATGCCACAATCCCGCGTTTGAAATTGCGAAACAAGCGGTTATCACGCTGTTTGTCAAACGCTTTGTCGCGTACCTGCTGCCCACAAACAATTTTACCGTGCTGCCCATCTTCGACATAAAGCAGTGACGGTACGACTGTAGGTTGTTCGGGAGTTGCTGCATCGCTGAGATCAGGGAGAGAGAGTATCTCAGCGCCGTCTTCCTTCCAGAGTGCGATTACACTGTTTGTTGTTCCGAAATCGATAGCCAGTTTTTGTCCCATGCACACCTGCCATTAACGGTTTTCAAACCACTCAACCCTAATTTTAGGGAGATTATCTGAATTTAGCCAACATTCTATCTCTATTGTGGAGCACTTTTTGAGTTTCTGAGTGTTTAGAAATCCGGAAAGGGTTTTCGGTAGAACGCAAACACCTGGAGACAGCAGACAGGGTAATCGCTTCAAAAGAGGAATAATGGGATAATCGGTCAGAAACGGGAGATAACACCTCATGACCGAGCCATTCAGCCTGCGCGAATGCTTTGAAGACCTGCCGGACCCGCGTGTGAGCGGACGCTGCACGTACAAGCTCACTGATGTCATCATGATAGCGATATGCGGCGTTCTGTGTGGTGCTGATAGCTGGGTGGGCATCGAGATGGTGGGCCGCGAGAAAGAAGAGTGGTTTCGTGAGTTTCTGGAGTTGGAACACGGCATCCCGTCGCACGACACATTCGGTGATGTGTTTGCGCTGATCGACAGCGAAGCGTTTCAGAAGCGGTTCATGCGCTGGGTTGAGCAGGTATTTCAGGTGACAAAAGGCCAGGTAGTCGCCTTCGATGGCAAGACGCTGCGTGGTAGCCATGACAAAGCCATTGGTCAGGAGGCGATCCATCTGGTGAGCGCGTGGGCCAGCGCAAACGGGCTGGTGCTGGGCCAACGGCAGGTCGCCGACAAGTCGAATGAGATTACCGCCATCCCCGAGTTGCTCGATCTACTCCATGTCACAGGCTGTATCGTCACCATTGATGCGATGGGCTGTCAAATAGCGATTGCACAGACCATTCGTGACCGAGGCGCGGACTACGTTTTGCGTGTGAAGGACAACCAGAGCAAGCTCAGGCAAGACATTGAAGATTGGTTCGTTCACGGGGACCAACAGGCTTTTGTGGGAATGCAAATGGATTACCACCGCAGCGTGGCCAAAACCAGTGGCCGGGTTGAGGTGCGCCAGTGCTGGGTGGTAACCGATCCGGTGGCCTTCGAGTACATCCGCCACTACGACGGTTGGGTCGATCTCAACAGCATTATCCGCATCCACCGCCACGTACAGCACGCCGAAAAGGTTACCGAGCAAACCGCCTACTATATCAGCAGCCTCACGGCCTCGGCCCAGACCCTCCTCGACGCAACCCAACACCACTGGGCCATTGAGAACAGCTTTCACTGGGTGCTTGACGTAACGTTTCGCGAAGATCATGCCCGGAACCGTATAGGTGATAGCCCAGCCAATATGGCCGTTCTGCGTTCGATTGCCCTGAATCTGCTCAAGCGCGACCCATCCAAACACAGTCTCAAGCAGAAACGCTTCAAAGCCGCTATGAACAACGATTTCCTGCTGTCACTGCTCACTCAAGTTTGAAGCGATTGCCCTGCCCACCGCCACTACAACTTTATGGGCTGGATGGAACTGGATAAGAGATGGGTGTACGTTTCACCGCAGGACTGCATCACAGCGAAGGGTAAATTGAGCGAACCACCGTCGGTTGAACTCGACCACCGCTTGCGCGATTACGGCTTACAGGCA
>CAZKIB010000470.1:0-1985 GCA_964552425.1 uncultured Anaerolineaceae bacterium | reverse complement strand
GAAACGAAGTAGGTGCGACTATAGGGGAGTAGCTCAATTGGCAGAGTGGCGGTCTCCAAAACCGTAGGTTGCGGGTTCGATTCCTGCCTCCCCTGTTATTCTGCCGAGACACCGTCCCCGTGACGGTGTTTTGCATCACAAGCCCGGTGTGAGTTTGAAGGAGAACGTATGTCCACGCAAAAGACGGCTGATGAGAAGCCCAAGCGCGGTTGGCGGTTGTTCGGCGGCTCGTCTGCACCTGCGGCTGACGAGGAGGCTGTGCCAGAGCGCGGCGTCACCGCGCGCAAGGGACGTGCCACACCGGGTCGCCGTACAACAGAAGAAACCGACGAAGGCAATGTCGTTGTACGTTCCGTCGGCGGTGTGCGCGAATATTTCGAGGGCGTGCAGTCCGAACTCAGCAAAGTGACCTGGCCGACCCGTGAAGAAACCATTCGCCTCAGTTCCATTGTGCTGGTGACCACCCTGATCTCCTCGCTGGTCCTGGGGCTGGTGGCGCTGGCTTACAGCGAATTGTTCCGCATCGGCCTGAACCAACCAGCCATCTTCCTGGGATTCTTCATCGCGGTGGTGGTGATCGGGTTTGTGCTGTACCGACGTGCCAACCGGGGCGGCGGAACATCCTACTAGATGGAAGTGAAGGAGTCCTGGTGTGATTGATGACGAATTCCTGAATGAGGAGTACGATCCCGAACCGGTATACCTGAGTGAAGACGAACCGCCGGCTGATGATGAAATCAACATTGTGCTGGATGACGGAACCGGCATTACCACCGATAACGAAAAACGCTGGTATGTGATCCACTGCTATTCGGGTTATGAAAACAAAGTGCGGTATTCGATTGAACAGCGCATCGAAACCATGGGGATGCGCGATAAAATCTTCGATGTCATTGTCCCCACCGAAGCTGAGATCGAAATCAAGGATGGCAAGCGGCGCACAGTGGAACGGCGAGTCTTCCCCGGCTATCTGCTGGTTGAAATGAAGATGGACGAAGACTCGTGGTATGTGGTGCGCAATACCCCCGGCGTGACCGGATTTGTGGGCATGGGGAATGATCCCACCCCCCTACGGCCTGAAGAAGTCAAAAAAATCATGGACCGCATGGAGCAGGAAAAACCGACGGTCAAAGTCAATTTCGCTGTTGGCGAGAAAGTGCGGATTGTCGATGGGCCGTTCAATGATTTTATCGGCATTGTGGCCGCCATTGACCCGGAAAAGAACAAAGTGCGGGTGATGGTTAATTTCTTCGGACGGGACACGCCCGTTGAACTGGATTTCCTGGAAGTCGAAAAAACCTGATCTAAGGATACGAATCAATGGCAAAGAAGATCAAAGCTATCGTTACATTGCAGATCGCTGCCGGTAAAGCCAATCCCGCGCCCCCCATCGGTCCGGCGCTGGCCCAGCACGGCATCAACCTGATGGCCTTCTGCAAAGAGTACAACGCCCGCACGGCCAACCGGATGGGCGACATTATCCCGGCGGAAATCACTATCTTCAGCGATAGTTCGTTCCGCTTCAACCTGAAAAGCCCCCCAACCGCTTTTCTCATCAAAAAAGCCGCCGGGCTGGACAAAGGCTCGCAGCGGCCCAATGCGGATAAAGTCGGCCAGCTCACCCGCAAACAGGTGCGCGAAATTGCCGAAACCAAACTGCCGGACATGAATACCCCGGATATAGAGGCCATCATGCGCCAGATCGAGGGCACGGCCCGCCAGATGGGTGTCACCATCGTCGAGTAAGTTGTGATCGTGGGAGGGCACTGCCCGCCAGAACCACAGGAGAAACCCAATGCCAGGAAAACGTTACCAAACCGCCGCAAAAAACTATGACCGTGATCAGGTGTACGATCTGGGCGAGGCCATCACGCTCGTCAAGCAGATGGCAAACGCCAAATTCGACGAGACTGTCGAACTGCACATGCGCCTGGGCATCGACCCGCGCCACAGCGACCAGCAGGTCCGCAGCACGGTGCTGCTGC
>CAZKIB010000469.1:1449-1991 GCA_964552425.1 uncultured Anaerolineaceae bacterium | reverse complement strand
ATACGCACCCGAAAACACGCTTCCCGCTTTTGAGCTGGCGCTCGCGCAGGGTGCCGATGGAATCGAGTTTGACGTTCATCTCACCGCAGATAAGCACGCCGTCATCATTCATGACAAAACAGTCAACGCCACCACAGACGGTACAGGCGCTGTCCGGTCGATGACGCTGACACAAATCAAAGATCTCGATGCCGGGCAAAAGTTCGATCCGAAATTCGCCGGAACACAGATCCCGACCCTCGATGAAGTCTTCGCGGCACTCGGTGAGAAACTTGTGATGAACATCGAGATCAAGGCGGCGGGCGCGGAATGGGTCGTGGCCGATGCGATTCGCCGCTGGCGTATGCAGGATCGCGTCATTGTATCGTCGTTCAGTCTGCCCATCCTACGGCGTTTTCACCGTCATATACCGGAAGTCGAAATCGGCTTTCTGTATGAATTCAATGTGACGTGGTTCACACGAGCGGCGATGGGCGGCGTCTGGCCGGATGCACATCACCCCAAACACACCCTGGTTGACGGCAAATACATGGTAGAGATCA
>CAZKIB010000469.1:1001-1352 GCA_964552425.1 uncultured Anaerolineaceae bacterium | reverse complement strand
CCGATAAACCCGATGTAATCCTGAAGGCACTGGGGCGCACTCCGTGAATCCGTGGTGGCGTCTTGTCAAATTCGGGTTTCGGCTGCTCTACAACGAGATGGCCTTCACCTATGATCTGGTGAGCAAACTGGTTTCATTCGGTGCATGGCGCTGTTGGCAGCGGTCGGCGCTGAAGCATCTGCCGACGAATGGCCTCGTGCTGGAACTGGCGCATGGCACCGGTGATTTACAGCTTGACCTGCACGCGGGCGGTTTTCGCAGCGTCGGGTATGATCTTTCGCCGTACATGGGGCGTATCGCGCGGCGCAAACTCACGGCGGCGCACGTCCCCGCATCACTGGCGCGCGGCAA
>CAZKIB010000469.1:691-900 GCA_964552425.1 uncultured Anaerolineaceae bacterium | reverse complement strand
CTCGGCGAAATCCGGCGGGTGCTGGTGCCGGGTGGTCGTCTGGTGATCGTCATCAACGGGATGTTCACCACTGGCGGTGCGCTGACTGGCTTTGTGGAATTTCTGTTTCGTATCACCGGGCAGCGCGCCGAGACCGTCATCAGAGATGCCCGCGCGCAGGTGGTTGACCTGTTCGCGCAGCACGGGTTCAGCGCAGAACTCGTGCAGGA
>CAZKIB010000469.1:0-572 GCA_964552425.1 uncultured Anaerolineaceae bacterium | reverse complement strand
AACTGGGTGCATGAATACGCAGAGGATATGTCACTATGTTCATCTTCGATAGCAACTACTTTCTGTTCGTCATGCTGCCGACCCTGATCCTATCGATAGGTGCGCAGATGTTCGTCCGTTCGGCCTTTAACCGATGGAGTCAGATTCGCAACAGCAGCGGGTTAACGGGTCCACAGGTCGCGGAACGCATCATGCGGGCCTCGGATCTGCGCGGGGTGCGCCTGGAAGGTACACCTGGTGTGATGACCGACCATTACGACCCGCAGTCGCACACGGTGCGCATGTCGGAACCGATTGCCACGCGGCCTTCTGTCGCCTCGATGGCGATTGTCGCCCATGAGCTTGGGCACGCGCAGCAGCATCAGCAGGGATCCCCGCTGATCACCATGCGCAACTTCCTGGTTCCGGCGGTGCAGATCAGCCCGACGATTGCTTACGGCCTTATTTTCGCCGGGATCTTCTTCCAGGCAACCGGGCTGCTGTGGGCAGGGATCGCGTTTTTCTCCGTCACCGTGCTGTTCATGCTCCTGACGCTGCCCGTCGAAATTGACGCGAGTCGGCGCGGACTGGCG
>CAZKIB010000468.1:1715-1992 GCA_964552425.1 uncultured Anaerolineaceae bacterium | reverse complement strand
CGGTGGAGCGTTCCGGCCGCGCGAGGGCGCGCCGGCCGGATAATGGATCGCCAGCAGCGTGCCATCGACATAGGCTTCGACCTCGACAATCGCTTTGTCGGAGTCGATCTCAAACAGCACGTCGCCTTTGTGGACCGCATCACCCTCGGCTTTGAGCCAGTTGGTAAGGGTAAGTTCCGCGACGGCTTCCCCAATCTGAGGAACCACAATCTCAATCGCCACGATTTCAGTCTCCCATCAATTCCAGAATCGCGGCCCGAATGCGCGCTTCATCTGG
>CAZKIB010000468.1:0-1700 GCA_964552425.1 uncultured Anaerolineaceae bacterium | reverse complement strand
GGCGCGAATGGAATAGGCACGTCGGGCGCAGCCACCCGGCGAATGGGCGCGTCCAGATAACCGATGGCCTGATCTGCGACAATCGCCGCAACCTCGGCTCCCCAGCCGCCGCGCATATTGGATTCCTCGACAATCACCAGCCGGCCCGTCTTTTTGACCGATTTAACGATTGAGTCACCATCGAGCGGCACAAGGCAGCGCGGGTCCAACACTTCCACGCTGATGCCCTCCCCTGCCAGACTCTCGGCGACGTTCATGGCGCGGTGCAGCATCAGCGAATTGGCGACGACGGTAATGTCGGTGCCGGCGTGTTTGATGTCCGCCACGCCCAATGGGATGAAGTATTCCTCTTCGGGCACATGCCCCCGGCTGACACTGCTTTCGACAAGCTGGCGGCCCTTACTGCCGTAGAGATGCTTATGCACACAGAACAACACCGGGTTATCATCGCGGATGGCGCTCTTGAACAGCCCTTTGGCGTCGTATGGGGTAGCCGGGGTGATGATTTTGATACCGGGAATGTGGAAGAAAAAGCTTTCCATATTGTTGGCGTGCTGTGCGCCGCGCCCGGATGCGCCAGTCGGCATCTGAAACACCAGCGGAATCCTCACCTGTCCGCCGGACATATAACGCAGCTTGGTACACTGCTGCACGATCTGGTCGAAGGCGGTGAACAGAAAGTCACCATACTGAAAGTCGATCACTGGACGCATCCCTTGAATGGCCGCGCCAATCGACAGGCCGACGAACCCCGCTTCAGAAATAGGCGTGTTCAGAACCCGCTCCGGTCCGAATTCATCCAGCAGGCCCAGGGTAAACAGGAACGACCCGCCGATACGAATGTCCTCGCCAATGACAAAGACATCTTCATCGCGGCGCATTTCCTCCCGGATCGCTTCGCGCAGCGCCTGCACAATCGTCAGGTCGCGGGTAGTATCACGTTGCAGTGTAGCTGTACTAGGCATAGACATCCTCTAAGGCGAGGGATACAGGCGGGTCATCACTATTGAGCGCAAACTCCACCGATGCGTCGATTTCGGCCAGAGCCGCATTTTCAAGGTCGCTGAGGCGGGTTTCGGTAAAGCGCGCATCGGAGCGCAGTTGATCGCGGAACGCAGGCAGCGGGTCGGTCTGGAACCAGGCTTCAACTTCTTCCTGCGGGCGATATGTGCCGGGGTCATCACGCTTGTGCCCCCCGCGCCGGTAGGTCAGACATTCAATCAGGGTCGGGCCGTCCCCTCGCCGGGCACGCTCGGCGGCGCGGATCACCTCGTCATACACGAACATGGGGTCGTTGCCGTACACCGTCACACCGGGCATCCCGTAGGCGCTGGCGCGTTCGACCACATACTCAATCGCCATCACCTCGCTGATATGAGTCGACACGCCATAGAGGTTGTTCTCGCACAGGAAGATGACCGGCAGCTTCCAGATCGCCGCCAGATTCAGGGCCTCGTGCCAGTCGCCCTTGTTGGCCGTGCCTTCGCCAAAAAAATTGAGGGCGACCTGCCCGGTATTATGGCGTTTGAAGGCGAAGGCCATGCCCGCCGCGATAGGCGATGATGCGCCCACGATAGCGATGGCCGGGAGTGCCCCGACGGACAGATCGCCGACATGCAGCGACCCCCCTTTGCCCTGGCAGCAGCCCGTGACTTTACCGAACAATTCCGCCATGAGCGCGTTGGCCGTGACGCCCTTTG
>CAZKIB010000467.1:1775-2009 GCA_964552425.1 uncultured Anaerolineaceae bacterium | reverse complement strand
ATCCTGATAGCCCTTAAACAGATTCACCCCGATGAAGATCAGACCAAACACAGCTCCGGTTTCAACCAGCAGCAGCAACCGGTTGATAAACACCCGTCCCCACCGTTCATCTTCCTGCTGTTCTTCAGAAACCGAAACCTCTTCGTGATCCTCAAAACGTGGTTCTGTATCCTCTTGCAGCACAGCAACTGGTGCACGGGTAACAACGGGTTCAGGCGTACGTTCTGATCGTTG
>CAZKIB010000467.1:1476-1737 GCA_964552425.1 uncultured Anaerolineaceae bacterium | reverse complement strand
TGAACCTTTTGCATACGTTCTTCGCGGCGACGAATCGCCAGTATGCGTTCAAGTTCTTCAATCGATAATTCATCGACAGGTCGTTTATCACGCATCGTTTCGCTCACTCAATTTTGGAGGCCACAGCGAAGACTTCGCGTTCAAAAAACCAGCTTAACGGCGGCATTCCGAAGGCAATTCTACGCAGGGTCGCCAGAATCATGTTCTCCTGACGGTTCTGGGGGGGGCTGTCCAACCACACTTTCGGCTTAAACCCGGCTT
>CAZKIB010000467.1:713-1454 GCA_964552425.1 uncultured Anaerolineaceae bacterium | reverse complement strand
CGACATACTCCACCACGACTGTTCATTGACATGAACGTGTTCATTGACATCCACAAGAAACTGTCGGGGATTTTTCGGGTAATTTGCGCCCTGCCCCATGAGAATGCGAAAGAAGCGCACAACCGGATAAGCATAGCGGTCGTACCAGACATTTGGGGCGGTATGCACAATGAAACGACCATCCGGTTTCATCACACGGTAGATTTCCAGCATCGCCTCATGAAGTTCCCACGGATGCAGATGCTCCACAACGTCAAACATCAGTACACGATCAAAGTAAGCGGACGGAAAGGGAAGTTTCTTGGCATCGGCCAGCGCAACGCCTGTGCGTCCGGGCGCGGTTTCCAGCCCTTCGATGACCTGCTGCGACAGATTTACGGCCACAGGCGCATAATCGATGCCGTATGCATCTGCACCTAACGCCGCACAGTGGCGCAGAATTTCGCCGCGTCCGCACCCCACATCGAGGATGATCATGCCGGGCGTCACTTCTGCCAGTGCAAACGCCGCCGAGAGGCGGCGTGAAAGATGTTCACCTTCACTCTGGTTAAACTCATCAAAGCCTTCACACGCCGTTCTGAAATACTCTTCTGTGTAGAGCGTAGAAGGCAGCGGTGGTTTCTGTTTGTCCACTTGTTCAGCCTGTTGTACTGCAATACGGTTTCTTCGGATTATACTGGACACCGTATGCAACGCAATAAGCAAAACGAACAGACTTACTGAATAGCATCGTCTGCCCAA
>CAZKIB010000467.1:276-583 GCA_964552425.1 uncultured Anaerolineaceae bacterium | reverse complement strand
TGCCCATCGGCCGGGCGTAATCCAAACTGCGCCAGCTTACTCTGCGCACCGCTGCCGGTCAGCCAGTTACCGAAGACTGTAATTGCCTGCTCGGTTTCTTCCGGAGAACCCTCCCATCGCGCCAACGGGAAGTCGAAGAGATAGGTGTACTGAGGATACTCAAAACGGACCTCTTCATCTTTTACCAGATTATTCAGGTTTACAAGCATCTGACTTTCCGGCGCGATGGCGAAATCAGCACCTGTCACACCGCGGGTTGCCAGGAATTTACCTACGTCTCCAGCGATCGTACTGTAGGTAGGTACAC
>CAZKIB010000467.1:0-214 GCA_964552425.1 uncultured Anaerolineaceae bacterium | reverse complement strand
AGTCAGCATACTGTTCTGACTGTAATTTGCGGCACTTGATAGAAGTATCGCCAGTCCTGTAACAGTCTCATTGGGCCGCGGGAACGCCAGATCAACAAAACCCCAGCTTGCCTGCCCTCCGATTTCCCCCCATCTATCTGCTTCAGCGGCTCTTGCCACCTGTGTCCAGCTTAAAGTGGTGCCTTCCAGCGCATCAACCCGGCTGATAAAACCC
>CAZKIB010000466.1:0-2009 GCA_964552425.1 uncultured Anaerolineaceae bacterium | reverse complement strand
CATCTCTTCGGGTGACAGAGGCGATTTCTGCTCATCATCTCCTTCATCATCGGGATTTGGCAGCACGTCAAGCAAGCCGTCAAACGGTCTCCCTTTTTGCCGTGCCGCCAACTGCGCCATCTGCACCAGCTCGCGCAGCGCCTGGGTGGGTGTGAGCCGATTGTCGTGGAAGGCGTGGTAGATGCGTTCCGGCAGCACACGCCGTGGTTGAATGGGGTCGGGGCGCACCAGTTCGAGCAGAATGCGCTCAATGCGCAGCCCATGTTCCTGAAACTCTGCCAGCGCTTCGCCACCGAGGATGTCCTCGGTGACGGAAGCAAGCAGAGCATCGAGCTTGGCCGTATTGTCGCGTTTGCCGCTCATGCCGCGCTGCCTTTCAGCCGCTTCACCAGCGTCCCGATCAACTGGGCGTAGGCTTTGCTGGCTGGCGCTTTAGGATCGTGTGAAAAGATGCTGACGTGTTCACGGTGAGCATACGACACGGCTTCATTCGCCGGGATCACGCCGCATAGCAACCGTCCGAGGATTTTGTGCCCCTTGAGTTCGTCCAGCAGGTGATTGTGCCCTTTCACCCGGCTGTCCATCTTGGTCACGAGGATGCCGCTCACGCGGAGGTCAGGTCGCCGCCAACCTTCGCGTACATCGTTGATCTTGCTCATCACGCTGAGCAAACCGACCGTTTCCAGATAACGCGGTTCCACCGGGATAATGGCATCCGTTGCCGCGACCAGCGCCATCTCCGTCATGAGTGAGAACGATGGACGTGTATCAATCACCACTGCTGCGTAATGCCCGGCGATGCGGGACAGTGGATCAGCGAGGCGGTATGGTGCACCCGCCACGCCCATCAGTTCACGCTCACCGCCTTCGAGTAGGGGCGAAGCAGGCAGCACATGGAGATCAGCATCCCAGTGACTCTGAACAATCACACTTGCCATCACCTGTGACGCGGTTTGCCGATCTGCCATCAGCACCGAGTAGAGGCTGTCATCCGTGCCGAAGTCATTACGTCCAGTGGTGACGAGTGTGGCATGACTCTGACTGTCGGTATCGATCAGCAGCACCCGGCAGTTTGCAGCCCCAGCGCGACGAAGCAATCCAGTCAGCCCGAAGGCGATATTGGTGGCAGATGTCGATTTACCGACACCCCCTTTGTGGTTGGTTAAGACGAAAACGCGGGTCATGGAAAACCTCCTTCACATTTGACGAACGGTTCGCCGAGAGGCTGCTGACCCTGTTACACTTATAGGCAGGGTCGCGCTGCCAGCGCCAGCGAGACTTCATGGTGGCTGGGGGAGGGGAAGGTCTCTCCCTGTCCACCGCAAAGCACAAACTTAGTTGTTACTGTTCGTCGATGAGGAGTTGTTCGAGGATCAAGCGCTGAGGATAGCGAGTGAGTTCCAGATATTCCAAGTAATCTGTGGCAAGTGAGAGAGCGGTTTGTTCATTTTCAGTCGGGGTGTGGTCACGTTTATCAGATTGAACATATGCAGGAGCTGGCGATTTTCCGGGCAGCACAGGAGGCGATTAACAATGCCGAGCAACATGCTGACGCTGCACACATTACGGTAAAGCTGAGTTACACTCCATCAATGGTGATGCTTGAAGTTTCCGATGACGGCTCAGGTTTTCAAATTCCTCAGCAATTGCAGGAGTTCGCGGTTCGTGGGCACTACGGGTTGATCGGTATCCGTGAACGAATACTTCATTTGGGTGGGCAGCTTCATCTGACGAGTGAGTTAACGTTGGGAACTCGTGTGTCTGTGACAGTCCCCGCCTTGCGCACCACGCTTTATGCGGCTTGAATGCCATCTGCTGCATCACCCCCATTCTTATTCAGCATAAGTTGATTACGCTGCATTACAGCACGTCAAGGTGCATCGATGGTAAACGCAACGACACTCACTTTAAACCCTCGCTCCGGTCAAGGCGCAGGCGGAGATCATTGACAGGGACACCGCTATATTGATTGACCATCCGCTCATGCGCTGAAACGCCGATACGTTCGT
>CAZKIB010000465.1:1810-2016 GCA_964552425.1 uncultured Anaerolineaceae bacterium | reverse complement strand
ATTATCCTGCCAGTGTCGATCTGGCAGGTCTTGCTGCTGCTAAGGCGCTGGCGGAAGCACGAGGTTACCGGTTTCCCTTGCACTTTTCGACCAATCCTGTGCAGAGCACATCACTCAGAGATCAGGACGTTGCAGGTTTTGCAGCGATTGGCGACACAGCGTCGAATGCAGTCATTGCTTTTGCGATAAACAGTGACGGTAATGTC
>CAZKIB010000465.1:0-1732 GCA_964552425.1 uncultured Anaerolineaceae bacterium | reverse complement strand
GAGAATCTTCAATGAAGACAGTCCGCAACAGGGTAATTTCAGACTACTACGACTTTCCACAGCCACAGATTATTGAGAACGTGGAATTCATCGCTTGCAGGTTCATTTGCTGCGATTTTGCAGCGGTGGAGACGCCGCTGGTACGGTCCAGACTTCGCAATGCGAAATTCGAGAACTGCTCCTGTGTTGAAACCGTTGTTGGCCCCGCCATCTTTGACAACGTCGTGATTGACAATCTGGACACGGAGCCTCTCTTTGAGTGGTGGGGAACGGTATTTCGCAAGGTGACCCTTCGCGGTCAGTTTTCACACTGGACGTTCTGGAACGCGCCTCCTTATAGTTCACAGACAGAGCAGGTTCAAGCTTTTGCCGCAACGCAACAAGAATTTTATTCACAGGTGGATTGGGCATTGGACATCCGTCACGCAGAATTCCAAAGCTGTGAGATACAAGGTATTCCAAGTCGGCTGATCCGACGGGATGTCGAAACACAAATGGTCATTTCCCGTGCAAAGGCACAAGAGAATGACTGGCGTAATCTGCGTAACCTGAGCCTTCATTGGCACGTCAGAATTGAGGGGTTCCTGAGATCAGGTGATACAGATCGGGTCTTGGTTGCTCCAAAACGCAATCCGGAATTTGACAGATTACTTGGTGATTTGCAGAAACTTCATGAAATTGGGGTTCTGGAATAGAACTAAGCTGTTGACACTCAGCCGTGCTACCTCCTCAAAACGAGTAGAAATTTGTAAAGGTTCAGCGCACGGGAACCGTTGATAATTGGGGAGGTGCAGCAGCGGCCGGTTTACGTTCGGAGAAGTGCTCAACAGCGGCAAAAAACCCGTCTGGAGGGGTACAAGCAGGCATCTGGTACCCCCAATCCCCGTGCAGTGCGGGGATTTTTGTGGTGATGTCGCTGTTAAGCGACCTGCGGCACAGGGTAGTGCAGCAGGTCGCGCACCGACCAGACGTGGTCGGTGAGGCCAAGCGCCATGGCAGGCGTTCGCTGACGATAGCGCTGCTTGAAGCCAGAAACGGGCAACCGCAGGCTTTCGTGTGGGCGGGCGAAATGATAGTAGGCGCGGAACCATTCGCAGTGCAGCAGCAGATGCTGTTCCGACTGGGCATAGGCCCAGGTTTTGCGCGAGAGGGAAGCGATGCCCTGGCGGAAAGTGAGGTTGACGCGCTCGATGAAGGCGGTCTGGATGAGTTGACGCAGACCGACCTGCCGGAGTTTAGCGTTGAGATCGCGGCGCTTGCCGTGCGCCATGCGGGTGTGGGTGTAGGTTTTCTTGCCATGCCTGGACTTGCGTTTGATGAGCATGCCGTGGTGCAGGTCGTGGCTGGGTTGCCAGTGATCCCTGCGAGCGCGCGGCGGTCGGAACCAGGAGCCGAAGTGGGCGGTAAGGGCGTAGAAATAACTGCGCAGGCCATCGGTGGTGAAGGCCGGAACACAGTCAGCCGCAAGCCGTTGGTGAACGTCGTGAGCAACTGCAAATGCGTCTTCCCTGGTGCGACCGCCGATGTGGAGGGTGGGGATTGCCTTGCTGACGGGGTCGATGGCCAGCCAGAGCCAGCGAGCGGAGGCGAGGCTGCGCACACGGGTGTAGAGCTCGTCGATCTGCAGCAGGGTGAAGGACAAGTCGCGAAAGAAGCGGTTGTGCCAGCGCTGCGAGTGGCTGCCCATGCGGGAGAGCCAGCGTGCAAGGGTGGCGTCAGCATGCCCGGTGAA
>CAZKIB010000464.1:683-2022 GCA_964552425.1 uncultured Anaerolineaceae bacterium | reverse complement strand
TTATGCGGCTTGAATGCCATCTGCTGCATCACCTCCATTCTTATCTCCCATAATTACTTATAAAAAGTATATAATATTAAAATTAAGATGGTAGTCAAAAGTTTAAAGCTTTTTTCCGTTCATCACGATCATGCATCTCCCAACCACTTTTAACTTTAAACTCGGCACTTTCAGCTTTTGGCTTAAGGCTTATCTCGCTCAAAAGCGTCAGGACGGGTCGCGGCTCTACCATCCCTCGTCTAAAAAGCCACTGCGGTCAGTCTTTATCAGTGCCCAGCAAGCCAGCCTCCGCCGCGTAAACCGCCGCCTGTGTGCGGTCACGCAGCCCTAAACGCGCCAGGATATTCGAGACATGATTCTTGACCGTGCCTTCGCTAATGAATAACTGCTCACCAATTTCACGGTTCGTTGCCCCTTTCCCTACCAGCTTCAGCACTTCACGCTCACGCTCAGTGAGTTGGTCGTCAGGGTGTGTGCCGGGCACACTCGCAGATTTAGGCGGTATGGTTTCCGTTCGGGTGAGGTGGCGCATTGCCGCCGGGTCGAGCTGATAAATCCCCTTCTGCGCCATCCGCACAGTCTGCGCAAGCGCATCGGATGGGATGTCTTTCAGGATATACCCAATTGCGCCGGCATCTAAAGCAGCACGGATATAGCCTTCATCGTCAAAGGTGGTCAACATCACAATCTGACAGGCGGGATACTCACTGCGAATGCGCTGGGTGGCGACAATTCCATCCATCACGGGCATCCGCACATCCATCAGCACCACATCTGGCTGCAAATCGCCCACAAGCTTGAGCGCATCTGCCCCGTTGGCAGCGCTACCGACCACGCGAATACCGGGCTGAATGCTGAGCAACGAGCTAATCCCGTCACGGACGAGACGCTGGTCATCGACCACCAGCACACGGACAACTTCCCCTCCTCCAAACGGCTCAGACATATGTTTTGCCTCCATCATCACTGTAGAAAGTATCGCGCTAAGCTTTAACAGCGTACTCGCGCGGAACGTGAACACGCAGTGTCGTCCCGGATTGTAATTGACTCTCAATCGTCAATTGCCCATTGACCAGCGCCAGCCGTTCCTGCAAACCGGTCAAACCATATCGACCTGCCTGCTGTCGCGCGTGAATGGACTGCGTTGATACATCGAACCCGCAGCCATCGTCACGCAGTGTCATACACGCCGCATCCGCTGAAAAACACACCGCAAGCTCAACCTGCCGCGCCGCCGCGTGACGCTGCACATTGGTCAACCCTTCCTGCGCAGCGCGATACAACGCCAGCAAGACCTGATTGGAAAAACCGCTGCTGCTGCCCTGTACCACAAGGTTCA
>CAZKIB010000464.1:283-593 GCA_964552425.1 uncultured Anaerolineaceae bacterium | reverse complement strand
AGTGACGCACATCTTCAAGCGCTTCGCTGCCTAAATGTCGTGCATCGCGCAGGGATTGCAGCGACTCTTCTGGATTCAGCGTGTGGAAGACCAGCGCTTTTTCAAGCTGGATGTTGATCGCCGTCAGGTAATGTCCCAATCCATCGTGGATTTCGCGGGCAAGGCGGTTGCGTTCTTCCATCATGGCTGCCTCGCCTGCCTGGCGAGCGTAGCGCGCTAAACGCTGGTGCGAGATTTCTAGGTCGCTGAGCAGTTTTTCGGCATGAAGCCGGCTGCGGCGCTCACGGGCGATCAGTCCGGCGGAATAGCC
>CAZKIB010000464.1:0-241 GCA_964552425.1 uncultured Anaerolineaceae bacterium | reverse complement strand
TAGGAAGGTATACGCGCCCGTGACCGAACTGTACCATTCCGGCTTGACGAGGTTGAGGCGCACGAAAAAGATGCCAAGCAGCGCGAAGCTGAAAGGATAGGCAAGCAGCGGTGGAAAATAGAGAAATGCCTTCATCGGCACAATCAGGTAGAGGATATTGGCAATGCCAAACTGCTCCAGAAAGACGATGCCTTCGATCAGCAGCACGCGCAGGATGAGCATGGCGACAGCCGTCCCAGAT
>CAZKIB010000463.1:1713-2023 GCA_964552425.1 uncultured Anaerolineaceae bacterium | reverse complement strand
CGGCCACCGGCGCGTACAACAGTTAGGAGGCCGCCCGGCGGGCAGGCTGCCGGCGGGTAATCTTCGCCAGCAGTGTTCATGCCGGCAGCGGCTACCCGGAAGATGTTCAGGTGCGGACGGACATGCCCACCCATCCCGGCAACCTCTACGGCGCGACCAAAGTCTGGGGTGAGTCGGTGGGCCGGGTCTATGCGGACCACCACAATCTGTCCTGCCTGTGTCTGCGTTTTGGCTGGGTCGGCCACCGGGAGGACACCCGCAAACTCAGCCAGAAATCCGGCAAATCAACCTATATCACTTACGAAGACAT
>CAZKIB010000463.1:1464-1701 GCA_964552425.1 uncultured Anaerolineaceae bacterium | reverse complement strand
CACCCGGTTGATTATCGCCTGCATTGACGCGCCCGATGATCTGCGCTATGGCATCTTCAACGGCGTCTCAGATAACACCTACAAAAAGCTGGACATCACCAATGCGCGTGAACTGCTGGGTTATGATCCGCAGGACGACGGTTTCGAACTGGCGAAGCTGCTCAACGTCTGAAATAAAGTCATCGCAGGCATTTTCGCTTGCGATGACTCCTCTCACTTCTGGTTAACTGCCAGCTT
>CAZKIB010000463.1:0-1424 GCA_964552425.1 uncultured Anaerolineaceae bacterium | reverse complement strand
ATAGGGTCAGTCTCATTTATCCCAGCGGCGGTCTGGCTGCCAGAAACCGAGCTTGGGTGTGTTCCATTCGTCGGTAGGTTCGAACAGGCCGGGAAAGCGCAGATTGGCTTCAATGCCTTCATAGTTGAGGTCCACCCCCAGGCCGGGCTTATCGGGAACCTGCACGTAGCCATCGACAATCAGCGGGTCCGGGAGGCCGGTGACAAGGTCTTTCCAGAACGGTAAATCCAGCGCGTGCATTTCCAGCGCGATCAGGCTCGAAATCGCTGCGCCGCAGTGCAGGTTCGCCATAAAAGCAATCGGCGACCCGGCGAAATGCAGCGCGGTGGGCAGGCCGTGACGCTCGGCGTAATCGGCGATCCGCTTGGTTTCGAGCATCCCTCCGGCGGATAACAGATCAGGGTGAATAATATCAAAGGCGCGCTTCTCAATCGGTTCGCGGAAACCATCCCACAGGTAAATATCCTCGCCATTCGCTGTCGGAACGTTGATCGCTTCGGTTACGCGCCGGTTCCCCTCTACGTCCTGCCAGGGAATAATGTCTTCCATCCATGCCAGCCCGAAGGGTTCCAGCGCGTGCCCCAGACGAATGCCATCCTTCACCGACAGTGGCCCGAAATGGTCAATCGCCAGCGGCATCTCCCACCCCACCGCCTCGCGCACCGCCGACACAATCTCGACAAACCGGGCAATTCCCTTTTCGGTAAGCTGTGTGCCAAACTTTGTGCCGATAATCGGCTGACCAAAACGCGGCATAAAATGCTCGTACTTTGTCGGTGTGCCTACTACCCCATCCGGGAAATCATCCAGCACATGCAGGCCCACATCAAACTTGATGAAGGTCATCCCCAGCGCCTTGCGTCCCATCACGCGCCTGACGTAGCCTTCCGGTGTGGTTTCAGTGGGGCGCGGTGTGTCGGCATACAAACGAACGTGCGTGCGGTACTTGCCACCCAGAAACTGGTAGCAGGGTACACCATACACCTTGCCGATCAAATCCCACAGCGCCAGTTCAATACCCGAAACGCCGCCACCTTCGCGTGCCGAAGCGCCAAATTTCTTGATGGTGCGAAAGATCATATCAATGTTGCAGGGATTCTGGCCGAGCAGCAGATGTTTGAATTGAAGGGCGTTTTCCTTATGTCCGGCGTCGCGCACCTCGCCGAGTCCGTACACACCCTGATTGGTATCGATGCGAATAATGGGATAGTCGTAATTGGAAGCGACCACCGCCATGCGCATGTCCGTGATTTTTAGTTCCGATGGGCTGGAATACGTATTGACCGCGTTCTCAGCGCGACCCACCCGTTCTTCGTGTTCCCGGTCAGGCATTTCCATAACTCCTTTTTGCAATCAGTAATTTTTATGTGCGATATTCCCCACTGCTGTAGAGGGTTAACCCTTGGGTAAAGAATCGGTCATTT
>CAZKIB010000462.1:1451-2050 GCA_964552425.1 uncultured Anaerolineaceae bacterium | reverse complement strand
ATCCGGGGCGCTTCGTCGATGACTTTCGGATCGGGCCGTAACGATGGAAAGGCCGAGGCGGCGAAGTCAATTGCCTGGCTGGCGGGACTGAAGGTGAAGAAACGGAGCACAGGAGCGTTATCGGCCAGGCTTTCAAACAGCTTTTCAATGCGGTAGGGCATATCGCCGATGCCATCGCCGTCGCGGTCGTAACCCACATAGCTGCTCCAGTAGTTGCCGATGCCATCCTGATTCCACAGGTTACCCAGCAGATTGCCGCGCCCCTGGACGCTGATCTGCTGGTAGTTTTCTAGGAAGGTGTTGTTCTGGAAGATGTTGCGCTGAACTGAGGGCAGCGCCGTCAGTCCAATGTCGTTGTAGGCGACAAAATTGTGGCTGAAGGTGTTGTACTGATCGTAGAGCGATGGGGAGTTATCGAGGAAGATGGCTGCCGTGTTGCCGATGAAAGTGTTGTTGGCAACCTGAGCGTGATCCATGTCCTTGAAGGCAATCCCGTAACCGCTTGCCCCCCGGTTGCGGATGTACTGGTTGCCGGTCATGACCAGACCAGCGGAATACATCATGTATGCACCGACGGCATTGTTTTCGATGATATTGTT
>CAZKIB010000462.1:1155-1441 GCA_964552425.1 uncultured Anaerolineaceae bacterium | reverse complement strand
GACCACAGCGTTTTCGTTGTACATGAAGTGCAGGCCATAGCGGTTAAGGTGGATGTGATTAGCGCGAATGGTGATGTTATCCGCGTACCAGATGAGCGTGTCGCGCCCCTGGCTGATGTCGTTGCCGATCAACTGCACGTGGTTGCTGTACCAGACGCGGATGCTATCGCCGCGCATACTCTCGTCCAGCGGTTTGCCCCGCACGACATTGTTGTGCGCCAACCCTTCGGCAGCGTTGGCGAAGTAGATGCCGAAGAGCACGTCTTCCAGCAAATTGTCGGCCACG
>CAZKIB010000462.1:889-1140 GCA_964552425.1 uncultured Anaerolineaceae bacterium | reverse complement strand
GCGCCTGAATGACGATCCCGGTGTCTTCATGCGTCAGGCTTTGGCCGCTGGCGCGCACAACAAAGCCGCTGAAGACCACCCCCGGCGCGTTAATCAACACCAGGCTGCCTTTCCCCTGGCCGTCGATCACCGGTCGATGAATGCCAATCAGCGACACCGTCTTGTCAATTTGCAGAGGGGCAGGATAGACGCCGCCATGGACTTCGATGACATCGCCCGCGTTTGCTGCTGCCAGCGCCGCTTCAATGCTG
>CAZKIB010000462.1:582-795 GCA_964552425.1 uncultured Anaerolineaceae bacterium | reverse complement strand
GGCTGGCAAACGGGATGAAAACGCGGATGGCGTTCATGCGGCGCGCGCTCATGTTTTATCCTTTTGACTCTGTCTGCCTGCCGACCAGTTTGATCAACCAGGCTGCCAGGATCAGGACGCTGCCGGCGGCGATGATGTACCAGCCAGCGTCGACATAGGCGACTGTCTTGAACTGCCCGATCACGCCTTCACCCAGAATCGGCGGCGTGAACG
>CAZKIB010000462.1:0-561 GCA_964552425.1 uncultured Anaerolineaceae bacterium | reverse complement strand
GTGAACGGCTGAATCGAACTGGACAGCGGCGCGTAGGGATCGAGGTTTTGCCCGTAGTGGTTCATCCAGAAGGCCAGATCGGCCAGGAAGACAACGGGAAACGTGAGCGCCGGGATAGCCAGCAGCCATGTCCAGCGCCGCCGCCACAAAGCCGCCACGACCAGCAGAACGACCATGAGAATGACCGCCGGAATGGCGATGGAGCGCTCAAATTTCGCGGCCTCGTACAGCGATTTCATGCCAATGTAATGGTTGAGGCCGTCGATCTCGCGGACTTCATCGAGTTTGGGGTCGTCGTCGCCAGTCATGTTATTGACGAAAACGCGCATTTGCAGCCCGCCGGGATACTGCGGCGCTTGCAGGACGAGTCCCCAGTACGGCACGCCGATGGAAACGATGAGCAGGACCGCCGCCGCCAGGAAAAACAGCGATGGCAGCCACTTGAGCCAACGGCGGGAAGCGCCAGCAGCAAAACGATTGGCGGTACTTGAACCGGTCGAAGGCAGGGTGTTCGTCGTCATAGCAGACCTCTCGTTTTCGGTTCAGGTGACAGGAGCATCT
>CAZKIB010000461.1:0-2059 GCA_964552425.1 uncultured Anaerolineaceae bacterium | reverse complement strand
TGGGTAATCTATCACCTGCACCAGGCACAGCCCTGGAATGCTCACCTGATACCTGAGTTGTTCGTGCGCCGAATAGCCTGCCGTCCCAACCCCATCGGGATCACGCTTGTTTCTGTGCTGACGGTGGAAGGATCAGTCGTAACTGTCCTGGGTTTGGCTGCACTTAATCATTCGCCGGTTCTGGATATCAAACCCTACCAACCGATTTTCGATGTGCCATAACCACTCGGCGTCTTCATTGTCAGCAGACTTGCCGATTTCTGGCCGAATGACAGCGAAGCCCACCAAGAGACCAGACCATGCAGCCAGCCTCCAGTAGTTTGGCTGATACTGATGGCGCGTCATTTCCCTGCGGGCTGGCGCTACGATTCCGAAACAATGGGGCTGAGCGGCTTTCACCTGGTTTAGAAAGTTACACCGTTTGGCCTGGTCCACAGCGCCGTCGTTGCTGGCGACCGGACGAAAGTGGCGGACATTATAGCCGGGGAGCATCATTTTGGCGGCAGCAGCTTTATTTGCTCGCTACCCATACCGAAAAAGTTGCCCCCCGCCCGATGCCCTCGCTGAACACCTCGATATGCCCTTTGTGAAGGTCAATAATCTCTTTGGCGATTGAAAGTCCAAGTCCAGTTCCCGGCGTTTGCGAGTCGTGCCCGGCTTTGCCCCGAAAAAATCGTTCGAACAGATGCACCTGTTCATCCGGCGCAATGCCCGCTCCGGTGTCGCTGACACTGAAGCCACCCCAACAGACACCGTTGATAGCCCGTTCCAACGAGCGAACCGTGATACTGCCGCCGGGCGGTGTATAGGTCACAGCGTTCGTGAATAAAATGCTCAAAACCTGCTCAAATAAGCGTTGATCCGCTTCGATAATCACCGGATCGGTTCCTAATTCCAATGCCAGGGTCAGGTTTTGAGCCGAGGCCAAAACTTTACGGTCGGTGATAAACTGTTGTAACAGCGTATTGAGTTCGCACAACTCAAACGAAACTTTCTCGCGGTTTTGATCCAGCCGGGAGAGCATGAGCAGTGCTTCGATGAGGCTTTCCAGGCGGTTGGTTTCGCGTCGCAGAGTGGTCAGGTAGTGGAGATGTTTTTCAGGACGCTGGTCCAGTAATGTGTGATATAGTTTGATATTGGTGATAGGCGTGCGCAGTTCGTGCGACACATTTGACACAAAATCATCCTTTGCGCGGGTGAGTATTTGAAGACGATCATGAGCTGTCTGTAACTCGGCAGTACGCGCGATAACACGCTGCTCTAGCTCGTCATTCAAGCGTCGGATTTCGGCTTCTGCTCGCTTGCGTGTCACCAGATGCCCAATGGTTGCCCCATAGAGATTGAGTAACTCCACCTGATAGGGAATCAGCGGTTTTTTATCGAAATAGTTATCCGCTGCCAACCAGCCGATGCTTGTATTGCCATCCCAGATTCCTGTAATCACGTTCCACCCGCGCCCGACCGCGCGGTCAAAATCACCTAAAACCGCGTCCTCATTAACATAGACTGACTGGTGATTGGTCAATACCCTGGACAGCATCACACCATCATTTTGAGCCGGATAAGCCATGTTACGCTCAACACGTAACACTCCGCTCGACTCGATACCAAAACGACTGGCTATGGTTTGTTCCTCGTTCTCGAACAACAGCAGCCCCAACCGATCGTAGCCCAGTTCATTGTGTCCCAGCCTAATTGCATTGACGCAGAGGTGTTCAAATGATTCGGTAGATACCAGTTCCAGACTGATCTTTTGCAGGATTTTTAGTTTTTCCTGAAATTCGCGTGCCGTTGCCTCGCTTTTTCGCTGGGCTGCCTCGGCCTGCTCGCGTTCGGCAATTTCCTTCTGCAACTGTTCAACTACCAGCTTCAGTTCATGGGTTCGGCTGGCCACACGCGCTTCCAATTGAGCAGCATGGTCTTGCACCTGCTGAAGCAGCAGCGAGCCTTGCAGTGCGCTGCTGATTTGAGCACGCAGCGTCTCGTAGATTGTCCCCTGTGAGGGGCCAACTTCGAGAACCAGGATACCCAGTTGTTGTGTTCCAAAATAAAGCGGTTC
>CAZKIB010000460.1:1828-2064 GCA_964552425.1 uncultured Anaerolineaceae bacterium | reverse complement strand
ATCTTTGACCGGGCACTATTTTACTTGCTTCAGGTAACCCATCGTGTGCTCGAAGATCCGCTGAGCTCGCCCCTGACGCGAGAAAGTTACCTGACCTGGGCCCTGACATCTCTCGTGATGCGTCATGCCGACGACCGAATTACACCAGCGACGTTTTCGACTGAAAAAGCGCTGGCTAAGCAGATCAAGAGCTATCTGGAAGACCACTTCGCGACCAAGATTTTGCTGAGCGAACT
>CAZKIB010000460.1:1564-1805 GCA_964552425.1 uncultured Anaerolineaceae bacterium | reverse complement strand
ACTGGCCGACTTTGCCAATGTCACGCAGTACCATGTACTTCGTTCGTTCAAACGTCAGTTTGGTATTCCCCCCCACGCCTACCTTATGCAATTTCGCATCCAGCAGGCACGCAAACTGCTCATGCAGGGAATGCTCCCGGCAACGGTTGCCACTGAAACTGGCTTTGCCGATCAAAGTCATTTCACAAAGGTGTTCAAGCGGGTGGTTGGGGTCACCCCAGGCCAGTTTTAACACCTTTGT
>CAZKIB010000460.1:0-1546 GCA_964552425.1 uncultured Anaerolineaceae bacterium | reverse complement strand
CCTGCAAAGGTGTGGCCCAAACCTTGACGAAAAGGCGCCTGAGATGACAATCGTCCGGGCGTTTTTGATGGCAAGCAAAGAACGGATCTGTGGTACGGATCGAGCGAGTGATCATCGTTGTGCCTGGGCTGGCGCTGTGGGAGCCTGACCCCCTTCGCAGGTGGAAGCGGAATTAACCCGCCGGGACGACTGCGCCATTCCTATGCTAACCGTTTCGCCACGGTATTCAAGGACATGGTCAGGTTGGAGTATAGGCTCCAACCCGACCCCATGATTCACGCCCACTCGCACCAGTCGGAGTTCCCGGCAACCTGGCTGTCCACTGCGGGGGCTTGCTGTGAAGCGACCAGGGGTGTCTTTCCAATTTAAGGCCAACCAGCTATACGCGCCGCGCTCGTAGGCGTAGCTGTCGCCTTCGTCCTCATACACAACAAAGGAACCATTCGCACCAGGATACACACGAATTTCCCAGGGCGCATCCAGTTGTTCTCCACTGTGCTGAATGTGAGGGCCGAGGGGCAACACAGAGCCTGCGCGCACATACAACGGCAGGATGTCCAGGGGGGCATTCGCGTCGATGGTTTGACCGCCCTCGTAACACTGCCCGGTCCAGAAATCATACCAGGCGTTCCCGGCGGGCAAATAAACAAGGCGTGTTTGCGAGACGGCGCTATCGCCGGGTTGAGTGACTGGGCACACCATCAAAGCAGGACCAAACATATACTGGTCTGCGATATCATACACCTTGGCATCACAGCGAAAGTCGAAGGCCAGCATACGCAGCATGGCCTGTGCGTGGTGAGTCTCTGCCCCGGCCAATGAGTAGATGTACGGCAGGAGTCGGTAGCGGAGTCGGGCGAATTTCACCAGGGTGTCATACGTGAGATCGCCCGGTTGGCCAAACTGCCATATTTCCCGCGGGGTGTCTGTGCCATGCGAACGGAAGACAGGCAGAAAAGCTCCGAACTGAAACCAACGCACATACAATTCCCGGTATGCAGGGTCCAGGGCGCCGTCGGGAAAGTCCCCCCGCCAGAACCACTGGTCGCGTGGAGCAGTGAAGAAGCCGCCAATATCTACCGACCAATATCCCGCGCCAGTCACGCTGAAGTTCAAACCCTCAGCGATTTGTTTTGCGAAGATGTCCCAGGTGGCCGAGATGTCACCTGACCAGGTAATGGTCCCATAGCGCTGCTGCCCGGGGAAGTAGGAACGAGTCAAATTGACCATCCGTTTTTTCTCGCACACGCTGCGCTGCCCCTCATACATACCCTGAGAATGCAGCAGCGAATAAGCATTGATACTGGCGGGATCGAGATGAGTCTTGGCGTATTCGGAATTGATAACTGCTCGTTTCCAAGGTTCAGGCCGGACTGTCCCGCTCCAGTCGGGTTCGAATGGTTCCGAGGCGTCGCACCACCATGCGTCGATGCCATATTTGAATAACCCATCATAGGCCTGCCGCCAGTAGAGCGCTCGCGCAGCGCGATCAAACGCATTGTAAGTCGAATCATCGCCCAACAGGAAACCGTGATCGCGCATTTCG
>CAZKIB010000459.1:1833-2069 GCA_964552425.1 uncultured Anaerolineaceae bacterium | reverse complement strand
CTGAATGGCCTTGATGAGCAGTTCCGTCCCGGCCAGAAAACCTTCGCTCTCGAAGCCGACTTTTTCGATGACTTCGCGCCGGTAGGCACGGAACAGCGCTGTCCAGGTATGCACATTCCAGTTGACCAGCAGGCGATACAGCAGCGACGCACCATAGCTGAACAGCAGGCGGTACTTTGGCACACCTTCGACACCGCCGCGCGGATGATAGGGGGATGCGGTCACGATGTCCACAT
>CAZKIB010000459.1:1544-1797 GCA_964552425.1 uncultured Anaerolineaceae bacterium | reverse complement strand
GATGGTATTAAAGTGATAGGTTCCATCAAAGTCTGTGGTGATAATAATGTCGCCAGTGGTGTGGGAGAAGCCGGTGCGAATGGCCGCGCCCAGCCCACGATTGACTTCATGCGAAATCACGCGCACATCGCCATCGCTGGCAAAGGTTGTCTTCAGCAGTTCCGCTGTATTGTCCTTGCTGCCATCGTTGACGAAGATCACTTCAACCTGATGCTGGCTGCGCAGGCGGTTCAAAATCCTGTTCAGTTTTTCT
>CAZKIB010000459.1:1199-1534 GCA_964552425.1 uncultured Anaerolineaceae bacterium | reverse complement strand
GCCGTTTGTTCCACGCCTTCAGCTTCATTGTAGGCGGGAATCACCAATGATATTTTCATATGCCCGCTGCCCCTGGGTGTAGGTGCTCACTATCTTAGTTTGTGTCTATAGTAAATAATGGCTAACTTGCCGCCGCCTAAAATGGCACCTAAACACGGCTTGCAGGCGCAAATGAGTTTGTAAGGTTAGGCTGGGCCAAACAATGCTGAAGCGGCAGACCGGTTATTGTGCTGCGATGGGCTTGCTGTCGTCGTTGCCCCAGTCTTTCCACGAGCCGTCATAGACTGCCGCGTTTTCGACCCCGGCCACGCGCCGCGCCAGCACGCCAAAGCTGG
>CAZKIB010000459.1:496-1146 GCA_964552425.1 uncultured Anaerolineaceae bacterium | reverse complement strand
CTGCGCGTCGATGCCGTGCCGGGCGAAGATGGCGCGCAGCGCATCGGGCGGCAGCAGCGTGTGGTCAGGGGCGACGAGCGTGGGCCGGGGTTGGTTCACCGCGCCGGGTATATGGCCCTTGCGTTTGGCCCGCGCAGTCTTTCCGGCAAATTCCTCTGCGGAACGCACGTCGATCAGCTTGCGGCCGGGATCGTTCAGGCCTGCCAGAATTTGTGCGCCGCTGCGGTGCAGGGCCGGGTTGGGCCGCGCTGTGAATTGGGTGGGGATGATATGGGGCATGTGGGCCGTTGTGGGGCGGCCTTCGGCTGTCCACTTTAGCCAGCCGCCGTCCAGCACCGCCGCTTTTTCATGACCGTAATACAGCAGGCTCCACCACAGGCGGGCTGCGAACATGCTGTCGGCATCGTCATAGGCCACCACCAGCGTATCCGGCCCGATGCCGATGCGGCTGGCGAAGGCGTCGTAGCGCGCGGGCGGGGCGATAGGCGCGTGGCGCGGGTCGTCCGGGTCGGTAATCTCGTACACCCAATCCACAAATACCGCGCCGGGGATATGCGCCTTCACATAATCGTCATGATGATTGAAGTAGTGCGGCGGCGGCTCGCTGGCCGGGATGACGTGCCCGCGAATATCGACGATGCGCAGATTCG
>CAZKIB010000459.1:0-436 GCA_964552425.1 uncultured Anaerolineaceae bacterium | reverse complement strand
TGTCGGCCATACTGTCCCTGTCAGAGTGTCATGGTTAAGAGAAAAGAAATCATTTGTCTATGATAACGAAATGCAATTGCGAGCGAATATATTGAGTCCTATACTGAAAATGGTGCGTATTTGCGAAAGTGCGAGCAGGTGTGGCCAGACACCTGCTCGTGTTGCCAACCCGCCTTTAGCTGAGGCTGACACGCGCATTATAACGCATTTGCAGATGATGAATCGGCCCTGCTTTGAGATATTAAGTCGATAGTCGTTGGTCTTTAGTCAAAGGAACAACATTGGATCCCCCCTGTCAGCCTTTGTCTTTTGACTATCGACTATGGACTACAGACTTTCGACTGTTGGTTTAAGGAGTCAACTATGTTCAAGCGACTTTTTGTGGCGTTACTCGTCATGGTCATGCTGGTCAGCGTGGGAGTGATGCTGGCGCAGG
>CAZKIB010000458.1:389-2096 GCA_964552425.1 uncultured Anaerolineaceae bacterium | reverse complement strand
GAGTCATCAGAATGAGTCGAAACTCAAAAACGGCCTTTGTTCAACAACCTGTTAAGTCAATTCCCGCTGCAATACGAATCCTGATCAACGTAATAGCCTGTGTCATCAAACTCTGGCCAGGCGACAGACCACGGAAGTCCATCAATGCATCGTGTAATCTGGCACGTGAAGTTGCACTTCACCGTATAAGGATTCTGGAGGAAGAAACCTGGGTCTCCAAAAAATGTCCATTTCTTCTGTGTCGGGTTACTCCCAACTACTCCCTGATGCAGTACAGTACATTGCGGTCCGCAAGGCATCGCGCAATAACTTCCTGGTGTTCTACAAGGAACAAGGTCTTCTACTATACAGTTGTATGCGTATGCAGATAGTGCAGCGAGGCATAACCAAGCCACAATCGAGCGCCTTGATATGTGCGTTTTCATTGTCATATGTTATTTGGTGTTGGTTCTCCTGTATTTACTCGCCACAGCCCGCCAGGCAACTGCGCCCAGCGGAAGGACAAGCAAAATAGCCAAGCCGAGGTAAACGAGCCGGCTGGACTTGCCATGGTGTTTGACAGCCAGTGGATCGTTCAGGGATCGTAGCATTCGGTTGGTAGCCCTTAAGGGGTCGTAATACATCACGTTCGTGCCTTGAACCCAAAACACCCGGTCTGGAACGGTTATCCCGGCTGCCTCCGGCGAAAATGCTGCGGATGATAGAGGCGCATCCTTCCCGCTTATCGAGGTGATAGCACATTCCTCCAATTTGATCCATTTGAGGTCTTTTCCAGGCCGCTTGGCGTACAAGATCCATGCATTCGGGAGGAAAGGAAAGTCCGGGAACGCAGTCGCATATCGGTATTCTGTTCGCCGGATAGCAGGTACCGGTCTTCCAGGACCAACCGGGTAGAGAGCCTCGGCTGAAACCAACTTTCCGTTCTCAAAATGGAGGGTTCCTTCTATGGTCCCTCCCGGGATCGTAAACGAGAAAAAGTCATTGGAAAGCGTCAGGATATCCAATGGGGTCCATGAAATGCCCAGCGACATCAGGAGGTGAAGCACGGTGCTGTAACTGTCAAATTCGCGCTTGACCACGTTGTTCGTCTCGTCCAAGCGTCCCCTATCCTGCCATTCGGTCAAGGCCCCCCGATGAAAACACCAGTGGTAAGCGTCGTAAAACGCAGCGACCCTGTTCTGGGCCGGTGACTCCACATTGTAGAATTCGTTGCTGTCCACACACCACCGCACGAAGGCTGCGTTCGCCTGTCGTTTGCAGATATACCATTCTGTATGGAAACCTTCGCGATGAATTACAAACTTCGCTTCGCTGATGACAGGGGGATTGAGCAGGAAATCCCGGACGGCCTCGTCAGGGCCGAGATTGGCGGCGTTTGACAACCTCGAGCAGAGAGCAAGCGTCAGGACGCCGGCAATGCAAGCCCAACGCGCCTGCCTATGTGGCAAATACGTCATTTTTCTAAGTCAGATCGCCGCCGGGGGCGGAGCAGCGCGTGACGGGCGCACCGCGCTGCAAGCCCAGTCCCGTAAGCAGCAGCCATGCGCTGCCGAGGATCATGTACGCGATGATGAATCTTAGAATCCACGTGGCGGCGGCTGGGTTCAGCAATTGCGCAGCACTTCCAAGGCAGGGACACGGTTTGCCAGGGTGGATTATGAGCAGCAGCAAATGGTAGAGCAGGAAGCTCATGCCCAACCAAAGTAC
>CAZKIB010000458.1:0-370 GCA_964552425.1 uncultured Anaerolineaceae bacterium | reverse complement strand
GCTGCGTAGCGCGTGAGTAGCCGCCAGCAAGTATGCAGCCACAGCAATCTCCAATAGGGCTGAACCCAGGAGCACGTTCCGAACGCTCAACAGCAGCAGGGGGTCGGGTTGATCAAGGATACGTGCAGCCCCGCCTGCGCTGTACAGTTTCAGCAGCCCGGTTACGAGAAGCAGCATGGCAATCGAACTCAGAAAGAAACTCCCGATACCGCCTCTATGGTCTGGCATCCGTCGTGGTTTCATCATCGGTTGACCAGTAAGGAGTTGATAATGTGTGCGGTTCAATGAACCAATGTTCCTTCCGGCTATGAGCTAACTGTGCTTAACAGGTTGTTGAACAAAGGCCGTTTTTGAGTTTCGACTCATTCTG
>CAZKIB010000457.1:0-2102 GCA_964552425.1 uncultured Anaerolineaceae bacterium | reverse complement strand
AGTGCGCGCCGCCGCAGCACCTCCTCCATGCGCTCGACCCCGGCGCGCAGCAGGCGGCCCGCGTCGCGCAGCTGCAACGCCTGGGCGGTGTCGATCACTTCCCTGTAGATGCGCAGGAATAATGTGCGCCCTGTTTCGGTGGCGACCAGTTCGCCGAGTGTCCAGCCGGCCAGCGCGCACAAACCCGAAACCGCGCAGTTCCACACCAGCTTGCCCCACAGAATGCCGGTGATATTGCGGCTCACAGTCACCGGAACGACACATTCCAGCGTGCGCGCCAGTGTTTCCAGCCGGGGCGTGATCTGCCCGTCCAGTTCGCCCAGATAAAGCATGTTGCGGCTGGTCGTGCGCCGGTAGATGCCCGGCGCTTCCATGTTGCTGCCAAAGGCCACGCTTACCCGCAGGATGCGCCGCCGGTCAATAACCGACGCGATGGCATCTTCCACCAGCCCGTTCTGGAACGAGACAATGTAACCATCCGGTTTAAGATAGGGCGCAGTCGCGGCGGCAGCTTCGATTACGCCATTGGCTTTCATCACCAAATAGGCGGCATCGAAGCAGCGGCCCGGCGGCAGTTCATCCACCGATGTAAGCACTTCTGCCTGGAGCACAGCGTCATAATCGGGTGTGTGCAGCCGCAGCCCCTGCTGCTGAATGGCTGTCGTGATCGCCGGGTTGTTCGTCACCAGCACCGGATTCATCCCGGCGCGGATCAACTCGGCAGCGATCACCCCGCCGATGCCGCCAATCCCTGCGACCAGAATATCCTGCTTTGCATCCATAATCAGGTGTTTACCAGATATTCCCGGCGCAAACGCCCGAATGCGGCATAAAAATCGCGTTCCAGGTTGGCTCTGGCGCTGTGAGGCAGAAACGAGGCGCGCACTGCATTCAGCACCAGTTGTTCAATGATGTTCACGTCCAGCCCGAATGTTTCCGCCGCCTTGAGATATTCCTGAGTCAGCGTCGTGCTGAACATAGGCGGATCATCCGAGTTCAGGGTGACGTACAGCCCGGCATCCAGCAGACGCGGCAGGGCGTGCTGTTCAAACGTGTCAAACACGCCAAGACACACATTGCTGGTCGGGCAGACTTCCAGCGGAATCTGCCGGTCACGCAGGTGCGCCACCAGCGCCGGGTCTTCCAGACAGCGCACGCCATGCCCGATGCGCGCGGCATGGCACACCCGCAGCGCGCTCCAGATGCTCTCCGGCCCGACGGTCTCGCCGGCATGGGGGACACACGGCAGCCCGGCTGCATGAACCCGCGTGAAGGCGCGGGCGTAACGTTCTGGCGGGTTGCCCGGTTCATAACCGCCAATGCCAAACGCCACCACACCCTGCCCAAATCCGCTTAAGGCCCAGTCTGCATACAATTCGCCTTCTTCTGGCGTGACATCGCGTGGGATGTCGATGACAATCCCCATCGAAACGCCCAGTTCAGCCAGTGCCCAGCTATTGGCCCGGTTAAGCGCGGCAAGCTGCTGGTCAAAGGTAAAGCCGTTGAAGTGATCGCGCAGCGCGGGCGTGTACGTCACCTCGCTGTAGACGACGCGCTGTGCCGCCTGGTTCTTGAGAAACTCGCGCGCCATCAGTTCCAGATCATCGGCGTTCTGAAGGCATCGGCAGATTTCAACATAGATGTCGATAAAGTGCCGGAAATCCCTGAAGCGGTACCACTGCCGGATACCTTCCACCGTGTCCGCCGGGAGTTGGATTCCGTTCCGCCGCGCCAGCTTGAGCAGCGTTTCCGGCTGCATCGCGCCTTGCAGATGAACGTGCAGTTCCACCTTCGGCATGTGCTGAATGAAGTTGTCTAATCCGGTTTGCATGTCGACCTGTTCTATCAATCGTGGCGTAAACATTTGCCGGGTGAGTCAGCCAGTCACCGGCGCGCGGTCATTGGTCACATCATCTCGACCCATTGGCTGCGCCAGTCCGGTGCGGCGAACGGTTCCGGCCAGTATTCCCGCAGGTAGGCGATCCTGCCTTCGCGCAGCCTGAAGAACGAGATGGCCCGGTCCTGTCGCACCGCGCCATTGTCCGAAGTCAGTTCGACCTCAATCTCGGTGACAACCTCATCGCCAGCGACGACGACTTTCA
>CAZKIB010000456.1:1295-2161 GCA_964552425.1 uncultured Anaerolineaceae bacterium | reverse complement strand
AATCCTGTCTGTCTCCGGGACATATGCCGATCTGTACCTGGCGGATGTGTTCGTGACCAGCACAGTGCAGTTCGTTGACGGTCGCTCAGTTGGCGAGAGCGGCACAATGACGATTACCGTTCGCTAGGTGAGGCTAAGGAGAACATATCATGTTGAAGCTATTTACCCGCATAACCCTGGTAAGCGCCGTAATGCTGCTCGTAATCACTGGTTCGGTGTTAGGACAGCCCTCTGCCATTCCAACCGCCACCATTACCCTGTCGGCAGAGGGATTGGTCACACCGGGCACGATTCCGGCGGGTTGGGTTGAAGTCACCTTTGAAAATGCCGCAGAAGCGCCGCTGTTCGGCATTATGGCCCGTCTTGATGACGACGCCACGATGGATGATTTCATGGGCGCATTGATGGGCATCATGGGTGGCGATGCGGGCATTGTACCGCCCGCGACCTTTACTGGCGCTCCGGCGGCTATGCCCGGCACGACTGTTTCAGCGACCTACAACTTATCAGCCGGAATGTATATTCTGCTGAATGTCGCCGGGGAAGAACCGCAGATCGCTACGTTTGTGGTCGAAGGCGAAGCCGCTGATACCGATTTCGAACCCGAAGCAGACCTGACTGTAGCGCTCGTGGATTTTGCTTTCGGTCTGCCGGTGGAACTGCCCGCCGGTAGGCAAACCTGGCTGATTGAGAATCTCGGCGAACAATGGCACGAACTGATCATGATTCCCGTGCCGGATGGCACTACGCTGGAAGAGGCCATGTCGCTGCTGATAGCCGTTGAGGAAGGCACTGAAGGCGAGGGCGGTGCGCCTGAATTCGCGGCGGTATGGTCGCCCATGAGCGCCGGGGAACGTGCCTGGTTT
>CAZKIB010000456.1:972-1269 GCA_964552425.1 uncultured Anaerolineaceae bacterium | reverse complement strand
GCACGTATCTGGTAAGCTGTTTCATCCCGGATGCCAATTCGGATGAACACGCCATCCACGCCGCATTGGGCATGATCCAGATTGTGACCGTGACTGAAACCGCAGACTAACGCCTGCACAGGTTAAACATTCGCCGATTTGGATGGCACTGTGTTGTCCGCTTTAGTTGAACTGGTATCGAAAAAGGCAGGCATGGCGGGCAACATGCAATTTCCGCATACAATGACGAGATGGACAGTGCTTCTGCTGTTCATCTCGACAGTTTTCGAGGTAGACGGGCGCTATGGCAGGTCAAAT
>CAZKIB010000456.1:0-952 GCA_964552425.1 uncultured Anaerolineaceae bacterium | reverse complement strand
CCTTCACAGCCAATGGGCAATCGTGGCAGTTTGTGCCGCCAAAGCTCATTATCGGCCTGGTCGTCGCTGTCATCACCTTGCCTGAATGGCCTCTGTTTGAACGGTTTTTGACCGGCTTGCTTTTTGGCGGGCTGCTGCTTCTGGCGCTGTTTCTGCACATCCTGGGCCACATCTTCAGCAGTAAGCTGGTCGCGCCGCCTATGACTGAGGCTCGCGTTACGCCGCTATTGATCGAGACACTTTACCATGATGATCCTGTGGATGTGACCTCACGAGTACATCTGGTGCGTTCATTTGGCGGCCCGGCAATGAACTTTGTGCTGGGCGGTATAAGCCTCAGCCTGTGGAACAGCGCACAGAGTCCAGCGATAGCGTTCTTTGCGGGGGCAAACCTCGCCATTGGGTTTATTGTGCTTCTGCCGTTTCAATCAGTGGATGGCGGGGTCATCTGGCGCGAAGTGTCGAAGCTGGCAAGGGGGAATTGATGCATATCACGATTTTTGTCTATGGAACCTGGGGCGACATTCGCCCGCATGTGGTACTGGGGATGGCGCTGCAAAAAGCTGGGCATGAGGTGCAGGTGGTCGCCTCGCCAGTGTACGAACAATGGGTGCGCGACCGGGGACTGAGCTTCTATCCCCTGACAACGGACGTCAACACCTTCGCCAGAGAGAACGCAGACCTTATGGACAAGGGTTTCATCAGCCAGCTTCAAACCCTGCGGACGCGCATCGCCCCGCTTTTCACGCAGATGGGGCTGGAAGTGATGGAAGCCACCCGCGACTCCGATGTGCTGATGACGGTCGAATTCGGGGCTTCGCTGCTGCTTGATGTGATCAAAGCCAATAAGCTGAAACCGATCTTCATCAACCCGGCACCGATCAACCCGACCCGCGAGTCGAACACCGTTCTACCTGCAAAGCCGGGGTGGTTCCCCTTTGAAGGGTGGTAT
>CAZKIB010000455.1:0-2173 GCA_964552425.1 uncultured Anaerolineaceae bacterium | reverse complement strand
TCCAGACGCCGGGCGCGCAGCAGCGGGGTAGGCCGCCACAATCTGTAAATCTCGCGCACCTCTTCGGGGATGTCGATGTAGCGCTCCTGGCTGACTTCCTGCATGATGAGCGCCATTGGGAACAGCGGGGCGAGGTCCGCCGGGCCGACGGGCTGTTTCGTGCCGGGGTGCAGCACCGGCGGCAGCGGGCGCGGCAGATCAGCCTGGATGTTGTACCACTGGTGCGGAACTGCGGACTGCGGCAGGTCAAAACGGACAACAGCGTCGCTCATAAAAATCTCCTTTTGCGCAAATTTTTCATTTTCTGGCGGGAAGTGTAGCGGGTTTGCGGCGTTCCTGCTAACGGGCATTTTAACGGAAAATTCAGACAGTAAAGACGCTGATTCCCCTATAATAAGCCTGAACATTACGCATTATATCGAGGGTATTATGATCCACCTGATTTATGGCAGTTCCACCGCGTATCCGATGACCGATGATGAACTGGTCGAAATTCTCAACAAAGCGCGCATCAAGAACAAAACCCTGAACATCACCGGGATGCTGCTGTACAAAAGCGGCAACTTCCTCCAGGTGCTGGAAGGGGAAGAAGATGTGGTGATGCCCCTGTTCAGAACCATCGAAAAGGACCCGCGCCACCATAACGTTCAGTTGATCGCCAAACGTGCGATGAAAGAACGGGCTTTCCCGGAATGGGAGATGGGCTTCGCCAAAGTCGATTCCCTGAAGCCCATTGACGTGCCCGGTTTCAGCGAATTTCTGACCGACGAACTGGATTCCGAACGATTCAGGGAACCGGTCTTCGCCTACATGTTCTTGCAGGCCTTCAAAGAGGGGATGCGTTAGCCCCGGAACACGACGCGGAAGCGTTCGGCCATCACCGGCATGGTCTCGCTGAACGCGCGCCCGATGCGGGGCAGCACCCGGCCAAAGTAGCGCTGGTGCGCCCCGCGCCAGTCATCCAGCGAACGATCTCCCTCCCCTTCATCTGCCGCGAACTGCGCGTCCACTTCGTTGAACGGCAGCGTGCGCACCTCTGTTGTTTCGATGATGCACACAGGCACACCGTCACCGTTGAGGATGATGCTCACATCGCCCACCTGCGGCGGGTTTTCGCCATCGTGTTCAAACTCCCACACTGATGAAGCGGTTGCTGTCTTGACCCCCTGCAAGACCAGCGCGGCCAGTTCGTCGGCCAGCGCCGGGCTGTCGCCGAAGGGCCATGCCTGACAGGTTTTCTGCCGGTGGGGATGAGTCGCGGGCAGCGTGTTGAGATAACGCTGCCAGAAGTCCTGAATACGTGGATCGTTCATCGTGGGTCAGTTCATGAGCCTGCGCTTCTGACCCGATTATATCGGATTTTTCGGCACGGAAATATCATTACCGGGGGGCCACCAAAACCGCGAGTGAAGCGGGTTAAGCCAGTCGTCGATAATCTCTGGCCTTTGGTCAGGATTCACCTATGTACACGCGCATGAACAGGTTCCCCAGGCGCAGTTCATCACCGTCACGCAGCGGGTAGGACTGATGCGGCACGAGTTTGCTGCCGTTGATGCACGTCCCGTTGGTGCTGCCCAGGTCCGCGATGACCAGTTCGCCATCCTGCTGGTGCAGCGTGGCGTGGCGGCAGGAGACACCCATTTCAAAAGCGCGGTAGGCGGTCAGGTCGACATCCGGCCGGCGCGGGTTCTGTGCATTAATACGTCCCAGAATCATCGGCCTGTCGGGCTGCAACTGAATTGGTGTGGGCGCGCCGGAGATACGCAGCATCACACAGGCTTCCTGCACCAGCACGCCGGTTGCCAGCGGGGCGGTCTGGTAAGAAAGTTCATGCTGATAAATCTGGCGTGTCTTTTTGAAGACGCTGTCGAAAATGCTCACGCCGCAGAATTCGCAGATCAGCACGCCGACGCGATTGTGATGGTTACAGTTCGGGCAGTGGTTCATAGAAGGGTTCCCTCACCCATCAAAGTCGAAATCTATCGTAATTATAGGCCAGGTTGTTACTGAGATGATCGTATGATCTCTGAATAAAGCGTGAAAGGTTCCCTAAGTGTACGCCAGTGTGTATAATGATCCGGGTTTTGCAGACAGTGGGCGCGTGCCCAGTGTGGTTCATAGTGCAATCTCAGCCTGTAAGAATTGAATGTTGCCCGTCAGCAAAAAGTCCATA
>CAZKIB010000454.1:0-2215 GCA_964552425.1 uncultured Anaerolineaceae bacterium | reverse complement strand
CCGATCAGATCTTCCAGTCCCGCAATCGCCTCCGCCGCCCGCCCGGCGCTCTGCCGCAGCCACGACGCAATCGACGGAACTGAACCGCTGATGTCGTAAATCGTATCCCTGACCTGCAAACCGACCCGGACCCCGGACCCGGCATTAGGATGAAAAAAGCGAACCAGTGTCGTCATGAAGAAGTCTCTTTCTGTGAGGTAGTTTCCACAAAATCCAGCGAAGGCGTGGGGCTGATCGCCGTCCAGCCACCATCGACAATAATCGTCTGCCCGGTGATCTGGCCCGAAGCCGGCGACAGCAGAAACAGCGCCGCGTGGGCAATATCCTCCGGCAGAATCACGCGCTGCGTGGGCAGAATGCGCCCCCACGAAGTTTCATAATGGGGATCATCCGCCAGGTTGCGCGGAGTCAGCGTGGCCCCCGGCGCAACCGCGTTAATCGTGATGCCATAGGGCGACAGTTCAATCACCAGATTGCGCGCCAGCATTTCCAGGGCCGCTTTGGTCATACTGTAAGCAGACAGATATTTCACTGCCTGATGCCCGGTGACGGACGACATCAGCACAATGCGCCCGCCCTGCCCCTGTGCGCGCATCTGCCGGGCCGCCGCCTGCGCCAGAAAAAATGACCCACGCAGATTCAGCCCCACCACCCGTTCAAAGGCATCCGGCTCATAGTCAAAAAAATCTCCCCAGAATGTCAGACCGGCGTTCGCCACCACCATATCCAGCCGGCCAAAGTGTTCCGTGACAGTCTGCACCATCCTGCGAATCGTCGCCACGTCAGACATATCGCCTGCAAACGCTTCACAGATTCCACCCCCTGCGGCAATCTCATGCGCCGCTTTTTCCGCCAGCGCCGGGTCCAGATCATTCAGCAGGACAGCCGCGCCCTGCTGCGCAAGCTGCTTCGCAATCGCATAGCCGATACCCACCCCGGCCCCGGTGATAATTGCGACCTGATTCTCGAATAGTGCCATCCCAAATTGCCCCCGGTGATTCACATGGGTTATTATACAGGCCGATACCGTCTGTTCAAAAACCACGCACTGTGAGACACACAATGGTCCTATCCAATCAGGTTCCTTCACTTGAACATATTCTGGGTGACAGCAGTCAGGTCGCCAGCACGCGCACACGCAGCGCCGGAATCGCCGGTAAACTGCCCATCACCGAAGACATGCTGCTCAATGAGCCGAGCGGCAATCTTTTCGGTATGACGCAAAATGCTGGCATGGGCTGGAACCCGGATGAGGTTGGGCGCACCCAGTATCTCATCCTCAGCACACACGGCGGCCTGCGCGCCGAAGATGGCAGCCCGCTGGCCCTCGGCTATCACACGGGCCACTGGGAGGTCAACCTGCTGGTGCGGCAGGCGGCGGAAACCATCCGCGAGCAGGGCGGTTTGCCCTTCGCGGCCTACTGCACCGACCCCTGTGATGGCCGCTCACAGGGCACAACCGGCATGATGGACAGTCTGCCCTACCGCAATGACGCCGCCATCGTGATGCGCCGCCTGATCCGTTCCCTGCCGCTGCGCGCCGGGGTGCTGGGCGTCGCCACCTGCGACAAAGGTTTACCGGCGATGCTGCTGGCGCTAGCCGGTTCGAGCAGTCTGCCGGGCGTGATGATTCCCGGCGGCGTCACCCTGCCGGCGGTTGATGCCGAAGACGCCGGAACTGTACAGACGATTGGCGCGCGTTTCGCCCATGACATGATCTCGCTCGACTACGCGGCGACGATGGGCTGCCGCGCCTGTGGATCACCCGGCGGCGGCTGCCAGTTTCTGGGCACGGCGGCCACTGCTCAGGTCGTCGGCGAGGCATTTGGCCTGTCGCTGCCACACAGCGCCCTCGCGCCCTCCGGTGAACCAATCTGGCTGGATATGGCGCACCGTTCCGCGCTGGCCCTGCTGCGTCTGACCGCGCAGGATATACCCCTCTCCGCCATCCTGACACCCGCCGCGCTCGAAAATGCCATGTTGGTTCATGCCGCGTTCGGCGGCTCTACCAACCTGCTGCTGCACATCCCGGCCATCGCCCATGCTGCCGGCCTGCCACAGCCCACCGTCGAGGACTGGAACCGCATCAACCGCAGCACGCCCCGTCTGGTGGATGCCCTGCCCAACGGCCCGAAAAATCACCCCACCGTGCAGGTCTTTATGGCCGGCGGCGTGCCCGAAGTCATGCTGCACCTGCGCGCGATGGGCCTGCTCA
>CAZKIB010000453.1:0-2218 GCA_964552425.1 uncultured Anaerolineaceae bacterium | reverse complement strand
CCCAGCGGGCGCGAGGGAACCAGCGTGCCCAGCACCAGAGGCACGACCACCACCGCCAGCGCGAACCACGAAATGGTTGCGTGGTCATGGTCGTGATCGTGGTCATGGTTGTGATGCTCATGCGGGCGGATCAGGCGGTAAGCGCTGGTCGCGCCCAGCAGCAGGAAGATCACCGCCGCGACATAGGACAGCCACGAAAAGCTGATGTTGATGTAATTGGTCAGGTTGCCGGTCACGATGATATAGACGAAGTACAGCCCCAGCCCGATCAGCAGCGCGGTCTTCAGCCAGTCCTGCGCTGTTGGGCCGTGCTGGTGGTGCTGATCGTGGTCATGGTCGTGATCGTGCGTATGGAGATGGTCCACAGATTGCATGATAGTCTCCAGTCTATAGTCATCAGTCAACATTCGTCAGTTACCAGTCGCCAGTCTGTAGTCATCTGCCGCGTCACTGTTTTGTTCTGGACTAACGACTACAGACGATGGACTGACGACTGTTTCAGAAATTCAGATTCAGGTTGGTCCAGATGCCGATAAGCATAGTCATCAGCAGCGGCAGCAGGATCAGATAGGCGACGGTCTTGCGCTTGAAGACCCCCAGGAACATCAGCGTGCTTTTGATATCGACCATCGGGCCGAAGGTCAGAAATGCCAGAATGGAGCCGCCGGTGAATGTGCCGACAAAGGCCAGCGCCAGAAACGCATCGACGGTGGAGCAGACACTCAGGATAAAGGCCAGCGCCTGCATCACCAGCACGGATACCACCGGCCCGCGCCCTAATGCCAGCAGCACTTCCTGCGAGATGAAGGTCTGCATGGTGGCGGCCAGCAGCGACCCGATAATCAGGTAGCGGCCCATCTCAAAAAATTCGCCGGTGGCATGTTCCAGCGCCTGCCGGAAACCGGGCAGCAGCGCCGGGCGTTTGACGCGGTGCGCAGCGGGCAGGACATCGGTGCCGCCGCCCATCACCGGCATGAGCGACTGCGGCTGCAAGACTTCCTGCGGGCGCGCTCCCAGGGCAAACACCAGCCCCACCCCGCCCGCCACCAGCGCCGTAATCACAAAACGCCCGATCAGAATGGGGCCGAAACCAAAAGCGGCGTAGGTGCTTGCCAGCACGATGGGGTTCATCACCGGGGCGGCCAGCAGAAAGGCCACGCCGACGGACATGGGCAAACCCTTGTGATACAGCCGCCGCACCACCGGCACGACGCCGCATTCGCACACCGGGAAGGCAAAGCCCATCAGCGTGCCGGCAATCGTCGCGGGGATGGCCCGGCGCGGCACAAAACGGGCGATGTCCTCCGGGCGCACGAACACTTCCAGCAGGCCGGATACCAGCGTGCCAAGCAGCAGGAATGGCACTGCTTCGATAAAAATGCCCAGAAAACGGGTGCTGAAAATGCTGAGGACGGTGGCGGCGTCCTGTCCGCTGTTGAGGACTGCCAGCAGCAGCAGGGCGACCATCGCCAGCGCCACGATCAGGAGCAGATAACGGCGGATCAGACTGCGAAGGACAGCGTCATTCATAGACAGTGAAACCACGTCTCAAAATCATCGCCCCTATTGTAGCAGGTTTTGCTGCCTGTAACCGACGATTCACCAACGTTTAATGACAGGATCGCAGTAATTCGGAGATATGGATGAAAAATAGGACTACGCACGCTGCTATGGGATAGCGATCTGACCCCCGGCGAAACCCGACAAACGGTGGCAATTGTTGAAGCAAACCGTGATACACTTTTGGCAAGCTGGCGAGAGATATACGGAGATGATAATGGAATCGATTCTGAGTAATCGCCATCCGGTTGAAGTCACTTTTACAGATGAAGATGTCATTGTCACGCTGTCGGATGGAACGAAAGTGAGCAATCCGTTGTCCTGGCACTGGTGGCTGAAACAGGCAACTCCCCGCCAGCGGGCCAATGTGGAGTTTTACAGCGACAGTATCGACTGGCCGGACCTTGATGAGGGCCTGGACATTGAAGGGATGCTGCGCGGAATCAGGCCCAGACAGCCTCGATCTGTCACAGAGTAACCCCACCTTGCCGCTTATCCGCCAGACAGGTTCAAGCGGCATCAACGGATTGAACGCTATTTAACGACACAGCCGGCGCAGGTTGGCAGGGGAGAAGGTGTTTGGTTCAGCCAGCATACCGGGAATCTGACCGCCCTGGCTGACCCGTGTCTGGGCCTGCCAGTAGATTAACCTCAGTTC
>CAZKIB010000452.1:1215-2228 GCA_964552425.1 uncultured Anaerolineaceae bacterium | reverse complement strand
GATGGCTGCTGTCACCCGGTGGTAAACTAATCTCACGGCTGAACACATTAATGACATCGCCAACTTCGTCCGCCCGAAAGGCCATAGTGATATGGTCATCACTGGCAACCACCAGCGATTGAGCATCATCTTCGTCTGACCCACCTGCATTCAGCAGTTGAGCCAGATCAAGCACCGGGACGATATGACCGCGAATGTTGGCGATCCCACTCACATAAGGCGGCGTACAGGGAACCGGCACGACCGAAATTCCTTCATAAACACCCGTCAGCACGTCGATAGGCACAGCGTAAGTCTCGCTGCGTATCGTAACGATCAGCGCGCTAAAAACCTCGTTGCCGGAATCATCACTCGCAGCATGTGCCACTCGTTCCGCCCGCAGTTTGAGGATAGCAATCTCTTCCTCAGAAAATTGTCGCATACCGAACATAGCCCCTCCTTGTTATCCCTGATGCTTGTTGAGCTGGTAATTCAGCAGTCCGCTGAGCATCTCTGCCGTCAGATCATCCCCGAATGTCAGCGATTGCTGGGGGTCCAGTCCAGCCAGAGCCTGCTGTGCCCGCCGCCAGTGGCGTTTCGCTTCCTGGCTGGCCCCTAACTTATCATGCAGTTCCCCCAGCATGTAATGGGCCAGCGCAAATCCCGAATCGCAGTAAATCGCCTGCCGCAGCGAATGCATGGAAGACGTATATTCTCCCTGCTGCATGTGGATCAGAGCGCGCAGATAATGTATTTGCGGCTGCAACACATCATCGGCTTCCGCTGCCTTCAAAAGCTGGAACGCCATGTCCCAGTTTTCGCTGTTTGCTGCGGCCTTGGCTTGCGCAAGAATATCCAGCCTTCCTGTCGATGGCCGAGGCTGCTTCGGTTCCGTCCGCACCTGCACTGGCTGCCGGGGTATTTCCGGTTTCGCGCTTACGACCGGCTCATAATGCACGGCTGTCTCATACCGCCGCTGGGGTTGAAGCGCTGGCTGTACAACTTTCTGATACAGAATGGCATTTTCCATGTTG
>CAZKIB010000452.1:286-1201 GCA_964552425.1 uncultured Anaerolineaceae bacterium | reverse complement strand
CTGGTATACACCGGGTTGTGGCTCCGAATGCCCCACCACCAGCCAGCCGCCATCCACAAGACACTCATAAAAGCGGTCGATCACCAGTTGTGTCTGCGGCCTGTCAAAGTAGATCGTGACATTCCGGCACAGAATCAGATCAATGCTCATCGTGCCGCTAATAGCAGTCGGATATTCATCAGAGATGAGATTCAGCGGCGCAAAAGTCACCATCCGTCGAATGGACGGGTGCAGCAAAAAACCATTGTCCTTTGCGCTGAACCATCGCTTCTGAACCCAGTCCGGTGTCTCTCCACGAAATGAGTGCGCGCGGTAGAAGCCCTCGCGTGCGCGCTGCAAATAATCGGCATTCACATCCGTTGCCAGCAGCGTGATGGACCAGGTATCCAGATCAGGGATCATATCCCGCAGCAGCATCGCCAGTGTATAAGGCTCTTCCCCTGTGGCACAGCCCGCGCTCCACAGACGCAGTATCCGCTGCCCAGACCTGCGCCGGGCATCAATGAGTTCCGGCAGCACATGATCGCGAAGCGCGTTGATGTGGGCAAGATTCCGGTAGAAATAAGTCTCGCCAATGGTCAGGGCCTGCACAAAATACTGCCATACGGCTTTATCTTCACGTGTGCTTCTTAACTGCTGAAGAATATCCGTTACGCTGTCTGTTCCTGGCAGTCGTTCAAGCGCCCCCTGAAGCGCCCTGTGACGATGATCGTTGAACTGAAGGCCCAATCGGGTACAAATCAGTTCAACAAGCTGCTGATATTCCGCTTCCTGCCATGTCCGGTTCATTGAGCAAGTCCGCATTTCGGGAATAAATGAGATCAGATGTCCCCATTATTCTATATCTACTTTTCATTAAACAACCCACAATGAATTGTTATTTTCGCAATAAATCATTAATTTTTTCAGGCTCAT
>CAZKIB010000452.1:0-276 GCA_964552425.1 uncultured Anaerolineaceae bacterium | reverse complement strand
GCCGAATTTGGCTCAAAGGCTCTTCTTCAGGTATCTTTGATCGCCGTACTCAGGAGACTCTTCATGACCGCCGATTATCGCTACAGTCAGGAAACCACCCATGTCAAACGTTCGGTGCTGCGCGAACTGCTCAGGCACGCGGTTGACCCAAACATTATTTCACTGGCAACGGGCCTGCCATCCAGTGAACTGCTGCCTGTCCGGCAGTTTGAGGAATGTGTTCGCGCGATAATTGCCCGCGATGGCGCGCGCGCCATGCAGTACAGCCCGCAGTTT
>CAZKIB010000451.1:0-2231 GCA_964552425.1 uncultured Anaerolineaceae bacterium | reverse complement strand
GGAGGTCACGGTCGCCGGCATGGTCGACATTTTCCTGGTGCTCTTGCTCGCAGGCGGCGGCGATGACCTGCAGGGCATCAAGAAAGGCATCATCGAAATTGCCGATGCCCTTGCCATCAACAAAGCCGATGGCGAAAATAAAATCCGCGCGCAGGCCGCACGCGCAGAGTACAATCGGGCGCTGCGCTATCTGAACCCGGCTACCGCCGACTGGCAGACCCGTGCCTATACCTGTTCCGCACTGACAGGTGAAGGGATTCCTGAACTCTGGTCAGTCATCGTGGATTTCCAGCAGCAGACGCAGCCGTCCGGGGTCTTTGCGGAACGCCGCCGCCAGCAGTCCCGTGACTGGCTGTGCGCACTCATCGAAGAGCATCTGCGAACGTACTTCTTCAATCACCCGCAAATCAAGGAATATCTGCCTGCGGTTGAGCAAGCCGTAATTGACGGCACGCTGCCTGTTGCCACCGCCGCCCGTAACCTGCTCAGCCTTCTGGATTCGCCACCGGAGTAGACATTCTGCGTGAACTTTTTTCTGACGACTGACAACTATTCATACGCCAGCGCTTCCCGCACACTGATCTGCGAGGCACGCTGCGCAGGCATCACACTGGCGGCCGCAGAAATAATCATAATGATGGCAAACCACAGCACAGGCCCTTCCAGCGTCGGTGCATAAGGCAGCGGCCGATTCGCCAGCACCTGGCCCAGCACATTCCCAAACCCGATGCTGCCCGGCACGCTCAGCGGCAGCGCGATCACCGCGCTCAGAATGCCAATCAGCACGCCCTCGACGATAAACAGCCGCCGGATAGTCGCGGTCGAAGCACCCACCGCCCGCATCACGCCAATCTCGCGGGTGCGTTCAAGCACATTCAGACTCATCGTTCCTGCAAGCCCAAGCCCGCCCACGACAGCCACGATAATTGCCATGCCGATCAGCACCGAAATCAGAATATCGAACCCGCCAAAGGTGTCGTCAATCAATGTCGCGCGGGTGGTGGACCGCACCACACCGATATTGCGCAGGTCCAGAAAATCCGTTATTTCGCCCGATATGGTGGCCTGTGCATCTGCGCTGCGATCTGCTGTTCGCACCAGCAGAAGCGAGGTTTGCTGCGGCATTCTCAAAAAGTGAGTCAGATCATCATAATGCGTATATACCGCCGAGTTTGACGCGATCAGAATGCCCACCACACGCCAGTCTTCCTTCTCACCGTTCAATTCCAGCGTGATGCTGTCACCCACACTGATGTCCGGTTCATCATCCAGAAATTCAGTGGTTATGACAATCTCCCGAAGACTCGGCACGTCCCGCGTGTCCAGCCAGCGTCCGTCGCGCATCGGTGGATCAATGAACCTGGAGTCGTAAGGCAGCCCATAGACCACCAGAGTCGCGCTTTTGCCGCCGTCGTCCCGGACTCGCTGCACCGATGCCTGTGCCCACCCTTCCACCTCCAGCACACCGGGCATCTGTTCCAGCCGGCGCTCAAGCCCATCCCGGTCATACAGGCCGTTGAGATAAAACTGCACATCGAAATCGGACATCCGCAGTCGGTCATTCACGTCCGCGACCAGACCGGTGCGCACATTCATGATGCTCATGAACAATGTGCCGGCTGCGGTCAGCGTAATCAGAGTCATGGTGAGACGCAGTTTACGCCGAAACGTATTGCGTACCGAAATCAGCACCGGGCGCGACATGCCGCGAATGCGCGCCAGCAGAATATCGAAAATGCCGCTGCTGCTCTGCCCGGCATGATCGCTGATGGCCGCCGCAGCCGTCATGCTTGTGCCATTGAGAATAGGGGCCAGCGCGGACACGATGGGCGAAAGAATCGCCACAATAATTTGCAGAAACAACACGTCCGACGGCAGGTAAAAATTGGTAATGTCGAAATTCAGAAAGCCCGACATCACAGAAAACAAAAGCACATGGGCTAACCCCATACTGGCTGGAATCGCGATGAGCAAAGCGATCAGACCGAGGAAAACCACCATCGCCAGGTAGACGCCGATAATCTGAGGTCGGGATGCCCCGATTACTTTCATGATGCCGATCTGCCGCCGCTGCTGTGCCAACAAACCCGATATGGTATTAACCACCAGAAAACCACTCAGAAACAACGCGCCAAGCCCGACGATAATCAGAATCGTGGCAATACCTTCCATAATGTCGGCGGCCCAGTGTTTATCGGCGTCCCGCACGCTGACCGAACCCACCCGAATGC
>CAZKIB010000450.1:0-2235 GCA_964552425.1 uncultured Anaerolineaceae bacterium | reverse complement strand
CAGGATTGCTGCCCAGCACGGCGCATCAAACGTGCGGGTATTCGGCTCCGCAGCGCGGGGTGAGGCCGGCCCGGACAGCGACCTTGATCTGCTGGTCGAGTTCGACCTGGACCGCAGCCTGTTCGATCATGTCGCCTTGATTCAGGACCTCGAGGACCTGCTGGGTCGTAAAGTGGATGTGGTGACAGAAGACAGCCTGCACTGGTATATTCGTGATCGGATTCTCGCGGAAGCGGTTACATTGTGAAAGAAGATCGCCTTTATCTGATTCACATGCAGGAATGTATGGAACGTGTCATCAGCTACACGTCAGACGGGCGTGAAAAATTCATGACGTCCACGCTTATTCAGGATGCTGTGCTGCGAAATCTTCAAACGATGGCAGAGTCATCGCAAAGACTCTCAAATGATCTGAAAGGTTCCTACGCTGAAGTTGATTGGCGGCGATTGTCCGGCTTTCGCAACGTACTGGTGCATGATTATTTGGGAGTAGACTTAAAAACAGTCTGGCGATTAATCGAAGAAGTACTTCCCTCACTCAAGCAACAGATTGGCACGATGCTTGCTGCCCTTGACAAAGAAGGGGAATAAAGCTGTGATTGCCAGTTACGCTTTTTACCGCCAGGGGCTCAAAGCTTCCGTCCGGCCTCTTGTGATCCCATTCAGGGGCTTCCAGATTGGATTGGTAGGGCGTTTTGAACGTCCGGTGACAGCTTATTTTTCTCCGTCCCGCTTCTGGTGACGATACTCCTCCAGCGTTTGGATTTCCCCTTCGTCGTTGACCACCAGTTCGCCTGTGCCGAGTCTCCGTTCCAGATAGGCGCGTTCCTCCTCATTCAGTTGGCTCAGAAGCGCATCCACTTTTGAGAAACGGGAGCCGGATGACGAGGGTTTGACCTTGTTATTGGCATTGAGCCAACTGAGATCAGCCATCGTATGGCGCGGTGCGCTTTCCGCTGGCGCGAATAAATGCGCCACGTAGGAAATTGCCAGGATGATAAACAGTCCGATCAGGATGAGCGGGAAGAACATCACCACCAGCGCCATTGGCAGATTGAGCAGGCCAAAATCACCCCGGATACCTGCGCCTGAAATCAGCGCCAGCGTGCCGAGAAAAATCACCAGCATAATCACAAATATCCGGCCCAGTGTTTTCATGAACAGGTCCTCGATGGACACCATTGGTTTGTCGGGACAGTTCTGAGATGCTGCGGAGAAGGCAATGTACTTTCTATTATATGAGGATTACCGCCGCGCGCGCCGCAGCAGCATCCGGGGAACCGCCGTCGCTTCGTCCAGCCGCAGCAGGGCGCTCAGGCCAAAAAAAACCGCGCCGCCCGCCAGCCCCGCTGTGACCAGAATCACCAGCGCGCCCTGGTTGTTGAGCGCCGCCACTACCGCCCACATCGCTGCGCCCATGCCAAGAGCCGCTGCCAGAGCCTTGCCCGCCCCGCTGAGAATATACCGGTCCTGAATGGGGCCGATGCGCCGGCGCAGCAGCCACCACAGCGCCAGCGCTTCCAGATTGGTTGTCAGCGCGTTTGCCAGCGCCAGCCCCGCGAACGGCCCGCGCGCCAGATTGCCCGGCTCGCCGATAAACTGGATCAGCACGATGTTCAGCGCGATATTGGAAATCATCGCCGCCGTGCCGATCTTTACCGGTGTCCAGGTGTCTGACAGCGCGTAAAAGGCTCGTGACAGCACTTCCAGCAGCGCGAAGCCGGCCATGCCGGTGGCATAAAACGCCAGTGCCCAGGCGGTGGCCTGGGTGTGCTGTGCGGTCCATTCACCGCGTTCGTACAGCACAGCCACCAGCGGCCCGCCCAGCAGGATCAGCGCGATCATGGCCGGGAACGCCAGAAACAGCACACTCCGCAGCGCGCCTGCCAGCCGGTCCTTAAACCCGTCCATATCGTCTGCGGCGGCCATCGCCGCCAGGGAGGGGAACACCGCCGCGCCGAGGCTCTGCCCGATGATGCCCAGCGCGAAAAACATCAGTGTGAAGGCTGCGGTCAGCACCGCCGCGCTGCCAGACACCATCCCGCTGGTAAACACGGCGTTGACCACGAAGTTGATCTGCACCACCGCCAGCCCCAGCACACGCGGCCCCATCAGCCGCAGCACCTCGCCCACGCCGGGAATGCGCCAGTCCAGCACAGGCCGCAGATGCGCGTCGATCTGCCGCAGCGCCGGAACCTGCACCAGCAGATGCAGCAGCGCGCTCAGCGCCGCCCC
>CAZKIB010000449.1:1422-2241 GCA_964552425.1 uncultured Anaerolineaceae bacterium | reverse complement strand
GAGTACGTATTTGCCAAGGATTGAGGACCCAATAAAAATCAGGAGGCTACTCAACGCCCCCCCACCCATCGAATCTGTCATTTTTCTAACTGGGATGTCCGCCTGCCTCGACCACGCTTGCAATGCGAGCAGAGTTCTAATGCCATACGCGCCAGCTACGGACCAAGCAACGGCCGCAGACGAAAATTGGGCAGCGATCACCACTGCAACAACCAACAAGACAAGAGATGTTAATTGCAGACGCAGTTCAGAGCCGACTTGGTTGGTCGCCCACAAAAATGGCGTAGTGACTGCCATCACGCTATAGAAGATCATTGCGATCGAAATCGCGGAAAGTATTTGGCCACCCTCCGACCAGCGAGTGCCGAAGAGTATGTTCACAATGACAGGTGCAGCAGAACTGGAAAATGCCAACACGGGAAAAACCAGTAACGAGATGACATTCAACAATCCGCAGAACGTCCGTTCCAGTTTGTCATTTTCGTCTTGGCGCCTGGAGGTTGCGGAAAACAATACTGACTGCAGCACGCCCAGCATTTGATTGACCGGCACTGAAATCAGGTCGTAATTGACCGTGTAAGCACCTAGTGATTTTGACGAGAAAAAGACACCGACCATGACGCGGTCTACGTTACCCAAAAGCCAGTTCACGATATTGGTCAACATGGCCTTGCCACCAAAGGCAAATAGGTTTGACGAATCTTTCGCGTAAAAAAGGGGCCTGAAGGCATGGCGAGCTTTGAGCATTACCAAGGCTGCAAAAATCGCAGACTGGGCAACCGCTCCCCAGACCAGCGACCACACCTTGAAATTCAGGAA
>CAZKIB010000449.1:0-1292 GCA_964552425.1 uncultured Anaerolineaceae bacterium | reverse complement strand
TTATCGAGAGGGCCTGTATCACAGGCACGGCAAGGGGTTCATCGAACCGTTCCGCAATTAATCCTGCCGACAGACAAATCAAGATAACCAGCACAAATCCCATCATGGTTTGCCAGGTGAATGCGAGACGGTAATCCTCCTCCAGCAGTTCCTTCTTCTGCACCAAGGCTGGGCCCATCCCCATATCGGCGACAAAATTGCTAATGGAAACCGTGATCATTCCGACCGCATAAATACCGAAAATGGTTGGACCCAGCGTTCTGGCCAGAATGACTTGGGCTATCATCTGGACGCCGATCCTTCCAGCGGTGCCGATATAGCCCCAGAGCGCCGCGCTCATACTCTGCTCTGTAAGGGTCTTGTTTCCGGACATTTTCAGGCGCTGAACGATCCGTTACGTGACTCGGGATAGGAAATCACGATACGCGACCTCCAGACCCGCTCTCATGTCCGTCCTTGCCCGCCACCCCATCCCATTCAGCCGACCCACGTCCATCAGTTTTCTCGGCGTGCCATCCGGTTTGGTCGCGTCAAATGCGATCTCTCCTGAATAGCCGATCACGCTTTTGACCGTTTCAGCCAGCTCGCGAATGGTCATGTCTTCCCCCACACCGATGTTCATCAGCGGCGCCAGACCGTCGTTACGGTCCTGACCCAGCAGCGAAATAAACTGTTCGTCTGGCAGGTTCATCAAGTAGACGCAGGCATCGGCCATGTCTTCGCTGTACAGGAATTCGCGCCTGGGCGTCCCGGTTCCCCACACGGTCACGCTCGGTGCATTGGCAAGCTTGGCCTCATGAAAGCGGCGGATCAGCGCTGGGATGACGTGAGAGTTCTCAGGATGGTAGTTGTCGCCGGGACCATACAGGTTGGTCGGCATGACGGCCAGATACTGCGTCTTGTACTGGCGGTTGTACGCCCAGCACATCTCGATGCCGGCGATCTTGGCCAGGGCATAGGGACGATTGGTCGGCTCCAGTTCGCTGATGAGCAGGTGTTCTTCCTTCATCGGCTGCGGGGCGAGCTTGGGATAGATGCAGCTGGAACCAAGGAACAGCAGGCGCTTGACGTTGTTTTTGTATGCCGCGTGGATGACGTTGGTCTGGATGGAGAGGTTGTCGCGAATGAACTCGGCCGGGTAGGTGTTATTGGCGTGGATACCGCCAACCTTGGCTGCCGCAAGGAAGACGTAGTCGGGCTTCTCCGCAGCGAAGAAGCCTTCGACCGCAGCCTGATTGGTGAGGTCGAGTTCGGCGTGCGTACGGGTCAGGAAATTCGTATGGCCCTTGTCG
>CAZKIB010000448.1:1958-2248 GCA_964552425.1 uncultured Anaerolineaceae bacterium | reverse complement strand
TCTATGGCCGGTCTGGCAGTTCTGGGCGCACGCGCAGACTTCCGGCAATAAGGCGGTCGAGAACACGATCAAAACGCTTCAGGGCGAGATGAAGTTCACTGATCCTGAGCATGTCGCTGCATTGGAAATCTTATACAAGTTCGTGCAGGACGGCATGTTCGTCAAGGATGTTCTGGGTCTGGACACCGCCGGCGCCGAACAGCAGTGGTTCCAGAACAAAGCGCTATTCTATTACTGGGGTCCTTGGGAAATTTACAACTTCCGCAGGGCTGAGCCAGATTTGAAAGACT
>CAZKIB010000448.1:0-1872 GCA_964552425.1 uncultured Anaerolineaceae bacterium | reverse complement strand
GCAGCGCTCTGTCCATTTACTCCAAAATCGCCCCGGAACGCCTGGATACCGCCAAAGCGCTGCTGGACTTCATGACCAGTGATGAGTGGGTGGAATGGGCCAACAAAGACAGTGGTGATGCCGTTTCCACGAATGCCAACGTGGAAGCCAGCACCGACCCGATCGCAATCGAGTTCGGCAAGACCTGCGCGCCCAACCAGTTCGTGTATCTCGACTGGTTCTGGCCGCCGGAAATCACCCGTTCGTTCCAGGAGCAGCAGCAGGCCATCGTCGCCGGTACCGTCAAGCCAGACCAGGCTGCTGCCAGTATCCAGAACGTGCTTGAGCAACTGTATATGGACGGCTACGAGTTCATCTAGTCTTACCCATTTAGGGACAGGTGGGGCGTTCAGTTGAACGCCCTATCCACCCTTGTCATTCAACCCTATGGCGGTTCCTGCCCGAGAAATCCGAAATTCATGACGAGGTTGCGATGTCCACGTCGGACACCTCACTCCCCATGCAAGCGACGACGGTAGCTGCCGGCGTCACCACTATTCAGCCCAAACGTCAGCGCTCACTCTACCTGTGGTTAGTCCCGGCGCTCATCCTGTATGGCCTGTTCAAGATCGTACCGCTGGTGGTTGGCATCGTTCTGGCAACACTCCGCTGGGATGGCGTCAAAGACCCGGTGTTCGTCGGGCTGCAAAACTTCGAGCGGATGGCGCTGGATGACAAACTGATTCCGGCACTGCTCAACAACTTGCAGTATGCGCTCATCTCCGTCAGTGGCAAAATGCTGATCGCACTGGTGATCGCCTTGCTGGTGCACCAGGGGCTGCGTGGGCGCGCTTTTTACCGCACCGCCCTGTTTATGCCCGTGGTGATGTCGTTTGTGGTTGTGAGTGTGCTGTGGACATTCATCTACAACGACCAGTTCGGCCTTGTCAACAATTTTCTGCGCTCGCTGGGCCTGGATGCACTAACTGCGCCCTGGCTGGGTGATGTCAGAACGGCGCTGAATTCGTTGATTGTCGTAGACATCTGGAAGTGGTACGGCTTCCACATGGTCATCTTCCTGGCCGGTTTGCAGGCTATCCCGGTTGAGCTGTATGAAGCCGCACGGGTCGATGGCGCTTCGCGCTGGGCGCAGTTGTTCCGCATCACCCTGCCGCTGCTGCGCCCGGTCATGGTCATCAATATCACGACCTCGCTGCTGGGAGCGTTCAATGTATTTGACATTCCGTATATCATGACCGAGGGTGGCCCAGCCAATGCCACCAATGTCATCGCCCTGCACTCCTATATTCAGGCATTCAAGTTCTACCGTCTGGGCTACGGTGCAGCCCTCAGCTATGCCATCTTTGTGCTGGTCACGATTATCGCCCTGGTTCAACTGCGACTAATGCTGCGCGAAAATGAAACGGAAATGGAGGCCACATGACCGCGACCTATGCCAAACCCGCGCCTCAACAACCGTTCACACTGGGAATGTCGGCTGAACGAACGCTGACGCGAACTGCCAGTCACCTGATTCTGATCGTGTTTGTGCTGATTATGGTCTACCCGGTACTGTGGATGCTGCTGGCCTCGCTGAAAACCGCGCCGGATTTCGCCAACAACCTGTGGGGCTTGCCGCGCGCCGTCACCTTTGAGAACTACACGAGCGCCTGGGAGCGCGCCAAACTGGGGCGCGCTTTCCTCAACAGCCTGATCATTGCCTCGACCACAGTCATATTGGTACTGGCCGCCAGTATGCTGGCCGGCTATGCGCTGGCGCGTTTCCGGCTGCGCTTCAGCATCGCCATCTTCCTGCTGTTCGTCGTCACCATGCAGGTGCCGGTGCCGATCATTCCGTTATACGTCATGATTGCGAAAATGGGACTGACTGAC
>CAZKIB010000447.1:0-2256 GCA_964552425.1 uncultured Anaerolineaceae bacterium | reverse complement strand
TCAACACCCCAACCGCGACGGATACCGCCACGCCTACCCAAACCCTGACCCCCACCGAAACGGCGACGATCACACCAGACCCATCGCCAACAGATACGCCGACGTGGACTCCCACCTCCAGCCCGACGGCGACATTCACGTTTACCCCAACATCGACGTGGACGCCGACGTTCACCCCAACCTGGACTCCCACCTTCACCAATACGCCCATCACGCCTGTGCTGTCCGGCTGCATACCATTCTGTGAAGGGCCGGGCGGGCCTGGTGGGGTGGTCGCCCAGTAAGACCACCTTTCCCAGTCCAATTACCCCCGTCTGGCCCAGCATCAGCGGCCCGGTTCCAGACCATAATAAAAGCTGTGCGTTTTATCGTCTGACGATTTCGGAGTCTTATATGGTTCAGCTTGGTTACGCCATCTCCAGTGAGGAAATTCCGCCGAATACTGCTGTGCGCAACGCGCAGCGGGCCGAGGCCGCCGGGTTCCGCTTTGCGATGGTCTCTGACCATTTTCACCCCTGGATCAGCGAACAGGGTCACAGCCCGTTTGTCTGGACGGTGCTGGGCGGCATCGCCACCATGACCACCACGCTGCATGTGGGAACCGGCGTCACATGCCCGATTCTGCGCATCCATCCGGCCATCATCGCCCATGCCGCCGCAACCGTCGCCGCCATGATGCCGCGCCGCTTTTTTCTGGGGGTGGGCACGGGCGAAAACCTGAACGAGCATGTGCTGGGGCAGCGCTGGCCCGCCTATGCGGTGCGCGCGGACATGTTGGAAGAAGCGCTCGATGTGATCCGGCTGCTGTGGCAGGGCGGGGAGCAGTCGCACTATGGCAAATACTACACGGTCGAGAATGCGCGGCTGTACACGCTGCCGGACGAGCCGCCGCCGATCATGATTGCTGCGTCCGGCGAGAAGTCGGCTGCGCTGGCCGGGCGCATGGGCGATGGCTTCATCAGCACCGCGCCCAAAGCAGAGCTGGTACAGGCCTTCGAGGCTGAAGGCGCGGCTGGTCGGCCGCGTTACGGTCAGGTGACGGTGTGTTATGCCGAAAACGACGCGACCGCGCGCAAAATCGCGCACCGGTACTGGCCTAACGGAGCGCTGCGCGGCGAACTGGGGCAGGAACTGCCGACTCCCCGACACTTTGAGCAGGCCGCCAAAAATGTCCGCGAGGAAGATGTCGCTGAATCTGTCGTGTGCAGCAGCGACCCGCAGAAGCACATCGAGGCGATTCAGGAATTTGTCGATGCGGGCTTCGATCACGTCTATGTGCATCAGGTCGGGCCGGAGCAGGACGATTTTCTGAACTTCTACCAGAAATATGTGCTGCCCGCCTTTGCAATGGAGCGCGTGTAGGCCACCAAAACACCGAACCGCAGAGAACACAGGCCACAGAGGATTATTGATTATCTTCTCTGTGTTCTTTGCGTCCTCTGTGGTTTATTCTGGTTCTGTTCCTCAGTATGGATTCGGCGCGCCGCCGGGTTCGGTGGTATAGTTGCCCCGTTTTGCGATGCATTCAGGGGGCGAATCCATGCCATTTCACGTCAAACAGCGCGGCAAACTCACGTACTACTATGAAGGCGATGACCCGGTGCTGTCGAACATGGTGGTCGAGACGCTTCCCGACGGTGACCTGCGCATCTGCTTCGCCGGGCTGACCGGGGGCTATTCCGCCAAAGGCATCCTGAAGCTGGACGATCTGGCCTTCATGGAGCCGGAAGTCGAAATTCCACTGGTGTTCCAGTGCTGGGAATTGTGGCTGCAAGAGGCCGGAATCTGCCAGACGATTGCTGACATCGACTTCATCGAGATTCATGCCTTCGGCTGCCAGCCCAAGTCGCCCAATCCGCTGGTTGACCCTGCCGGGTACGTCAGGGAACAGGAACGCCTGCGCGCCGCTTATGCCCGTGCCTATCGCGGGTTTTTCAAGGAACACTGTCCCGGCAACGGCCTGCCGGCGCGTTTCACCGTGCATGTCGTCGATGTACCCGATCAGGTCGTCGTGCGACGGAGGCGGACCCTTGGGCGCCGCCGCGGCCGCGTCGTATGAATTTTACGGCGTGGGGCTGTACCAGCGGGCGCTGCATAGCGATCTGCCGGGTAATTGATTGTCCGGCTGTAGCGAAAGCCTTCTTCCTCAAAAGGACTCTTTATGGACACCGCAGCACAACAATATGATTTACTTCTGAAAAGCGGGCACGTGATCGACCCCGCCAACCAGATCAGCCAGGTGATGGACGTGGCAGT
>CAZKIB010000446.1:1647-2275 GCA_964552425.1 uncultured Anaerolineaceae bacterium | reverse complement strand
GTGGTTTCAGCCAGGGTAAACGTGTGCGCAGTGCCGACGCGTTCTCGGTGATGAGCGGACAGAGCAGAGCGCCGCCTGATACCTGCCCGGTGAACCCGGCCGTGTCACCATCCACCAGCAAGTGCCTGCGGCGATCCTTCAGCACCAGAGCATAACGCGTGCCCTCATGGCTGGTCTCTGACCTGATTATCATGACTGATCCAATCTGTAGGTCTGTCGGGCCAGGTTATACGACATATCAACGATCATCGCGCGAGCATCGTCTTCATCAACGATGTGGCGCGAAACCAGACCCGCCAGCCAGTCGGCGCAAGCGCGCCGCCAGACATCATGCCGCGCGGGAATTGACAGGAAGGCGCGGGTATCATCGTTGAAACCAGCGGTGTTGTAGATGCCCGCTGTCTCGATTACGGATTCAAAGTAACGGCGCATCCCATTCAGGCTGTCAAAAAACCACCAGGGCGGGCCGAGCCTGAGGGCAGGATAATGCCCGGCAAGGGGCGCAAGCTCCCGGCTGTATGTCGTCTCATCCAGCGTGAACAGGACAATCGTCAGCGCCGAATGATTACCAAAGCGATCCAGCAGCGGCTTCAGGCTGCGCGTGAACTCAGAGGCGATGGGGATGTCC
>CAZKIB010000446.1:272-1593 GCA_964552425.1 uncultured Anaerolineaceae bacterium | reverse complement strand
GGTTGTGGTTGCGCAGCGAGCCGATATGCAGCTGCATCACCAGGCCATCGTCTGCGCTCATCCGCGCCATTTCCATCAACATGTGCCCGGTGAAACGGCGGGCATCGTCGGCTGCGGCCTCACCTTTCAGGGCGCGTTGAAAAACGGCATCCGCTTCCGCCGGCGTCAGCCATTCGGTGAACGCGGTCAGGGCGGCATGATCGGTAGCGGTTGCGCCCATTGATTTGAAGAAAGCGCGCCGCTGCATCAGCGCCTCGATGAATAATCGTGAACGTCAACGCCGGAAACCGCGCTCAACTGCTGAATATGATCCTTCCAACCGGGCGTGTCCAGGTTGACAACGGCATCCGGGCGGAAGGTTGGCACAACGCGCCCCGGCCATCCTGACGCGCGGACCGCCTGATGATATTGCAGCGTATCTGTTGCCGCGTCAGTCGTCGCCAGCGCTTCAATGCGAAAGTCTTCAAACAGCCGGCGCGGCGTGAAAGCCGGATCGCTCAGCTTTTCCGCGATGACATCATAAAGCGCCTGCGCGTTCTGCCCGTTGAGTTTCTCGCCGATGCCAAAGATCGCTTTCAGCTCATCGCGCAGCCAGATGCCAGTGGGCGTGCCCCGAAACAGATAGAAGTTCTCGGCGAAGATCTGCCAGATTCTGCGATGATCGCTCTCTGTCGCGCCGCCATCACGGCGCGGAATGCCGAGCGCTTCCAGCTGAATACCCTGTGAGTAGAGCATCCGAAAAATGTAATGATCGGGGATGAGCAGCAACTCCACCGGGCTGCCGAAATGATAGTCTTTTTCGGCGAATAAGCGCGGGTCAACATGCCCGTGTGGGCAGATCAGGGGAAGGTCTGCCGCGTGCCGATACAAGGTGTAGGCGAGATCGGATGACAGATAGCGCATCTCCACGACGATTCTTTCCTTACTGATTACTGATCCACCCCAACTGGAATAGATTAACTGCTGCTCCCACAGATTGTACAATAAGACGACTGATCCACCCCCAACCCGGAACCACGCCCCACTGGTTGTTGTTCGCCGTGTGATATATCATTAACAGTGTGCAACGCACCTATTAAGAGGGGGCCATGCCACCGGATCGCCCGATTATCACCAGCACTGGCAACCCGCGCGTTGTTGAGGCGCGCAAACTGGATCAGCGCAAACACCGCCAGCAGCAGAGCCGTTTCCTGGTTGAGGGCTTGCAGTTGATTCATATGGCGCTTGACGCTGGCCTGCGCCCGCTGGAGGTTTTTTTCTGCCGGGCGCTGTTCACCGGGCCGGAGGCCCCGGCCCTGATGGAGCGCTTCCACCAGATCGG
>CAZKIB010000446.1:0-262 GCA_964552425.1 uncultured Anaerolineaceae bacterium | reverse complement strand
AGCCGGTTTCGGTGAATGTAATGCACGCCCTGTCCGACCGTGACACGCCTCAGGGCATTGTCGCCGCTTTCGCGCTTTACGACACGCCGCTGGACTCGCTCACGCTCGGCGGCAGCGAACTGGTGCTGGTGCTGGATCGCCTGCAGGACCCCGGCAACCTGGGCACGCTGCTGCGCACAGCGGACGCAGTCGGCGCGGCGGCGGTGGTGGTTGTCGCCCCGGCGGCGGATCCGTTCGATCCGCGCACCCTTCGCGCCAGCAT
>CAZKIB010000445.1:0-2276 GCA_964552425.1 uncultured Anaerolineaceae bacterium | reverse complement strand
GCCCCTGCCAGTCCTGCACCGGGTCCGGGTACAGACCGACGGCGCGCGGGTAATAATGTCCCTGCAAACTGCGCCCGACCTGATCGGTATTGTTGCCGATGCCCTGCGGCTCCTGCGGCGTGGCGGAATTGAGCAGCAGGCGGGCGGTCTCCACTGCCCCGGCGCTGAGGACCACGACCTCGGCCTGAGCCTCGACGCGCTGGCCGTCATCGGCAAAGTAGGACACGCCGGTCACGCGCCCGCCCGAATCCACCGTGATGCGCTCGACCATCGCGCCGGTGCCAAGCGGGCAGCGCCCGCGTCGCCGCCCGCGCGATCAGGGTGTTGTGCGTGCCGTTTTTGGCATCCACCGGGCAGGCGAACCCGACGCAGTGCTGGCAGCGGATGCAGGCCGGGCGATCATTGTAGGGCATCGAATTAATCAGCAGCGGCACAGGCAGGGTCTGCCAGCCGAGTTCAGCCAGCCCGCGCCGGTGCGTATGGGCCTGCAAGGTGGCCGAAAGCGGCGGCATCGGATAGGGCTTGTGGTAGGCCGGCAGGTGCGTCATGGCCTGATGGTCGCCGCAGACGCCATCTCCCACTCGACGCGCTCGTAAAACGGCTCCACGTCTTCATAGGTGATCGGCCAGTCCGCCAGCGAACTGCCTTCGGGCACGCCGTAAATACTCGCCATGCGGAAGTCCTGCGGCATAAAACGCCACGCCTGCGCGCCATAGACTCGCGTGCCGCTGCCCACCGCCGCCGCGTTGTTCTGATAACCCGATTCATGCGGGCGCACCACGCGGCCATCTTCCAGCGTGCGCGGGTTGCCGTCCACATCCGGCCCGACGTTGTGCCCGTACTGCGAGAGACGCTGGTTGCGCAGGTGATCGCGCCCCACGTCCTCAAAGCTCATCTCGCGCCCGCGTTCGATCAGCAGGACATTTTTGCCCGCTTCGGCCAGTACCCCGGCAGCCACGCCGCCGCCTGCCCCGGCCCCAACGATAATCACATCGTAACGTGTCGTCATCCACGCACCTCGAAACCGATCATGCGCCATGCGATTTCATCGCAGTTGCCGCCGTTGGAGGGGTCGCTGTAGAAGCCTTCCGCGCAGTGATCCGCCAGCATGGTCACGAACGCCGCCGGGTCGATGGGCCAGGCCGTCCGCACCGCGCCGCGTTCAGCCTGTGCCAGCAGCGTGTCCTGCTGGTCAGCCTTAAGCTGCGCGTAGCCGGTTCCATGCGCCGCCTGCGCTTCAGCCTCCAGCGCATCCAGTCCCTGCCGGTACGTCTCCACCTTGTCTTTGAGATCGCGCGCGAACTGGCGGAACAGATAATCCCCCACCCCGGCCTCCCAGCCACCCGGCCAGTCATCCGGCGGAATCATGCGGTTCACGACGGCCTGTAAATTGTCGAGTTGTCTTTGCGAAAACACGCCACCCTGCCTTTATATGCCCTGTGAATTTACCGTCAATCATAGCGCGCCGGGTGCATCCGGCTAGGGCCAGCGCGCACATGAATCAAAAAGAGATCATGGCGATTTCACCATGACCTCTTGAGATGAATGGCTATTGCGGTTCAGTCACCGGCTGGAGCGGCATCGTAGACGGGTGCTGGAGCGGCCTGCTCAGATGCCTGAGCTTTGCGTTTGCGGCCCCAGGGTGTGCCCAGCGAGGGCAGCAGGAAGTAATCCAGTCCGATGTACCCGGCAACTTTCCAGGCCAGGACCAGGCTGACAGCGGCGACGAAGAGCAGCGGGTTGGTGCTGGCAGAACCGGCCATCATAAAGTTCCAGTTCATAAAACCGCTGAAGAAAGCAGCGATGCCGACAAACATACCCAGAATGAGCGCGATCCCGACCAGCAGTTCACCATAGGCAATCAGTTTGGCAAACCAGGTGTACGCTTCAGCATCGAGCAGCCCTTGCAGGAAGCCGCGATACCAGTCGAAGGCGATCACCGGGCGGCCCGTTTCGGGAATGGCGACGGCGCGTTCCCAGAAGCCTTTCAGGGCTTCACCATTTTCAACCCAGGCGGGATTGCTCAGTTTGCCGGCAGCGGAATTCAGCCACTGCGCGCCCAGCCAGATGCGGACAAACAGCCAGATAAACGAAAAACGGGGGTTATTCAGCAGTGCTTTGACCACACCCGGCTCATCAATGACCCGGTTTGTTTTGTAATTCAGAATGCTTGCCATGTCCGTCACTCCTGTTTGAATAATGTCCTCTTGATGCTCTTATAGTAACCTCAGTTCGGGATAAGAGATGCCTCTCTGAGAGAGACAAGGTAAGCTCTC
>CAZKIB010000444.1:0-2284 GCA_964552425.1 uncultured Anaerolineaceae bacterium | reverse complement strand
AACCACCGGCGGTTATCTGGTGGCACACCCGCGCATCCGGTTTGTGGGGTTCACCGGCTCGAAGGCAGTCGGCGTATGGATTCATGAAACGGCGGCGAAGGTGCAGCCGGGGCAAATCTGGCTGAAGCGCACGATTCTGGAGATGGGTGGCAAGGATGCGGTAGTTGTGGATGAAACCGCCAACCTGAAGGCTGCTGCGGAGGGGATTGTCGCCGGGGCGTTCGGCTTTCAGGGACAGAAATGTTCCGCCGGTTCACGGGCCATCATTGTGGATGCGGTGTACGATGCCGTTTCCGCACAGGTGGTCGAACTGGCAAGCCGGCTGACTGTGGGCGCGCCGGATGCCGGCCGGGAGATTGACCAGGGGCCGGTGATTGACCGGGACGCGATGCAGAAAATCATGAATTACATCGAGATCGGCACGCAGGAAGGCACGCTGCTGCTGGGCGGCCAGCCGATAACGACGCCTGAAAACGGCTACTTTATTCCGCCGACGATTTTTGGCGACGTACCGGGGGATGCCCGCATCGCGCAGGAAGAAATTTTCGGGCCGGTGCTGGCATTGATCCGCGCGAAGGATTTTGACGAGGCGCTGGCGATTGCCAACAGCACGGACTACGGCCTGACCGGGGCGGTATTCAGCAGCGATACGGCACGGTTGGAACGCGCGCGGCGGGAATTCCACGTGGGCAACCTGTACTTTAATCGCAAATGCACCGGCGCGATGGTCGGTGTGCATCCTTTCGGCGGCTTTAATATGAGCGGGACGGACAGCAAGGCGGGCGGGCCGGATTATCTGCTGCTGCTGACACAGGCCAAGAGCGTGGCGGAACGTTTGTAACGGACGCGATTGTGCCAGCGCCTCAGCCGGTCAGCAATGGCAAAATCGGCGGGCCGGTCATTAGGGAAGATTTGCGACAGCGGGGCTGTTGTAGGACGTGGTCATTTTTTGGTTTATACTGGTAGTAGTCAAGATGATTGAGGTGTGCTGTGAAGCAGATGCCTGATGAACTGCGGGAAATTCTGGCGACCACACCGCCAGAGGAAGTGATTGCCAGAATTGAGGCGCTTGACCCGCCCTGGAAACAGGATTTATTACCCTGGCAGGTGACACCCCCCGGCGTAAAAATCCCCTGGCAGGCTGTGTATACGCTGATTGAGCAGCCGATCACCCCGGCAGATATTGCATGGGCGCAGCGCAAGATCATTGAACTGGGTCTGGCGGAAGATGCTTAGAGATGTGGTTGAGGAGCCAAATTTCGCAGAGGAGTTTGATCTTCTTCGCAATGTCTATTCCCGAATGGATGAGGTTCATGCGGCTCTCACCCACCTGCTGGGTTTTGATCCGCGCGCTGGCACGGTAGTACAGGGCTTTCCACACCCCACTATTCGGCTTTCAAAACAACACCTATGGACGATGCACCTGTCTTTCTGGTGTTGTACGGATACACCGCTGACCAGGTGATTTTGCTGGCGATTGATAAAGCCTGAAGCGCATATGCACGCATTCCCCATTATGCAGACAGAGGCGCGTTAAGCCACACGGTTATTCGTTTGACCGAAGAGGACAGTCGCCAGTATAATAAATGGTTTAATTCGGGTTGCAGGCGAGGGAAAGAACTCTGTGAGAGGGTCGATGCGGCGTGAAGTGCTGACGTGGGAAGATGTGGATAAGCTGGTGGATTTGTTGATACCGCAACTGCGGACAGCCGGATCACTTGATGCCATTCTGATGGTGACACGCGGCGGCCTCATTCCGGGGGGGCTGCTGGCCGAAGCGCTCGACATTCAACACGTTCTGACCGCAGCAGTCGATTTTCCCTCCACCGAATCCGCCGGGCTGCTGGCCTGGCCGACCTTTCTGCAATTCCCCAGTTCCTCCCTGCTGGTCGGACGGCGGACGCTGATCGTGGATGATGTCTGGGGCAGCGGACGCACCAGCGCGGCAGTGCGCGGACGGGCCGAAAGCGCCGGCGCGCGGCCATTTACCTGCGTGCTGCATTTCAACCCTTATCGCTCACTGTTTAACAAGATGGAACCGGATTTCTACGGGGCGATTACCGATTCCTACATCATTTATCCCTGGGAAGTGGACCGGGGACTGCACGGTATTCCGATGGGCGACCCGGAATCCAATTAGCCGAGAGGTGGTCATAATTCCAAAATTGCCTGTTTTAGCCCTCAACCCCCCAGCCCCTTCTCCCTCAGGGCGAAGGGGAGAAAAACGGTTTTTAAGTCCCTCTCCGTGAGGGAGAGGGATTTAAGGCTTGTCCGGTATTAGATG
>CAZKIB010000443.1:0-2290 GCA_964552425.1 uncultured Anaerolineaceae bacterium | reverse complement strand
ACCGCAGTCCGCTGAATTATTCCGATGCCCACCTGGACGATGCGCGCGGAGCGCTGACCCGTCTGTATACGGCTTTGAAGGACGCGCCGGAAGCGGCCGGACCTGTCGACTGGACGCAGCCCGCCGCAGAGCGCTTCAAGGCCGCGATGGACGACGACTTCAATACGCCCGAAGCCATCGCTGTACTGTTCGAACTGGCGGGTGAGGCCAACCGGGGCGATACCGGTGCGGCCGGGCAACTGCGGGCGTTGGGCGGCGTGCTGGGCCTGCTGCAACGCCCGGCTGATGGCTTCCTCAAGGCAGGCGCAGGCGAGGGCGGCATGGAAGAGACCGAGATCGATGCCCTGATCGCCGCCCGGCTGGCGGCACGCCAGGCGCGCGATTTCAAGGAGTCTGACCGGATTCGCGATGTGCTGAAGGCCGCCGGGATTGTGCTGGAAGATGGCGCGGGCGGCACCACCTGGCGACGCGGCTGACAGGACAGTTTTCCCCCGACGGGGCATGAAAAAAGGGACGCCTGGCGTCCCTTTTTTGTCGTGCCCGAGCAGCCGGAGATTACTTGGCTGCCGGCGCGGCAGCTGGCTGCGAGTAGGTGGCAGGATTCCACATGTTCATCCAGGCATTCGGATCAAAGAAATTGAACGAACCGGTTGCGGCCTGCGGGGTGCCTGCGGGAGCCTGTGCCGTCATGCCCATCCAGGCGTTGGGATCGAAGAAGTTGAAGCTGGCCGGCGCGGCCGCACCGGCCGTTCCGGTTGCCGGGGCCATCCAGCTTCCCCAGGTGCCGTAGGTGGCCGGGTTCATCGAGGCACCCATCCAGTTGGTGTAAAGCGCAGGGTTCATCGGTGCCATCATCAGCTGCATCATGCGCGGGTCCATGGGGGCCATCATCCACTTCATGTAGAGATTGGGGTTCATGGACTGCATCATCATGTTCCACATGTTGGGGTCCATGGGCATCATCATCCAGCGCATCATCTTGCCGGGATCGGCAAACTGGGTCATCAGCGCGGTGTAGAAATTGGGGTCCATGGAGGCACCCATCCACTTCATGTAGACGTTGGGATCGCTGAACTGCATCACGTTACCCATGGCGCGGGGATCCATCATGCTGCCCATCATGCGGGTCCAGTTGCCCGGGTCCATCATGTTCACGCCCATCTGCGTATAAAAGCCGGGTTCGGTCACGGCGTTGGCCCAGGGCACGAACATCTTGGGGTCGCGATACGCCGAGCCGTTGCGGGTGAAGTCGGTCATGCGTTCCAGCCATTGCGCGCTGCTTTGCGGGGTGGCGGCAGTTTCGGGGGCGGCGGGGGCGGAACCGTTGGCGAAGGCGGCAGCGCTGCCGATCAGACCGATTGCGAGAACGAGGGTTTGGACTTTCATGCTGACTCCTTGTGTGGGTGGATAAAGCGACTACTAAAAAGATAATGTTATCTAATTATAATGTTTATATCGGCATATTGTCAATGGCTAATATTCATTCGTGATGTCAGTCCGGTGATAATCCAGCCATGGCATCGACTGACTTTCTCTACCTGGGCTCCCAGGACTGGCGGCATCCCGCATGGCGGGGCGGGTTTTATCCGGAGGACCTGCCGGATGACTGGTTGTTGTCGTATTACAACAATCAGTTCCAGTCGGTGTACCTGACGGCAGGGCAGGCGGCAGCGGCCACCCCGGACGACTGGGCGAGGTGGCTGGCGGACACGCTGGAGCGCTTTGTTTTTCTGGTGGAATTCGATGCGGGCCTGGCATTGCCCGCATCACCGAGAATCAGGCTGGTACAGCCGGACTGGGCGGCCTCGCATATCTGCTGGCTGGAGGCGGCCGGCGACCTGCGGGCCTTGTCGCAGCGCATCGCCGCCCATGCGGCCTCAGGTGAGGCGCTTTTCATCCTGAGCCGTACCGGCGATCTGGCGGGTTTGCACCGAGTGGACGAACTGCGCCAGGTCATGGGTTACTGATGGCTTTTGCACGAACCCAAAGCCCGGAAATGCGACAGCCTCCGGTAAGATGATGCAATCGAACAACACCACAGGTCCGATCCCTTGCAATCCGACAATCTGGTCGAAATCGCAGGTGTCGCATTTGGTTACGGTGCCCGGCAGGTACTCAAGGGCATCAACCTGACTGCCCGTCGCGGTCAGGTCGTGGCCATCATGGGCAGCAGCGGTTGCGGCAAAACCACACTTTTGCGTCTCATTGGCGGGCAGATCAAGCCGGGCCAGGGGACCGTGCGCGTGGCGGGCGAGTCGGTAGCCGATCTCGACCAGGACGGTCTGTACCG
>CAZKIB010000442.1:0-2299 GCA_964552425.1 uncultured Anaerolineaceae bacterium | reverse complement strand
AGCGCCGCGTTCGCAATGCGGAGGTCGGGAGTTCGATCCTCCTCCTCTCCACCACTTTCAAGGGATCTCATGTCCATCCGCCCTTATGGCAGCACGCCCATAACGCCATGAGTTTCCACCCACGCTTCAGCTACTCGCACGCCATGGTTCGTCACCTTGGGCTGATCGAATCGGCCCGCGCCGTGGTAAGCGTGCTTCCGTTACCCCCGGATCAGGAACTTCGTTTGCGGCAAACCGCGCGTCAGCGGGCAACCCGGCACTCGACTCGAATCGAAGGCAATACGCTGAACTCGCAGGAAGTCGGGCAGGCGGTAGTAGCCGTCGGCAAGACCCAGACCGAGATGCAGCAGGAAGTACGAAACTACTGGCGCGCGCTCGAATGGATCGAAGAACAGCTCGAAGCCAACCGGCAACCTTCAGAGGAATACATCCGCGAACTGCACAGCATCATCCTGGTTCGTGGCACCGGGCGGCGTGGGGTACGCAGCGATTACCGCAAGGACGAATGCCCGGTGGTGGATTCCGCCACGGGTCGGATCGATTACGCGCCCCCCATGCCACGCGACGTGCCGATCCTCATGCGCGACTTGGTTTTATGGTGGCGTAGCGACGAAGCCGCCGAACTGTCCGGGCCTGTGCGCGCTGGCTTACTGGCGCACCGTTTTGTCAGCATCCATCCGTTCGGCGACGGCAACGGGCGCACCGCCCGTGCGTTGGCCACGACAGAGCTATGGCGTAGCGGCTACGACATGCGCGGATTTTTGTCGCTAGAAGAGCACTACACCGCCGACCTCAACGCCTACTACGACAATCTGCAAATGCGGCTGCCCGTCAATTTTTACGACGGCCGCCATGACCCCGACCACAGCCAATGGCTAGGCTATTTTTTGGCGACGATGGCGCTGGCTGCTGACAATCTGCATCAGCAAGCCGTTAGCCTGCACGCGCCGGAACAGCAGCCCGCTCCCCCTTGGGAATCACTGCGCCGGGTGCAACAGCAATTGCTCAACCGCCTGCTTTTCCGTGGATTGGAAGACAGCGATGCAGCCATGATTTTCAGCCCCGGCGACATGGTGGAATGGTTCGGTATTTCTCCGAACACCGCGCGAGACTGGCTTGGCAAATGGCGCGAGGAAAATTTCGTTCGGCCCTCGCGCGCCGAAGCCACCCGTGTACGCGCCTATGCGTTAACCGAAAAATGGGAAACTTTGATCAAAATGGCCCTGAATAACGCAACCCGCAACACAAGCTGAAACGACAGCCAAAAAACAGGTTTCCATATAAAACAACAAGTTGTGTTTTTTTATTTGCGTTTTAACACAAGTCACGGGCAACTCTTTAGCACAATTAGCCTAACCCGCTTTCTGGCAATATCCACAACAACCTGATTCCATGCCCACGCTCAGCTCCGCCGCCAAGCATCACAAAGACGCATCGTTCAGCCTGTTGCAGCCGCCGGCTGATTTGGCGCAAAACTCGCCCTATCGGGCCCATTTGAACCAAACCACAGGCGCAAAGCACCCCGAAAATTGTCGTAACCCTTTGACTCACTTGAGATTCCGGTTTGGCTCAAACAGCCGGTCTGAGCCAAAGCGTATAGAGCAGAAAATGTTTGTGGCTCCCTTTAGTAACTAACCCATGCCCACACTCAACTGGATCGGCAAGGAAGCCGTCGTCAAACACCACAAGGACGTGCCGTTCCGCCTGCTGGAGCCGGTGCCCGAGTTGTCCTGTGGCAATGCCGCAAGCGGCAACCTGATTGTTCAGGGCGACAACCTGCATGCGTTGAAGGCGCTGCTGCCGCGCTACGCCGGGCAGGTGAAGTGCATCTACATCGACCCGCCGTACAACACCGGCAACGAAGGCTGGGGCTACAACGACAACGTCAACAGCCCGGAAATCCGCAAGTGGATGAACGAAGTGGTCGGCAAGGAAGGCGAAACGCTGGATCGCCACGACCGCTGGCTGTGCATGATGTATCCAAGGCTGGTGTTGCTGAAACAGTTCTTGTCAGACGATGGGGTGATTCTCATGTCCCTCGACGGTAACGAGCATCGTTTTGCCGAATTACTTTTGGACGAGGTGTTCGGAAGCGCTAACCGCATCGAAACCTTTATATGGAAGAAGAGCTACGGTGGCGGAGCCAAGTCGAAGCAAGTTGTAAATCTTCACGAGTACGTCCTTTGCTTTGCGCGCAACAAGGAAAAGGTAGGCGAAATTGAGCTCCCACCAAGCGACGAGGTGAAGAGGTATTACAAGTTCCAAGACGAGAAAGTTGCGACTCGTGGCCCATATCGTC
>CAZKIB010000441.1:1508-2307 GCA_964552425.1 uncultured Anaerolineaceae bacterium | reverse complement strand
AATCAGGTCGGGCGGCTCTCCGACGGTGTCAATCCGTCACGTCCGGGGGTTGGCGGCGGTATCTTCCAGGAAAACTACGGCAGCCTGACCGGTGTCACCATCGAAGTGTACAACACAATCATGGACAACAACCTCTCCGGGCAGCAGGCCAACGAATGCGCGGATTACCCCCAGAAACTGACCAGCTTCGGTGGGAATATGCTCACCGATGCCGACACCTGCCAGACCTTTAAGACCACCAACCCGGTGCCGGATTTTCCGAATGTTGACCCACTGCTCGGCAATCTTGGGGATTACGGTGGTCCGAGCGGTGTGCGCCGGACATTTGTCCACAACCTGCAGCCTGGCAGTCCAGCCATTAACGCGGGTGTGAACGCAACCTGCCTGCTGACCGATCAGCGCGGTTTTGCCCGCTCTAACGGCTGCGATATCGGTTCATTCGAATACGAGTCAGTGCTGGCGACAGCGACCTCAACCGGTACGATTACGGCGACCTTCACCGCGACACATACCGGCACCGCGACCTACACACCCACACCAAGCATGACCTACACCCCCGGCGGGCCAACTCTGACACCGACCGGTACAGCGACGCTTGAACCGGGCACAACGCTTGAAATGCTCATCAATGGCAACATGGAAGACAACGACAACGGCAGCAAGCAGGTCCCGGATGGGTGGGAAGCACTGAATCGCTCGAAAGACAAGATCAAGTGCGACACAGTTGACAAAATCGTTGCACACAGTCCACAGTGCGCCTTTATGGTGCGCGGTGTGAGGAAGGAAAACCTGTTCTTCC
>CAZKIB010000441.1:462-1495 GCA_964552425.1 uncultured Anaerolineaceae bacterium | reverse complement strand
GAAAACCTCGCCTTGATGACCACCGGCGACACGCTGCAGGTCTCGGCGTACATCAAACGCAGCAAGACCGCGAAGGGCGGAGTCCTGCGTGTGGTCGTGCGCTACATCGATAAGACCCTGGGCAAGAACGGCAAAGACAAGAAGGCCATCGTCATCGCCAAGGGGACTTCGACCGGCTATGAACTGCTCCAGCTCGCTGAACCGCTGATCCTCAAGGGGACGGTCAAGAGTGCCCGCGCCGAAATCCTGTACACCGGCAAACGCGGCCGCTTCTTCGTCGATGATGTCAGCCTGATCCTCACGAAAGGTACTGGCAGCCGAAACGGCCTGGGTTGGTCGGACGTGCCCACGGCGCTTCCTTAACTCAGCACCACTGTAACAGTCAGGGGCAGGTTACGCCTGCCCCTTTTGATTCGCTTAATCAGCCGTGCCGCCGATCGTCATGTTATCCACGCGCACTGTTGGAGAGCCAATCGCGCCGAAGAACGGCACAATTCGCAGATCGCTGCCCACCACGCTGATGTTCTGCAGCAGATCATTCAGGGTCGTCGCCAGAGTCACCCCGTTGACCGGATGCGTGAGTCTGCCGTTTTCAATCCACACGCCGCTGGCAGCCATCGAGCAGTCGCCGGTGATCGGGTTCACGCCGCCGGTCTGCATGATGCGCGTCACATACAGCCCGCGCTCTACCCCGGCGATGATCGCTTCGGCTGATTCCTGACCGGGCTGAATGTAGAAATTCGAGGGGCGCAGGGTGGGCAGTTCACGGTGGCTGCCGCGCTGCGCGTTGCCGGTGGAGCGTTTACCGCCTTCGCGCTGGGCTGTGTACGTGTCGTAAATCACATTCTGGAAAACCCCTTCGTCAATCAGGCGGGTGGCACCGGTTGGCACCCCTTCGCCGTCAAAGGGTGCAGACCCCATACCGCCCTGCAGACGGCCGTTATCCAGCAGTGACACATTATCCGAGCCGACATCCTGCCCCATTCTTCCGAGAAGGAACGACCGCCCGCGCTGCATGGCGTCGGCGGTCAGC
>CAZKIB010000441.1:0-298 GCA_964552425.1 uncultured Anaerolineaceae bacterium | reverse complement strand
AAAACCGTTGGCGGCATCGCTGCCGTCGCGGGCTGTGCCGATGACATAAGCATAGGCTACGGTACGCTCATAGGCCGCCGCGATGCCCTTGGAATTGGCGAGGGTGACGCGGACAAGCGCATCGCCATAATTGGCCTGAGCGTTAATCATGCGTGAATCAGCAGCGAAGGCGGCTTTTTCGGCGCGCATGGCCAGATCAATCTTCTGCTCAGTGGTCACATCGGCAAGCCGAGGGTCATAGATGCCCAGATCATCCTCCGGAATTGGCTGCGGCTCGGGCAGCGCGCGGTACGGGTCT
>CAZKIB010000440.1:1046-2326 GCA_964552425.1 uncultured Anaerolineaceae bacterium | reverse complement strand
ACCGACTGCCAGCACCAGATGACCGACCTTGAGTTCGTTGCCGTCAGAACCATCGGCCCAGACCGGCGGGGTCGTGCTGGCCTCAGCCTTCAGCACCGCCAGATCGGTATTCGGATCGCGCCCGATCAGACGCGCCGGGGCAATCACATCACCGGGCAGGCTGACATTGATATTCTCGTTGCGCTCGATAATGTGATGCGCCGTGACGATCACGCCGTCAGACGACCACACGATGCCTGTGCCGGGCAAACGGCGGCGGCCCTCCACGCGCTGGATGCCGGGGCTGGCTTTTTCAATCGCGCCGGCCAGCGCATCCGACAGGCTTTGTAATGCATCGGTCATAGGTTAAACCCTCCTGTGATTTGTCATCTGCTCTATTTATCTCACAGGAAGGGGCGGGCCACATCCATCTTCCAGCGGGGTAGGGACTGGAAAAATGGTTAGGTGGCGGCGTGAACACCAGTAGTTAGTTGAGCATACAAAGTTGGAATGTTACAAATTGTTTACAGAATTGTTTGTTTCTTATAAACTTCTGGTTAGTGAATTATTACCAAAAACCCAGGAATATATCATGATTTTTATCAGCCACAGCACAAAAGACGATGAGTTTGTGACGCGCCTGCACATCGCCTTGCAGCGCAGGGGCTATGCCACATGGGTGGATCACATTACAAATATTCCACCTGGCGTACTGTGGGATGAAGCGCTGGATGCGGCGCTGCGCGAATGTACTGTCATGATTCTGGTGCTGTCCAATGCGGCGCTGAACTCGCAGGTGGTAGGGGCAGAGTGGCGGCAGCTTTATGGCGGTAAAAAGCCGATCATACCCATCCGAATCGAACCATGTGTGGCACCGCTGCTGCTTCGTCACCTGCAATATCTGGATTTCACGGACGATACTATTCTGCTCAACCGCTTTGACAGACTGATGAAAGCGCTGCCCCCGGAGGAAAAGAATGGGGCTTCAGGGATGGTGACAAAGCAGTGGGGCGAAGATGTCAGCATGGACATTGTGGAAATTGCCCGCTACAAGGATATGGCCGCAAAGCTGAACAATCGTATTCAAAGTCGCCTGCTCAGTGGTCAGATAGCCCTTATGTTTCCTGAGACGAAAAAAGTCGTTCAGGTTCAGTTGAAATGGCTGCTCTCTATCGGCTGGGCGGATAAAGTGTCGAAGCCGGATATTGACCTGCGCCCGCACGATGCCCAGAAATGCGGGGTATCACGGCTTCATGCGCAGCTCACCCTGACAAAGGACGGCGTAAAAATTACCGATCTGG
>CAZKIB010000440.1:748-999 GCA_964552425.1 uncultured Anaerolineaceae bacterium | reverse complement strand
CCGCCCGCCGCAGGAGAAACCGGTTCTGATTGCGAACAGCAATATCTTGCAGCTTGCTCAGCTTACGATGGTGCTTTTCCTGAAGGATTCAGTTCATCACTGACGCTGCGGATGAGAGCATGGGCCTCCTCCAGATTGGAAGCAAACTGAAAGGGCCGGTCAGCCAGCTTTGACCCGTAAACGGCTTGCAGGCTGCGGTACGCCGCCCGAATCAGCAGACCCGCCCCGATAACCACCCGCTTGCCCTCGTT
>CAZKIB010000440.1:0-706 GCA_964552425.1 uncultured Anaerolineaceae bacterium | reverse complement strand
GCAAAAAATCGTTTGGAATGCCGCCGTTGCGTATGTCGATAATCAGATGCACCGTATGTTCCACACTGTCGATCAGTGTGTCGGCGTGTTGGATCGCCTGTTTGAGGTCGTCCCACGTCCAGCCGCGCTGAAATGTCAGATGGACGACATTCTGCTCATGATTGGCCCAATCGACCTGAATATGCATTGGCTGCGCTCCTGAATTTGGCTTACTGCCTACAACCCCTAATACGCATCGCCAGCAGGCAGGTTGCTAACCGCCGTCCGTCACAGGTTCTTCGCCTGTGATCGTGAACGGAATCGACGGGCTGACTGCCGCGCCGTTCAGTTCAAGCAGCACGCTCCAGGTGCCGGGCCGGAACACCAGATCGCTCTGGTCGATATAAAACCAGATGCAGGCCCCGTTAATCTCAAAATTGGGTGTGAAGTCGTGGCGTATTTCCTGACCCCCGACCGAAAAGCGCGCGGCGATGTTCGTCCCCGCCGGGATATTCATGCCGGTTGCGACGACGTAAATTTCCGGTGTGGTCGTGGTGAATGTGGTGGTCGGGTTCAGCGCGCAGTCATCGCTGCCTACGCCGGGGGCCATCATATAGTTGACCAGCGCCGGGCCAGTGGGTGCTTCCGGGGTTGCGCCTATCTGATCCGATGCAGGTGTAACCAGGTACATCTCCACCGGCGTGCCGATGACCGGGATGGGTGTATT
>CAZKIB010000439.1:1081-2363 GCA_964552425.1 uncultured Anaerolineaceae bacterium | reverse complement strand
AGAAACTTATTAGTATAGATCAGTGGAGAGCGAATTCACGGCGAGTTGTGGCACACCTGTGCTAAAACTGAATTGCTCTACATGATATTCTGCCGTGTCACACCAGCGGGCGTTGCGTCTATACGGTTTCTTCCCCGTATAGTTCTCTGGATAGCGCCCATTTCCGAATTTGTAGGCATACCGTTCTTGCAGCGAACGCCAGGTGTAGTCGGGGAAGGCACGCAGGATTTCCCACTGGTCAATGTTATTGTCAATCATGTCGCGCAGCTTCGTCAGATCGTCATCGTCCCAGAAATAACCCGTGCTTTTGTGGGTGGTGCTACGTTCTGATGTGCTGCCATCACGCCAGTGAACGGTGATGCGCTTGGTATGGCGGGTGATTTTGCTGATGTTGAGGTAACGGGCAAACTGCTCGAACAGGTCACGTTTTTCCTCACGTGGCACATCGTCCCAGCGGTTGATGATGATTTCCAGCACCGGACGCGCTTCAACCAGCGAACGCGATTGGTGTTCGTTGGACTGGATGTGGTGCAGTTCGGCGTGTAAGCCATCTAACTCGTGTTCAGCCGCTTCATAACGTGCCTGCGCTCGCGCCACCATCTCCGGGTGGGTCAGTAAGCCCAGACTGGCGATGATATTGTCTTTGGTCTGTTCCGCCTGTCGGATGGCTGCCTGCACCCGCCGCACATCCGCCTGATCGACGTTCTCCAAGCTTGCCAGCGCTGCCTGCCACAGTGCCTCATCAATGGTAGTCGCGTGGAGGCGCTCTAACAGCATCTCATCCACCAGCGCATCGACAATCGAGGCTTTGATATTCCAGACGTTCGAGCGGTAGGGATACTCTGCCAGTTGGTACTTGTAGTGCTTCGCTTCCGTCGCCCATGAACAGGTCAGTCGCCGATGCGGGTACTCCGGCAGGTCGTCTGTGTAGGCAAGGTAAGCATAAGTCGGTTTCGGTTCTTCCCGTTCGTCCTTGTCATGGCGTATCCAGGGACGATACGGCACATACTGCGGGTTTGGTTCGCCGTAAAAATCGACAGGAGACAGGCGGTTGTAGGCATACATAAACAGTTCGAGCGGGATAATTCCTTCATGGTTGTTGAATTGGACAATCGCGCCTTTGTGAATCCAGTGACCGATGTAAGCCACATTCACCAGCATGTTGCGCAGCCCATCCTGCGAAGGGGTCAATCCACCGGTGAAGGGTGAACGACGCTCCAGATGCTCCGTCACCTGAAAGCCTTCGGGGATCGTCTCTTTGGGGATGTCTGGCAGGTAAGGA
>CAZKIB010000439.1:816-1071 GCA_964552425.1 uncultured Anaerolineaceae bacterium | reverse complement strand
GGTCAATCTGCTTCCAGGTTGCGCTGAAGTTGCCGTCATTCTCGCGGAACAACTCGAAATAGCGCAGCATGACATCGGCATAGAGGTCAAACCGTTTGTACTTGCGGTAGTCGGGGTTCAATGTCCCGTTGGGTAAATGGCTGCGTCCGTCCATCATAAAGCCAGGGAGAATTTTTCTTCCCGTCCACATCCCACTGGCGCTGCGGCGGTGACGCGCTGCGACCAGCCTGCCACGTATTTGGTATTGCAGGTAAT
>CAZKIB010000439.1:322-806 GCA_964552425.1 uncultured Anaerolineaceae bacterium | reverse complement strand
GCTGCCCCCTGCGCTTCCTCACGGAACATCTTCATATGGGATGAACCCATAATCGGATGGGCGAAGTCATAAATCATCATCGGGGTCATAACCTGCACGTTGTTGCGTTTGCAGGCATCAATGAAGATGTTGGTTTCGATCATCGTCACGTCACGGAAGAAGCGGTCTACATCCTGTGCCGCGACCAGTCCAATCTGGCCTGTTTCAATCAGATCATACAGGGTGGACATGCCTTTGCGTTCGCGGATTTTCTTCGTGCCGCTCACCCCTGCATCCATGTCAATCATGAACACATTCTCGCGTACCCAGCCCTGCCGCAGCAGATGTTCAATCATGTCCACCGTTTGCAGGGTGGTGGAGATGTTGCCAATTTGCCCCTCAGATGACTGACGATAGTACACCGCCGCAGGTCGTCCAACAGGGAGGGGTTGCAGTTTGTAGGGATCAATTGGCTGTTCCGGGCGTTTCAGTGTTCTGGGCATCG
>CAZKIB010000439.1:0-236 GCA_964552425.1 uncultured Anaerolineaceae bacterium | reverse complement strand
GTCAACACCACTCGCGGGGTCAGCCAGATTGGAGTGTTCCACCACTTCAGTCTGGCGCAACAACGAATTGTCTTCAGTGTACTCATTTTTGTCCAGCCGCGCAACAATACGCAGTATGGAACGATACACGGACAGCAAGTTGATGCTGTCATTTTCAGTATGTAGTTGTTCATCTAACAGGCGCTCAGGCTTCAACGGCTGCCTCCCGCGTGATTTGGTTCTTGTGGTATCTCACT
>CAZKIB010000438.1:0-2373 GCA_964552425.1 uncultured Anaerolineaceae bacterium | reverse complement strand
TGCTGCAATGCTTCCAGATTCATCTGAATAGTACGTCGGCGATCCTGCCATTCGACCCACAGATTGTCCCAGACTCGCTCCGTGATTTTCCCAGCCGCGAACAAGCGCGCTGTCCGGGCTTCTTCTTCGTCTACTGACCGCAAAGTTGCCTGCAATTCGTCACGTTCAGAGGGGCGCAGATGCCCCAACTTGCGGGCAAGTTCATCCGAATAACTTTCCCGAATGAGCGGGATCAATTCAGGATCAACCTGTATCCGCATCAACTCGATGGGTATCTGCTGATCGATGATACTGCACAGGATATTGATGTCACTGCTGGGGACACAGTAGTAGGCAGTCCCACCCCCAGGACGATGGGTATTCGACGTGGATCCGGTTAGCTTAACGGGTTTCAGTTCACGGGGTAATTCGACGTAGATCAGCCCTTTGAGCAGGTAGTCATATTTACGTTTCACGACGCGATGCCGACTGCGCCGCGCCAGGATGTCCAGACCCTGCTCAAATTCTTCGGTGGAGATGATGGGCTGCCACTGCCCGCGCACCGTCTTGGGCGGGATTTCCGCCTTGTCGCTTACCACCCAACCCGCATAGAACCAGTTGTGGAAGATCGTTGAGAGCGTATTCTTGTTGGCTTTACGGTTTCCATTCGCCTTGACCTGCACGAAGGGACGCCCGCTGCGATAGTGATAACCGCGTCGATGGAGTTCTTCACAAATCTCATCCAGAGTCATGCGATCCGCCAGCAGCAAATCCCATGCCAAACGCCAGATGTGGCTGCGTTCCGGGTCCTGCTCAATCCAGCGCATGTATTTACCATGCTCGGTCTTTACAGCAGTTTCAGTCTTCTGCTCACAATTGATGTAGCCATCGGGCGGCATTCCGACAAACCCGCCGGTCCGCAGTTTGGCGTGCAGTCCGCCCGTAACCCGCTGACCGAGCTTAATGGACTCGCGCCGCGCCAGCGTAAAAGACAGGCTGACCAGGATACGGTCATCCGGGTCAATCGGATCGAGGTCAGGATAGTCGGCAAAGCGCACGGCAACACCCAGCTCATGGAGTTCGTCGATAGCGACCAGCGCTTCGGTATCATTGCGTCCGAACCGCTCGGCGTTTTCCACCGCGACGTAGGAGAAACAGCCCGCACGCGCTTCTTCCAGCATTTTCTGGTAGCCAGGACGATTATCCGCGTAGCGACCGCTCAGATTATCAATGTATTCATTGAAGACCGGCAGATTGGTACGCTCAAACAATGACCGCTGAATGGCATGGCGCTGGCGGCGCTGGGAATTCTCTGGATTCTGGGCTTCTTCACTGCTGGTTCGCAGATAGACTGCCCAGCCCGGTTTAGGCGGCTGCCGCTTACTGTTCCGACGACTCATAAGACCCTATCGCAATGACTTTGCCTGAGCTTACACCAAAATGTTATGACTGTGTTTTTTGGACACGAATTCCACTCACCGCCGCTTGATTGGACGGTGGTTTCGTGGCTGTTTCTTCCACTGTTTTGCCCTGACTTTTCACCAGGATTTCCGCGACCCGGATCACCCGCAGCAGCATATCCTCGGGCTTTTGTGGTTTTGTGGCTTTAGAGGGCATGGGGCTGCTCCTCCAAAACCAATTGTTTTTCCTTCAGCGCATCTGCAATCCAGGCATAGATATCACCACCGTTCAGGTAGAACTCGGTGATGTCCTTGCCAGCAGGAAGTTCGATAGTACGAAAACGGGGTGACAGGGATAATAGGCGGTTTGCGCCTTTCTCACCGGCTGCATCACGATCATAAGCCACCAGAACGGTATGGCAGCGGATGAGTTCGGTGTACCAGCGCGAACTGAGGATCGCCGTCGCGCTGCTCAAGGTCACAGCGGCGGTCAGATCACCAGCTTCCTGCCGCGCCAGCAGCGCATCGAACTCGCCTTCGCAGAATACAGCTCCCTCCCGATCTACCAGTTGGTCAGCACCGTACAACCCATTAACGTTGCCGCCTTTGATCTGCTGGTATTTCGGCGTGCCATAAGCGCGACGGACTTTCACTGCCCAGAGTGCGTCTGCCGCAAACCAGGGGATGGTAATACCACACGGGACATCCATCCCTTCGACACTCCGCCATTCACGGAAGTCGCCCGGCACATACCCCAGCCGGGCGGTGCGAATGGTGCGGGTGGTCAAGCCTCTCCCTGTCAGGTAGTTCAGTGCCGGTTCACCCACCTCTGACCAGAGCGTTTCCTCTGCCTGGCTGACCATGCGTTCCGCTCGGTGCTGCCAGTTCCATTCTGGCGGTTCGGAAGGGGATTTCAGACACTTACGCTCCATAGGAGCCATGTCCTCCATCCGTTCCCCCAGCACCCGCAGCGCTTCTATAAAACTCAGGCGGC
>CAZKIB010000437.1:0-2394 GCA_964552425.1 uncultured Anaerolineaceae bacterium | reverse complement strand
CTGGAAAGAACATATTGCGCTTTATCCAGCGACAGCAGCGGCAGAAGCGGCCATTCCCGAACTTTCCGCCTACAAAACCGGAAAGGGGACATTCCAGTTCCCCCTGAACCAATCACTTCCCCTGGCGCTCATTCGCAAAATTGTCGAGTTTCGGGTGAAGGAACACTCCGAGAAGCGCTAAAAAGGGTGCAGAATTGATTAGCATCTGCACCCAGATGTTTTCCCAAACTGACAAAACAGCATTCAGGACAAGCTGGTTTTCTGGCTCTGTCTGATGACTATGAGACGTCACTGAGTGGCGGCAGGCACTTCGTCGCTGAGCGCCCGCCCGATGACCGAAAAGACATTGCCGGTGTAATCGTTCTCAAGCTTGATATACGATCCCTTTGCACCGAATGTCCAGCTAAACAGGAACATCGGCGTTTTGAGCACCGGCACCTTGTCCACCCATTCGCCGATCAGCGGATGGAAGGACCTGGGCGCCATTTCCCGGTTGGGACAGGGAACGTAGAAACAGATTCGCTCGATGTGGGCCGAGTCCCATCTGTAGGTCAAGGCGATGGAGACACCCTGAAGGCTGTGCTGGACGGCTTCCGACGGGGGTGTGCCGAACCCCAGGTCGTCCACCATGCCCCGGATCATCTCCGGCGTGTGGTGGCTGGGTTTGTCAAGGCGCAGGTAGATGTTCATTGACTGTGCCACATAGTCCACGCCAACCACACATAAGGTATTCAGTTGATATTTATCGTAATAGGCAGCATGTGCGGCCACACTCCTGGGCATAGCCGACAGTGAAAAAGCCTGTTCGACCGGATGTCCGCCAAGTGTAAAGAACCAGACTTTGGTCACCCCCTGGGCGACATCCACGTCAACGCCATCGGCCATGTAGGGAAAACGCTGATAGCACTGTGGGATGAGCCGATCCATGTCACGACCCTGGTCGTGCAGCCAACCAGCTCGGCGCGCCACGTCCAGCGGCATTTCGGGTGACTCAAGTTCTTCGTAACGAACATCGAGCCGACGGTGGGACAGCGGCTTGGTGGTGGTACGAAATTGAACCGCTCCCCGTGAAAAACCCTTAAAAGCTTTCAGCGTTTGCGTGATCACGGTTCTTGAATAGGGAACGCCGGCAAGCTGGGCAGCCGCCACAATGTCCTGGTACATCCGGTCGAGGTCGTTCATGATCATCTCCTTCTCGATACACTCGTCGCGTATGAGTAACCCGGACAGGAACAACGGTTATGCTTTTTCCCTCCCGAAACGCCGTCCCACACGTGGACTCGCTAGATGAGCTGCACCAATATCGTTATATGTTATGAAAGACCTATCTATTCCCAATCACATATAAATCCTCAATACATTAACGATTAATAATAACAAAGTAAAATAAATTGGACATATTTACAATATAATAGTTATTTAAAAGTAAAAAACGTAAATTGTCATGAAAAAGTCATGCTATAAGTCAATAAAACAAAATGGAATACAGACGAAAAGGGCTGGTTATGAGGAGGAGTAAGAGAAGGTGTGAGACGGGGATTCAACGCTCCTGTACTATCTGCAATTTATGCCCGTCTGTCCATATGTGAATGGTACCCCCCTGATCCGTGCGGAAGAGCGATCGGTTGCCGAGCAGAGATAGGGTATCGGGATCAGGGTCCCCAAGACGGTTGGCGCGATCACTTTGCAGGACAAAAACCTGTGGCTGCGCCGCCTGCAAAAATGTCTCTTCCAGCGAACGTGCACCGCCATGCCTCGGCAGCTGCATCACTGTCGCCAGCGGCCAGCGGCCTGCCGCCAGCAGTGCATCCTGCCCAGCCCTACTGAGATCGCCAGTCAGCAAGAATGAGACATTACGATAGCTCAACCGCAGCACCAGCGCCTGCGCGTCGAGCGAATCGTCGAGGGTTGGCTGGATTTGAGGATGGAGTACATCCAGGCGAACCCCATCATCCACCTCCAGCCAATAACCAGCCTGCACGACGACCGATCGCTGTACCGACGGAGAATTCTGTAGATGAGCGAAGGTTTCACTCAGGTTCGGCTGCCCGCTGCTGAGCTTGAGTCCAATCTGATAACGTTCCTGCACCGCGATCAGCGCACTGGTATCGAACTCGTCCGGCTGCGTCACAGCCAGCACTTCGATCTCGCGGTCGTTAAACGGCATCCGGTCGCCCAGCGCCGTCAGCAGACGCGCGGGGAAACGACCGCCATCGATCAGTATATGCGCACCGCCCGGTGTCTGGACAAAAACAGCGTTGCTATGACCGACATCCAGGAACCAGACGTGCAGACGACCGTCTGGCCGGCTGAAAAAGACAGCGGCTGTAAGAACCAATACCGAGACACCTGCAAACAGGAGCGCAGTGAAAACAGGCCGTCGCCGGATGATCC
>CAZKIB010000436.1:2071-2435 GCA_964552425.1 uncultured Anaerolineaceae bacterium | reverse complement strand
GCGAAACTGTGTTTGAAGAAAACGTGCCCTTGCTTTTTCCAGGCGCAGTATTTTGGTGTACAACTGATCCTGGGTGAAGAAAAAGTGACCATACTTGTAGAGATACACGTCTAACAGTTCATCCAGAGGTACATACGGCCCAACATAGTAAGATTTCTCCAGATTGTTATCTGGATCGATGAAGGTTTGTTCACTTTCGATGACGATTGGCTGCTCTGTGCCGGAGTTCAAACTGTCGGGATTAGATCCGTAGGCGATGGATAATCCTCGTTGGGCGATAAGGCGCTTATTGACGATCCAGAATTTTCTGCCGGGCACTCTCAAATACTGGCGGGTATTGACCAACGCTTTGACCTTGAACCCG
>CAZKIB010000436.1:1125-2046 GCA_964552425.1 uncultured Anaerolineaceae bacterium | reverse complement strand
AACGCGTTCCAGTTCGCTAAGCAGCTTTGCCTGTTCAAATTCCGGCAGGATGTGGTCTGCATCGAAGTGAATGGCCCAATCCCCGCTGCTGGCTTCATAGCCAGAGTTACGCTGGATGCACAACTGTTGCCATTCCCACTTATCGCCAGGGCCCCAGTGAGTCAGATCGGTAGAAATGATGCGCAGCTTGTCACTGTTGCGCAGCGTTTGTAACCGTTCGAGACTGTTATCTGTGGTACCGCCATCGACCACAATGACTTCATCGGCAAAATCCAGGAAACTCTGAATAGAGGGAAGATACGCAAGGTATCCACTGGTGCATGGATTTGTGATGTGGGTATGAGCTGACAGTTTCATCAAACCTCTGGCCTGTTAACTGGAAACAGTTGTTTTTATGTGCAGGTTCAGGTCCTCAGCTTAAGCCGCACGACTGCTGTTAGAGGGTATCCTGTTGCTAACCGCATTTTCGGAAATGGGCTGCTGACTCATTCCCAAACGAATCACGATCACCGCAAATGCAAACACAACAAACCAGGGACGTGTTGGCGTTAGACCATGAGAAAGACCAGGGATAACATTGTAGGCGATGATCAGCACTGTGGCGTGAAAGGCGTCTTTCTTTTGAAAACCGGTTACAGGCTCATTTGCCGCCGGATTCGCTTGCCACCAGATTTTGCTCAGGTCTTTGAGCACGATGTAGTAGATATAGAGGAACACGCATAGGCCGAGGATGCCTGTTTCGACCGCAACTCCCAGAAACAGATTGTGGACGCTGACGCTGCTCCCCCAGTATCGTATCATGTGCTCTGGTCCGTTCCCAAAACCGACCCCTAATATCGGGTTATCTCCCCAGATACGCAGCCCGTATTGCAGCAGTTCCACCCGCACTTCGTTTTTAGTGGTTATCTCATTTTCGGAAGC
>CAZKIB010000436.1:0-1113 GCA_964552425.1 uncultured Anaerolineaceae bacterium | reverse complement strand
AGACCAGAGAACGCTCGGCAACGATCGGCGCGTAAAGACTGACGAAATAGAAGGCCCCGGCGATCGCCGCGCTGATGAGTAGCGTATTTGAAACCACCCTGCTGCCTTTTCGGGAAAAAAGCGCATAGGCAATGGCAACAAATGCCAGACTTGTGATCACGGAACGATTGCCTGTGAAAACGATGCTGATCATCAACGGCAGTATCAGAGTGTAAAGAATCAGCCTGCCGGTGCCTTTCCGGTGATCAGCCAGCCAGATTAGCAAAATAATCCCCAACAGAAACAGTTCGGCGTAGAGATTGGGATTACCTTGAAGCGATATGCGCTGGGTTGTTCCCTGGCTTTCAATACCCTTTAGAATGAGGGGGATACTTACGCCGATGACACACATGACACTGATAATCAAAACAGTACGGAGTCTTGGCCAGCTATCTACGATGTTGACTATCTGCCAGAAGAGCAGATAACTCATAATCGTATCCACAAACCGGTCTTGATCTTGCAGCGCTGTGATACTGATACTAAGTACGATAATGAACAGAAAGGCCATGAATGCGTAATCGAATGAGGTAAACACAAAATTTCTGTTGCTCTGCCTCAGTTTAGGTACAACCATCCCTGCCAGGACGATTAGCCCAAGCATTCGGTTCAACGTAAAGGCGCTGTTGAACTGTGGGTAGAACGGGTTTAGCCACAGTGAAACCAGCATCAGGGCGATTCCGGTGAACGGGCGTATGAGGATTAGGGGCACGAACACCGCCGCCATCAGCAGTGTAACCGGGTTCGTCAAGCTCAGGCCGCCAGCCGCGACCCCCCGCCCGATCATGATCGCGGCCACCGCGATGACCACCGGGGCCAGGGTTTTTAAGGTTTGTGGGCGTTCTAGGATCATGGTTTTGAGAATCCTGAAAATTCACTCAGCCAGACGGCGGTAGAGGTTGGCGAAGCGCTGCAAGCTAATCTTAACATCAAGCTGCTGCCGAATCCAGTTCAGGCCGTTTTGGTGATAGCGCTGCCATGCAGCAGGGTCCGACAGCAGGTTGAGCACCGCCTCTGCGACCACACTCGCCTGCCGCTCGACCAGCCAGTATTCGCTGCCGGGCTGCCCGAATT
>CAZKIB010000435.1:0-2460 GCA_964552425.1 uncultured Anaerolineaceae bacterium | reverse complement strand
ATGAGCTGTTCGCGGGTCGCTGCATAATCGCGCAATCGGGTATTGGTATCGCGCAGCGCTTGGGCTTGCGTGCGCTGCACCGTAACGAGGAGGTTCACCATCAACCCCACTAAACCCAAAATGACCATGCGAAAGGCGATCAAGCTGAGTGCCACAGTCAGATTGGCTTCATTTAATGGGACAAACAGGATGATGATTGCGATATCGAGAATACTCGTGCCGAGGCAGAACTGAATGACCGTTTGCCGCGCGTAGCGCCAGCTCACGAACACGAGTGGAATGAGCAGTACAGCCACGGTTAGTGCGATGTTGCTCAAGACCACGAAATTCACGACCTGTTCGATGCCATCCTGAAACAGAACGGGTGTCCGCATGGTGAAGAAGAGGTACATGGTATAGCTGCTGATCAGCAGTGGCGTAATGGCAGCCCATAGCAGTGCGATCGGCAGGTAGCGCTCACCTAAAAGGCGTCGCAGTCGATCTGCCGAGAGGTAGATCGCCAGCAGCAGTGCGTCCATAACCGCCAAGAGCCTGCCAAGATTTTGCTCACCGACCGTCGTGGACAACACCAGATAGATGATCAACGCGATCACAAAACGACTGATGGTTGCAATGCGAAAGATCGTCAGCAGATTGTCAATAGATAAGGCGTTTGTTTCGCTTTGGGCACCCGCCATCGTTTTGCTTTCCAGCAGCATTTTCCGTAAATGTACTGTATCTCCTCTAATCATAGCAGTTACTTCCTAAACAAACGCCATCTGAGCACAAGTCCATTATCATTTTCAACGAAGCGGCCAATTTACGTCAGTGATGCGGGTCAACAACGGATGTGACACGGATCACATGGTTCATGACACGGCTCATGAGAGGACATGACGCGCGGCAATCGAAAGATCGTGGCGTTTGTGCTTCATTAGAGACATCAAAGTAGATGAGGCAGTCGCATGGCTGTAAAGGTGTAGATCATGAGAAGAAAACTGCTGATTGCAGTCGGTGTGCTGGTAGGCGTAATCGCGCTTGTTGTTGTGTTCTTGCCTCAGATTCTGAATCTGATTGGATTACATCCACACTACGAGCGCGAGGAATACAATCTTGAAGGGCGACTCGCACTCATCATCGCCACCAACCACGACACCCTGGGTGATCCAGAAGACGGGGTAGCCACCGGTGTGTACGGTTCAGAATTCACCATTGCATACTATGATTTTCTCGATGCGGGGATGACGGTTGATGTTGCCAGCATCGAAGGCGGCATGATTCCGTTTGAACCTGTCAGTATGCGCTGGCCCCTTGCCACACCTGCCGACTATCGCTATCTGGATGATCCAGACGCTCAAAACAAAACGACAAATTCACTCCGCATCAACGATGTCGATTTCTTGGAATACGACATCATCTTCATGGCCGGAGGTTGGGGCGCGGCTTATGACCTCGGTACGAGCGAATTGCTCGGCGAGAAAATCTCCCAAGCCCACGCTGAAGGTATTTTGCTGGGGTCGGTGTGTCATGGTGTGCTCGGTTTCCTGATGGCAGAAGACACGGATGGCAGTCCGCTTGTCGAAGGTCGAACGATGACTGGTGTCACGGATAAGCAGGTTGAAGAACTTGGCATCGGCATCACGCCGCAGCATCCTGAAACCGAGCTACGCCGTTTGAATGCCAATTTCGTCAGCAACACCGCATTCCGCGACTTCTTTGCTACCTATGTCGCGGTTGACGGCAACATCGTCACCGGACAGAACCAGAATTCATCTGGCGACACTGCTCAGACATTGCTCCGTATGCTGGCGGAACGCAGCTAACACATTCACCCACGTGTCATCATAACGACACTTAACCGAGAGGAAGCAATAATGGCTGATATAAAACAACAGAATGATGCACAACAACCGCAAGAGAATCCTGGCGAAGAACCCCGCGCTAAGGGGATTTCTCGGCGTGACCTGCTGATTGGTGCAGGATTGGGTGCCAGCGGTCTCCTCGTTGCGGGTGGCACACAACTTGTGAATAACTTGCCGGATTTCGCCGTTGAAACACTCATCAATAGTGCAGTGGCAAACGGGCGCAAGCCCAGTTATTTTGCAGATGATGCGATACACGTCATCACAACCGGAACAGGTGCGCCATTACCCGACCCCGCACGAGTCGGTCCGCAGACGGTGGTAGTCGTCGGTGACCAGTTTTTAGTCTTTGATGCAGGTCCCGGCAGTACACGCCAACTTGCACTCACCGGGTTGAATCTTAGTGCAATCACTGCGCTGTTCTTGACCCATTACCACTCAGACCACATTAACGATCTGGGTGAGTTGATGCTGCAACACTGGACAAGCGCTGGTGCTGTAGAACCCTTGCAAGTCTACGGTCCGCCTGGGGTAGAAGAAGTGGTGGCAGGCTACGTGGCTGCCTATCAACTCGACAAAGGTTATCGAATTGAACACCATGGTGAAGATGTTATGCCGC
>CAZKIB010000434.1:0-2478 GCA_964552425.1 uncultured Anaerolineaceae bacterium | reverse complement strand
TTTGCCTTGCCGTCGATTTCAATCGGCGGCATAAGCTGAAAAGCTCATCACAGCCTCTAAGCACTCAGCACTGAGCACTACCCGATACGATCCTGACCTTCCTGAATGGCGAAGTTGGCTTCATCTTCCATCGCAAACACCAGCGTTTCGAAGTCCATACCGCCGTCGAGATACTGTTCCAGGTTGGTGTTGTACACCGAACCGATGATGTCCGGTTCGCCGCCCACCAGATACGGGTTGGCCCCGATGATGGTGCCGGCAAATTCCTGTTCAGCGGTCAGCACTTCAAAATTCTGCGCGCCATACAGGTCATCCTTCGGCAGCAGATCAAACAGCGATTGCAGCGCCGGCACGCCCCAGCCGATTTCCGCGCGGGTGATGGCCGGTTCTTCCGCCATGTAATACTGGAACGCCGCCCAGGAAGCATCCGCGTTGCCCGTCAGGCTGCTGACGACGCTGGCTGTCGCGGTGATAGTCGGTGAGCTGCGCATACCGCCCCACGTCGGCGCCGGGATCATGCGGATTTTGCCCTCGTCCATAAGCGCCTGGAATTCCGCGTTATCGCCCACATTCAGACGCAGACAGGCACTGAACCAGTAGCCGAACTGCACAATCGCCAGAGTCCCGGCGATCATGTCCGGGCAGGCCCAGGCATTCAGCGCCAGTTTCGGGCTGACCGCCGTCAGGTTCTGCGCCAGATCAAGGTGATACTGGATCATCGCGCGGGCTTCTTCATTGTTCACGATATTGGCGGTGGTGAAATCTTCGCTGAACAGGCTGTTTCCCAGCGGTTGCAGCCAGGCTTCCCAGTACCGTTCCGCCCAGCCGGCCGTATTGGTAAACAGACCGACCACTTCGGCGCGATCCCCATCAAAGCGTTTGACCGCTTCAGCCGCTGCCGCAAGTTCCTCATAGCTCACCGGCTCTGTCGAACTCAGCGGTTCAACGCCCGCTTCCTCAAACAGGGCGTCATTGACGAAAATCGTCATGTCCGGCGACCAGTCTTTAATCATGCCATAGCGATCACCCTCTCCAATGTTGAACGGGTCTGTCGCCTTGTAAAAATTGTTCGGCTCCACCAGATCATCTTCGCTGATGACGCTGCTGGCCTCGAAGAAAGATTGCAGGTTCAGCACCAGATCACGCGCCAGAAGCTGCGGGAACTGGACATACTGCAAACGCCACACATCCGGGGGTTCCCCGGCAGCCATCATAGCGAACAGGCGGGTCTGGTCATTGTCGATACGGGTCAGGGTGATACCGGGATTTTTTTCCTGAAATAAGGCGATTTCTTCGTCGGAGAACTCGTTGGTGTTCATCATCCAGACGACTTCGGCCTCTTGCAGCGCGGCGGAACTGCGCGCCGGCGCAGCAGCGGCGGCTGACAGGCTGGCGGCCAGCCAGGTCCCGGCGGCTGTCGCGCCCGAAACCTTCAGAAAATCGCGGCGGCTGAGCGTTTTATTTTCCATATCCATATCTCCTCACAATGAAAACGAACTTTTTTGAAACACACCCTTTTTTTATGATTTACGCCGCTCCTTTCGCCTCATCATCTGCCATTGATCCCACAGGATTCGCGCTGAACCAGCATGGGTTTCAACAGAATTTCCTGCGGTTCAGCGCCAGGGTTCACAATCAGTTCAATCAGTTTGCGCGCCGCCACCCGCCCCACTTCACGCATGGGCTGGCGCATGGTCGTCAGCGACGGCTGGTAATAAGCCGCCACCGGGATGTCATCATAACCAATCACCGCCACATCGTCCGGCACACGCCGCCCGGCTGCGTGCAGCACCCGCAGCGCGCCAATCGCCATCGGGTCATTCTGGGCGAACAGCGCGGTGAGATGCGGCGCGCGCGCCAGCAGCCGCCGGGCAGCCGCCTCGCCACTTTCAAACGACCAGTCGCCTTCTTCAATCAGGGCTGTGTCAAAGGGAATCCCCGCCGCCTCCAGCGCCCGCCGGTAGCCTTCCGTCCGCCGCTGGGCCGGCTCCCAGAGTGAGGGGCCGGTAATCATGCCGATGTGCCGGTGTCCGGCGTCTGCCAGACATTGAGCCGCCCGGTAGCCGCCCTCCACGTTGTCGATATTCACGATGGTCAGTTTATGCTGGAGCGCCTGATAGGCAATCGTCACCAGCGGAACCTGCTGTTGAAGCAGAATGTCGAGGTAATGATGATCCTTGCCGGTAGACAGGCTGGGGTACAGAAACAGCACCCCCTCCACGCGCTTTTCAGCCAGCAGGCGGAAGTATTCCGGTTGAACCACATCGTCCGACTCGGTGATGCCCAGCAGGAAAAAGTAGCCCTGCTTCTTGGCTTCCATCTCCGCGCCGATGATGGCTTCGGAATAAACATATTCGTTGAAATCCGGCACGATCAGGCCGAGGGTGTGGGTTTTCTGCGAAGCCAGGCTGCGCGCAGTGGCGTTGGGGAAATAACCAAGTTCCTCAACCACCTGCAAGACATGCTGGCGAGTCAGGT
>CAZKIB010000433.1:0-2484 GCA_964552425.1 uncultured Anaerolineaceae bacterium | reverse complement strand
CGGCCGGCAGAAACAACTGGTAACAGGGCGCAACCGAATAAGAAGGCGGTTCACCCGCCCACCAGCGCGTGAACCACGGACGTTCCAGGGGCAGTAGATTCTGACCAATATCATTGCAGCGATAGGCTTCGTGCCAGTTGTGCTCAACTTCAGTCGGGCTGGTGATGTTCAGATTCCACGCCGCGATATGTTGAACCGCGAGGTCAGCATTGAAGAATTGTGAAATGGAGCCCGAGGCGGTTAGGCCAAATTGTTCATCCTTATCCGTAAGGTTACCCCACATTGGCTCGCCCGGCGATTCCACGTCGGCCTCTGTCAAATAAGTATTTTTCGCAAGCATCTGCTCGCGCATCGACAGAGGAAACCATTGATCGACGTGATGACCATGCGGTGAAATACCAGGATCGCAATTGGGCGTCCAGTTTTCAAATCCCAAGTCCCAATAATTGTGCCAGGTATAGCCATCGTTACTATTTCCATAGAGAAATACATTGGGCATCAGCTCATATCCAGAAGAAGGAGCCCCGTTTGGATCGGTTACGCTCATTGGATCACAGCGATCAAGCCCCGTTCGCATCATCTCTGCATAGTTATTCTGAGCCATCGGCGGAGTAAAAACACTCAATTGTGAAACAGGATAGAAAGTATGCACGTAAGTGTAAATGTTGGTGAAATAAGCATCCATATCCATCCAGGCTAGCGGATTATTGGGTTGAATCGGAGTCGGGTCGGGATAACCTTTATACCATTCAGTATTGGGCTCATTTGCCGGCTCAAATCCGGCTTCAATTATTCCGTGCGCCGCGTTCCATTCATGGATCTTGACTATTTCCTCACCTATGTCGTCGTAGCTCCGATTGGCGACTGGTCTGCTTGAATCTGACCCTTCATCACAACGGTTGCCACTGACAGGAATGCTTGACAACAGAATGCGGTGAGTTGAGGTAATGAAATTCCCTGGAGAAGGCCATATCCGAATGACGATCTTAACTCCGGCAGCCGAGGCGCGCTGCAGGTAACCTGTGAAAACACCAGTGTTTGTAAACAAGCGATATTTACCTGAGACGCTTGTAATTCGACAGTCTCCAGAGGTATTTCGCTGTACATCATATAGATTTCTGCTCAGGAAAACAATGGTGTCGGGCCAGATACCACCTCTGTCGCCGTCAATACGTCTCAACACGGCTTCGTTCCAGGGTTCTCCGTAAATATGATTGCCCAAGTGTATACCCCAGCGACTCATGGGCGGCGACAATGGTGAAGCGAACGTTTGTGGTATAGAGTACTGAGTGTCAATCATCAAAAGGACGGCTAACAACGATCCTCCCAACGCAATAGCTGCGCGAATCGCCTGTCGCATAATGATATCCATCGCATTCATGAATTTCTTTTGAAAGAATATGTAGAAACTGAAAGATATCTAGCGGGTGATAGGCGCAATATAGACGTTTGCTTCATGCGTGCCTGGACATACCCCTGCCCACCATACGAGGCTGTCACCAAGGATAGATAATTGGTATCCACCTGCAGGAGAAGTCATTGGCCTGGTGACTGATAACTGAACAGGCGGCGACTGAAATGTATCAATAACTGTCCAGCCCTGCCCGCTGCAACCGCATACGACAATCCCTGCATGCGCCGATATCGAAAGTCCAGAAGAAGGTTCACCCATCGTCTGTCCCGATAATTGACGGTCCAGGCGAGTGTGTAGGTTGTACAAATGGAGGGAGCTTAAGGATAGATTGCCTGGCTCGACTTTCGTCCACACAACTTCATCATCGTCAATAGCATAGTGGGTGCCGTTAGTCGCATCCTGTGGAGCGGGTATGATTCCAATTGAAAAATCTTCACCCGTCGCCAATGAATGAGCACGCAGTTCTGCCAGGCGCTGACCTTGGGCAGTTGGTTCAACATATACGACCCATTCCCCAGAAATTTTTGCGCCACTGTTGGGGCCAGGCTTTACTACTACCGGAAACTCCTGCCCTTTTACCAGATCGTATCCATAAATGTCAACGTTTGTCTTCTCCTGATTGCGCCAGTCGGCCCAGACAACTATATCACCCGAAATGCTCGGGGCCTGTTGAATCGCATTGCTATCTCCAAGCAAGATTTCTCGTCTTGAATTGAGATTGACAGCTATGATGCGATTGTAGTAAACCGTCGAGGTCACCGGAGGATGATCTTCATAGATTAGCCACTGACCAGATAACCGCGCATTAGGCAAAGCTGTATTAGCTATTTTCCTCTCCTGTCCGGTAACCAGGTCAAATACAGCTGTATAGGTTTGATTACCCCGCCGACTAACACTTAAGAGATTCTGCTGGTCGCCCCCCAAGAGGCCAGTGACACTCGATGATCGTATAAGGACAGGCGCGCCTATCCTTGCTAACGCCACGCTACGTCCCACAGGTGTTGACAAAGGCGATACCTGAACACCAACCGCCGTGGGCACAGGCGATGAACCGAATCCCGCACTTGGCG
>CAZKIB010000432.1:2316-2560 GCA_964552425.1 uncultured Anaerolineaceae bacterium | reverse complement strand
CTGCTGGCCGACCCCGAAGTCGCCAGTATGCGCCTGGTGGTCAACCCGGAGCGCATGGTCATCAAGGAGACACAGCGCACCTACACCTATCTCAACCTCTACGGCTACGCCACTGACGCCATCCTGTGCAACCGCATCATCCCTGACGAAGTGACCGACCCGTACTTTGCGATGGCGAAGGACAAGCAGAAGGAAAACCTGGGGCTGATCGGCGAGGCATTCGGCGAACTGCCGCTGCTCAAAG
>CAZKIB010000432.1:1421-2292 GCA_964552425.1 uncultured Anaerolineaceae bacterium | reverse complement strand
GCGAAGTGACCGGGCTGGACGCGCTGCGCAAACTGGGTGATGAACTGTATGGCAGCACCAACCCGGCGGAGCGCCTGTTCGATGGCAAAACGCATTCGATAGAAACCGATGACCAGGGCAACCATACGCTGGTTGTGCCGCTGCCGTTCGCCGATAAAGACGACATGGACCTGTACCGTTCACGCGATGAGATTACGCTTCGCGTGGGGCCATACCGCCGTAACATCGTCCTGCCCTATGCGCTCTGGGACCTGGAAATAGCTGATGCAAAATTTGATGAATCCCGACTCCGTATCCGTTTCCACAGCCAACGGGGCGAAAAGCAGCGCGCCAGATAACGGGCACAAACCCGCGCCCCAGTTTCAGCCGGTTCAGCTTGAGGTTCCCGCGCCGCCGCCCATCGTGGAACCGAGGCAGCGCGCGCGTTCCCTGCGGATGCAGTACCGCTTCGTGCGTTCGCTGGTGTGGGCCTTCGGGATCATGGCGCGGCTGCTGTTCTGGCATTACATCGTGGAGAGTCTGCTGGGCCTGCATGATTATGTGGAGCGCGGCAATATCCAGCGCTGGCGGGCCTATGCGCGCAGCTTCCGCGCCTTCGCCATTTCGATGGGCGGGGTGATGATTAAACTCGGCCAGTTTATTTCCACCCGCGTGGATATTCTGCCGCCGGAAGTGACCGACGAACTGGCCGGTTTGCAGGACGAAGTGCCCAGCATCCCGTTCAAGCACATCCGCGCCGCCATCGAAGCCGATCTGGGGCCGGTGGCGCAGCATTTCGCGTGGATCAACGAAACGCCTGTCGCGGCGGCCTCGCTCGGACAGGTTCACCGGGCGGAGCTTCTCAACGGGGACCGGGTGGTCGTCAAGGTGC
>CAZKIB010000432.1:0-1399 GCA_964552425.1 uncultured Anaerolineaceae bacterium | reverse complement strand
GCCCGGAATTGCCGAAATCTGTTACACCGATCTGGCCGCCCTGCGCATCATCGCGCGGGTGATGATGTGGTTCCGCTTTGTGCGCCGCCGGGCGGATGCCAGGGCGCTGATCGAGGAATTCGGGCGGGTGCTGCTGGAAGAACTGTCGTACAAACACGAGGCCCACAATGCGGCGCGCTTCCATGCCATGTTCGCGGATAACCCCGGCGTGTATGTGCCGGTGGTCTATGCCGAATTGTCCAGTGACCGCGTGCTGACGATGGAAGATGTCACCAGCATCAAGATCAACGACTTCGCGGCGATGGAAGCGGCGGGAATCAGCCGGCGGGCGGTGGCGGACCGGCTGATCGACACCTACCTGACGCAGGTGTTTCAGGCGCGCTTTTTCCATGCCGACCCGCACCCCGGCAACCTGTTCATCTACCCGCTGCCGGGCGAACATCCCAACGGCGCATCCAGCCAGAAAGAGCGCCCCTTCTACCTGATCTTCGTCGATTTTGGCATGACTGGCTCGCTGACCGAAAAGCTGACCGCCGGGATACTCAATACGATGGCGGCGGTGATCGCGCGTGATTCGCGCAAGCTGGTGCAAAGTTACGCCGATCTCGGTTTTATTCTGCCAGGCGCGGATATGCAGCGCATCGAGGAAGCCGCGCACATCGCCTTTAACAGCGTGTGGGGCATGAGCATGGCCGACATGCGCGACATGGATTACGCCGATATGCAGGCGCTCGGCAAACAATTCAACGAACTGCTGTACGACATGCCCTTTTATGCCCCGCAGGACTTTATCTACCTGGGGCGCACGCTCGGTATTCTGAGCGGCATGGCGACCAGCCTGGACCCGAATTACAACGTCTGGCAGGAATTGCAGCGCTACTGGAGCGTGCTGCTGCGCGACAGTGTGGTGACGAACGGCAGCGGCCCGGTCAATCTGGACACGCTCATGACCAGCCAGGGCGCGCAGGCGCTGATGCAGATCGGGCAGAATCTGGTGCGGCGGGCGGTGAACCCGGCCGGCGAGGTGGTCGAGCGCATCGAACGCGGCGATCTGCGTTTTCAGGTGGAGCAGTCCACGCAGATGCAGCGGCAGGTGGCGCGCATCGAACTTCAGGAACGCCGCACCACGCGCGCGGTGCTGGCCGGGAGTGTGCTGGTCAGCGCGACGCTGCTGTATGTCAGCGGGCAGGCGATTTTATCCGCCATCGCCTTCGGAATCGCCGGGTTGTGGTTCCTGTCGATTCTGTTGAGCGACGAAAACGGGTCGTAGAAAGCAAGAGAACAGATTCAACGCCTAGGGGCAAAGAGGCGAAGGGGTGAAGAAAGCGTTGTGTCGGGATTTACGTGAAATAGACGAGACTTAATCTGACACTCTAGGTAAACTGTTGAAGCTACAGGA
>CAZKIB010000431.1:0-2562 GCA_964552425.1 uncultured Anaerolineaceae bacterium | reverse complement strand
AGCGCGTCACCGGCGTGCGCGCCGACCACGACGACGGCTACGACATCGAAGGCGAGTGGGTAATCGGCGGGACGGTGGAACTGCGCCGGGGCCAACAGCAGGTGTTTCTGGTGGCCGGAACCACTGGCAGCCGGAAATACCAAACCACGACCTATCAGGTGGTGGTGTTGACCGCCGAGGGCACGTTCGAGAAACCAGCCATCCGCACGACCAGCGCCAAACCGGGGTGGGTGCTGCGCATCCGCGACACGACGAACGCTCAGGCCGGTTGGGTGCTGCGCATCCGCGATCAGGTCAAGGCGCTGCTGGCCTAACGGACAGGCTGTCTGTTATCGGAAAGGGGTAACGGCATGAAACGCAGGCGCAAGATCGGACGCTTTACCGATGGGATTCCGGGCGGGCTGCAAAACCCGGCGTTGCAACCGGGCGCGACCTGCCCCTATTGCGGCGGCGCACTCACAGCAGCGGATGCGGTGCTGGACATCGACGGCGAATCCTATGCCCACAGGCACTGCTGGCAGCGCTACAACGGCCAGAAGTGGGGTGGGAAATAGTGGCGCGTTTGGCGGTCTGGATGTACACTGGTCAGACCGCAAACGAATATCCAAAACACACAAGGAGAGAGTGCAGTGAACGCAGTCCCATTGGCTTCGGAATCGTCCTTCGTGCAGGCGCACGTCGCAGCGGCGGACGTGCCGCGCGTGCAGGAACTGGTGAATCGCGCCAAGCGCGGGCAGGAGGCGCTGCGGCATTTAGCGCGGGACTTCGTGATTCAGGCAGCCGCCAACGGCGCGCTTTACGAGGAACTGCGGGCGCTGTTCCCGCCGCGTTCGGGTTGGCAAGTGTGGGTGAGTGCCGAAGTGGGGGTGAGCGTCAAGACCATCACCCGCCAGCGGCGGCTGGCGCAGTTCGTGGCAGACAATCCCGGCGTGCTGGACAGGCTGCACCCGGATGTGGGCGTGACGGCGGCTTATCTGCTGGCGGCCCGCGACACGCCGCGCCAGGCCGTGCTGGAACTGCTGCCGAAGCTGGAACAGCAGCCGATGGGGGAGGCGCGCGTGCGCCAGTCCATCGAAGGGGTGCGGCAGGAGCAAAGGCTGGCCGCACTGGATGGCAGGGTATATGATTTATATCTTGACGGCGAGGTGAGTTTGAAGAACGGATTAGAAATGGCGCAAAACGTGGGCCAGTGGCCCGAATCGGTGCAGCAGGTCATCTATGGCTGGCGCGTGGAAAACGTCGAACTATACCCGCTTCTGGCGCGTTTGGCGCATTATCTGCCGGACGAATTTGCCAGCCTCGCGCGCAGCGGGCACGTGTGGAGCGATGCGCTGGCGCGCCAGATCGAACTGCGCGATGCCAGCCCAACCGATCTGGAACTGCTGCTGCGCCAGCACGAAGCGCAGTCGTTTTTAATGTATCTGGACAACGTGCGCAGCAGCGAGCAGCATCAGCAGCACAAGGCGCAGGCCCGGCATGTGGGCAATTTCAGCGGGCGACTGGATGAAATCGTGCCGGAACTGCGGCGGCTGGAAACGGACAAGCGCTATTATATCGTCATCTATGAGGCGCTTGTGTCCGGTTGAATAGTATGTTATAGTTAATTGCGGATGGAGAAAAGCGCTGTCACGGGCGCGGGCTGACTTTTTCGACCCTTTCGAGTTGGCCCTCTCCATTATTTTTTTATTTGGCGGTTAAGTGGAACTGACTGTATTTACAAATGGGGTTTGGGATGGCGCTGTTTCAATGTCAATCAGCCGTTCACTTTTCGGTGTTGTGGCCCCCGGAGAATCCGCGTTACCGGGTAACGTATGGCGAGAAACACAATTATACGCGCGAGCGTAAACTGGATTGGAATTGTACCTGCCCGGATTCGTTTCACAAGCGCTTTGCAGGTGGGGCACAACCTGCGCACAAAAATCACCCGGAATGGGATGCGCGCTACTGCAAGCACGCCAATCAAGTGAAAACGATCTGGTGCGGCTGGCAGCAGCAGCCCGGCGAACTGGTTTCGATGGTGAACGGGCAGGCGTTTTGCCCCAAATGCGGGCTGCCTGCGGTGGGAGTGGTTGATGAGCCAGCAACCGGTTGAATTTAAAATCACGGTAGTGGTCATCCTGAAAGACGAGAAGCGCGTTTGTCCGACGTGTGACGGGCGCGGCAGTTTAATGGGCTGGAAAGCCTACGGTTCGATAAAGCGTTACGAACGGTGTATATGCGACGTCTGCGGCGGAAAGAGGTATGTGTATGAAACGGCCTGAATTGGGACAGTGGTGCGAAATCGCAGCGCGGGCGGTGAAGCGCCGCCAGCCCGTGAAGGATACGCAGTTCAAACGCTACCCCTTCACCACGCAGTTTGAGCGCCGGGTGCTGCCTGTACCCGCGCGCGCCATGTTCATCGGTTGGCGCACGGTTTGGGAGGGGACGACACGTTGGGAATCGGATTATGACGAAGGCGGGCGCGATTACGGTACGGCTGATTTTGAAAAAACCCGCAACCACGAAATGTCAATGACTCCCCGCTAAAGCAGGGAGCTTGTGAAGCGGTGTGTTTGCCACACA
>CAZKIB010000430.1:298-2578 GCA_964552425.1 uncultured Anaerolineaceae bacterium | reverse complement strand
AATCGATCCTAGCATGAGCTTATCTCATTTCTTTACTGCGGTCATCTACTAGACCGTTGAACCAGAAGAGTCGTACAAAAGCGGCTTCAATCCGACCTGGCGTAAACGCGCAAACAGCGCATGGCGCTTGCTTTTGCGTTTGACGAGCTGACCATACGCCACATTACTATGTTTCAATCCGCCGACTGACCTATCAGGATAACGACCATCCAGCACGTGTGACCGATGGTCTTTCACTTTATAGTGAAGTCATGTTGTGGATATAAGGAGACATACACATGATCAGCTTAGCACTTCTCTTTCTGGTGGTCGCGATCATCGCGGCAGTTCTCGGTTTCGGCGGTATTGCCGGAACGGCAGCGGGCATCGCGCAGATACTCTTCGTGGTGTTCCTGATCCTGTTCGTCCTATCGCTGATTTTCGGACGCCGTCGGATCGATCTCTAGGGTCTATCTGCAAACCAGCAAACCTCACCCCAAGAACCTGACGGTTCTTTGCCCCTCTCCAGTTGGAGAGGGGCGGTTGAGCGAAGCGAAACGGGGTGAGGTTAGGGTAAAGCCGCCAAAAGCTGTTTGCAGACACACTCTAGAGATTCGGCTCGACCTGCGGCTGCTCGGGTCGCCCGCCGAATAAAGTTGGATTACTGCTGAGTCGCTCTTTCGACTTTGTTCTGCACGGTGTCGATCAGGTCGCCCGCCGAATTTGCGAGCATCTGGCGCGTCTTTTCGCCGCTCTGGGGCGCAAACAACATCGCCAGTGCCAACCCGAAACCGACACCGGCAACGGCGACCAGTGCCGCCAGCATCATGCGCTCGCGTCCCGCGCGCAGCTCTGCATCGCGGCTGTAGTAAATCCGATTGTTCAAGCTATTTGCTGCCATGATGTTACATCCTTTGAAACTGAGAGGATTTTCTGTGCGTTTGAGAAGGAATGGACACCCCAATAGTTGCAGGTGTCCATCATGGAGAGAATCGCGACAGCGATTAGAAGCGGGCTTTCAGTGAGTCTGCCCATTCGTCGATTTCGCGGCTGATCTCTTCCTGGGTGCGCCCGTAGCGTTCCTGCAACATGCCGACCAGTTTCTCACGCGATCCGGCGATCTGCTCCAGTTCGTCTTCTGTCAGCTCGCCCCACTTCTGACGAACTTCACCCGTAAGCTGTTTCCACTTCCCAGCGATCTGATTCCACACGCCATTGTTGTTTGCCATCATCTACACTCCACGACTTATCTGCTTGAACGAAGGAGGCGGTTTGTTCCGCCCTTGTCCATACTTTACACGAACGGCAGATCGGGAGTATCGGACGCCTGAACCGATTTCAGCTAGGTCAAGTGGGGGATAGGCTGACAAACAAGGTGGACTAAATGTTCAAAAGCCATGCATTAATAGGTCAACCGGGTGACGAAATTCATCCGCTTATCTCATGAGCCGTCAAACCGATATTGGTATCATTTCCTTGCACAATTGCAACGATGGAGCAAGCATGGAAGCACAGAGGATCTTTCGCAACACCCTGATTGTCCTGGGGACGATTCTGGTCGCATACCTTCTAATCAGCAGTCTTCGTGTGTTAATTGTCCTCTTTCTGGCGATCACGGTTGCGTCTGCGCTGCGCGTTTGGATTGTGCGCCTGACCACTTTGCGCGTGCCACAAGGGGCTGCGATTATCCTGGTCTACGGCATTCTGGTTGCCAGCCTGATTTTGATCGGAATATTGGTGATTCCCCCTATCATTCAGCAGATGACGGGTTATCTGTTGAATGAGGATCGACTCGCCAATCGGTTGATTTTTGCAATCGGGTGGATCGAACGAAACATCACCAATTTAACTGGCACAGAGGTCACCCTTCTTCAGTCGGTTGATGTGCGAACAACGATTAACGATTTGATCACCCAGATTCGCACGACCGGACCCGCCGTAATCGGCAACCTTAGCGGGACACTGGGGGATGCCCTGCTGGTATTCATCATGGGCGTGTATTGGCTGACTTCGCGCGACAAAATCGCGGATTTCATGGTCGAACTCCTGGCGCTGCGGAACCGGGATCGCGCACGAAACATCATCACCGATATTGAAGGCGGTGTTGGTCGCTACCTGCGCGGTGTGGTGATGGTGGCGGTGATAGTAACGGTGATAATGAGCGCTGCACTGTACATCTTTCAGGTTCAGAAGCCTTTAGCGCTCGGATTCGTGGTCGGTATTATGACCATGCTTCCGGTTGTGGGGACGGTCATTGGCGGGATTGCCGTGACCTTGTTTGCGCTGCTGGATTCTCCCGTC
>CAZKIB010000430.1:0-275 GCA_964552425.1 uncultured Anaerolineaceae bacterium | reverse complement strand
TTTCTCGTCGCCCAGCAGACCGAATCGAGCTTCCTGACGCCGCGTATGATGTCGCGCAGCATGGGCATTGATCCGCTGCTTGTCATTCTCAGTATTTTTACCGGATTCGCACTGTATGGGGTGGTTGGCGGGATCATCGCTGTGCCACTGGTGGGAACCATCACGACGCTCATCCGTTACCTGATTATCGAACCGCGCCGCGCCCAACTTCAACACAAAGTTGAAAGCGGCGGTGTTCTGATCAATACCGGAACGTCAGAAGCCGACCCGGCTGC
>CAZKIB010000429.1:706-2581 GCA_964552425.1 uncultured Anaerolineaceae bacterium | reverse complement strand
GTCCTTGATGAACCGACAACCGGTCTGGATGTCACTACCCAGGCGCAGATTCTGTAACTGCTCATGCATCTGCGGCAGGAACAGGGCATGGCAATGGTCTATGTTACCCATGACCTGAGTGTGGTCGCCACCATTTGTGACCGGGTAGGAGTCATGTATGCCGGAGAATTGGTGGAGGAGGCGCCGACTGGAGAGTTGTTCCGCAACCCGCGTCATCCTTATACACGTGGCCTGATCGCCTCTGTACCCAGTGTTCGTGTGCCGCGCCAGCGTCGTAGAATCCTCCTGCGCGGCTATTTGCAGCGTGACCAGCTTCCTCCTGGCTGTCGCTTCGCGCCGCGCTGCCTGTTCGCGCACGAATCGTGTTTTTCTGATAAGCAAAACCTCGTCACCGCAGCGGAAAGTCATCAGGTTGCCTGCTGGCGCTGGTCAGAGGTGCCGCAGCTAGCCACAGAAATTGTCGAAGAACTTCCCCAGCCAGAAATTGTTTCTGCCCCAAAAGGAGCGCCGTTGTTACAGGTGGATGATTTGAACTGTGCATATGAATATCATCGTGCCAGTCTGTTTGCCAATCCTGTAGCGAAACTCGTCGTGCGGGACGTGAGTTTTGATATACGTCCCAGTGAAACATTTGCGCTGGTGGGGGAATCCGGCAGCGGCAAATCAACCATCGCCCGCACAATTGCCGGGCTGTTAAGACCTCCCTCTGGCAAAGTAACATTCGATGACCAGGCTATCGCCGGAAAAGTCGGCGCTCGCACCCAGGATTTACGACGGGATATTCAATTAGTGCTGCAAAACCCGGACGCTTCGCTGAATCCACGCCAGCCTGTGCTGCAAATTATTGGGCGCCCCCTGGAAATCTTTTTCCATCTGCGTGGTAAGGAACTGCGGAGTCGGGTTGAACAACTGCTGGACGATGTACGGCTGGACAAAACCTATGTGCGGCGTTACCCAGGTGAGCTTTCCGGTGGGGAACGTCAGCGCGTGGCGATTGCGCGTGCGCTGGCTGCAAATCCTAAACTGATGCTGTGCGATGAGATTCTCTCAGCGCTTGATGTGTCGGTGCAGGCGAGCATCCTGGAACTGCTGCGAGTGCTGCAAGCCGAACGCCAGATCGCCTATCTGTTTATTTCGCATGATCTGGCAGTGGTACGGTCGCTGGCGCATCGCGTTGGTGTGCTGTATCTGGGCGAATTGTGCGAGTTTGGGCAGGTCGAAGAGGTGTACTCGCCGCCGTTTCATCCATACACCCATATGCTGCTGTCAGCAGTACCCGAAGTGAATACCGAGTCACGGCTGGTGCCCACTGTGCGGAGTGATGCGGCTGAGGGAACAGGCTCGCGCAAAACCGCCTGCCCCTTCGCCAATCGCTGCCCCTGGAAAGTGGGGAAGATTTGTGAAGATGTCCCGCCGCCGCTTCAACAGGTTAGTGAAACCCACGCGCTGCACTGTCATATCCCGCTTGAGGAACTGCGCCAGCGTGAAACGTGGTCGAAAAGCACGTTACAAACCGCAAAATCTTAGCCAGCAGCGGCTCTGGCGCTGGCGATGAGCCCAGCACCGAGAATGGCGGCACCACCAATGAGCTGCCACAGGCCGATGGTTTGCCGCAAGAAAATCGCCGACAGGACAAACACGCCAACGGGTTCTAACAACATCAGTACACTGGCTGTTCCCGATGGCACATGCTTGAGTCCGGTATAAAGGAACAGATACGGTAGAATCGTGCCGCAAATGACCATGCCAAGCAGGAAAAAAATAGATGCGGGTGACAGGGTAAAGGTCACCGCGTCCAGAACTTCTCCGAAGCCCGCAGTCACGGTGAAAAAAATCGATACTGCCGTGAGCCAGACCAGGGCGTAAATAGATGAC
>CAZKIB010000429.1:0-671 GCA_964552425.1 uncultured Anaerolineaceae bacterium | reverse complement strand
TGGTTGATGCTGATGCGCGTAACGCCCAACCAGGACAATACTGCCCGCCAGGATGCCGTTCAGCAGCGCGAGAATATCGCCAGACTTAAATTCGGTCAGGCTCTCAATTTTCCAGAACTCGAAGGTCAGGGCGACACCGACAACCCCCACCGCCACCGCCACGATTTTTGGCGGGGTCATGGGTTCATGAAGCAGGAACCCACCGACGAGAATGGTGAAGATCGGATAGATAGAGACCAGGAGAATGGCTTTGGCGGGCGGTGTACCTAGCTCCAGCGACAGCAAGTAGGTTCCAAAGCCTGCAAAAATGAAGAAACCATTCATGAAGAAGAAAAAACGCTGACGGCGGTCAATGGCAGGCCGGAGTCTGATGGTCACGATGGCAAGAAACACAGTCATCAGTACCAGCCGCATCAGCACCTGTGCCCAGGTTCCGACACCATAATCGTTCAGGGCAACGCTAAAAATCGGCAGGGTGCTGTAACCAAGACCCGCTAGGGCAATGAGAACAATACTTTTCATCTAATCATCCAATCAAGGAGATTTTCATGGGAACAATTATCGGCGCACATCATACGAGTTATTCGGTCTCCAATATGCAGCAGTCACTGGCGTTTTACCGGGATTTGCTGGGATTTGAACTGATCCATGACCGCCCTGAGGTTACCAAC
>CAZKIB010000428.1:0-2593 GCA_964552425.1 uncultured Anaerolineaceae bacterium | reverse complement strand
GAGAGCTTACCTTGTCTCTCTCAGAGAGGCATCTCTTATCCCGAACTGAGGTTAAGTATCCACCTTTTAGCGAGAACTTTTTGTAGATTGCATCATAGTCTTCAGCCATCTGAACTAAATCACTGTATGTCCTAACATCAATGCGCGTTCGTGCTGTCATCTCAGTTTCAGGATCAAGAACCACGTATCCCATATCAAACTTTTGATCAAAATTGGTATCCATCAGGAGATAACCTCTTTCATCAGTTTTCAACCAGATTGTCCAATAATGATCTAGATGGTGCCTTATGTGGAGTCGCTTTTGGCATCCTGAGAGGATTGCAGCTAGTCCTTTATCGACTTTGCAGATTTCGTCAATCGCTTTTCCTGGATTGAAGTTTTTTGTCTGCCCTTTCCGATTGCTTCTCAAAAAGAACTGTTTTGTTGTGAGGGAATATGAAAGATTGCAGATTGCGACAAAACTACTGTATAAACTTGAATACGCTGCTTTCCAAGTACGACGAGCTTCAAAAAATGGCCGCCGGAAATATAGTTACGGGTTTCATTCCAGAAAATCAAAGTCTCAGTAATTGACACATACACAGCATAATTTGTCAGACTAAGGGCAATAAACTCTCTCAGGTCATCGTCCGACAATGGATCACCATTCTTGTACGTGCAATGAACATTTTTCTTTCTATCGCTTGCAATCAAAACTTCTCGAAATTGCCACCAGTATTCCATATGCTGTGCTGTGAAGTATTTGAAGCTTTCTTCAAAATGATCGCCGCCATATCCACCTCTTGTAAAGTCCACATCACCACTCATCTTTTCTCTTTGCCCCTTTGCGACTTTGCGCCTTTGCGTTAAATCTCTTATCTTTTCAGCTTGTCGACATCCACCAGACGATAGAGCTTTTCCCAATTTCTACCGCTGCCCGGTGCGCGGCCCTGCGCGTGATGGATGACGGCTTCCCGGCGGCGGCGCTCGAACACGGCCAGCGGCACACCCAGGTAGCCGGCAGCCTGCTCCCGTGTGAGCAGGATTTTCGCATCCAGCGCCTGCCGGGCGGTTGGGTCGAGGCACACCCTGGCCGGGTCAAAGTAAGGCGGAACGAAGGGCTGTATAAAGGGGCACGGCTCCGGTACGATCAGAACCTGTTCCAGCGCCGCGCTGAATTCAATGTCGGTCAGGCCGGAGATCGCCAACGCCTGTTCACGCGGCACATAACCGCGCTCTGAAGCCCAGGCTGCCGCGCTCCGCAGCACGGGAATTTCCGCCGCCCGCGCGCGTTCATCCAGCCGCGTTTCATACTCCCCCAGCACGGCTTTCAGCAGCGCCCGCATCTCCGCCAGCGGATCGACTGCGCCGGTAATCCAGCCCTGACTCTCGATCAGGCCGATCAGGAACTGCGCCCGGTCCGTTTTGCTGGCAGCGTAACGGGCCGACTCCTGCAAAGAAGTGACAATCGGGTTTGGTTTATAGGTCAGCCCGCGCCGCAGCACCCAGGGCGGGGCTTCGTTGCCCCAACTGACCGGCATTTCGTCCCCCGGCTTCCAGCCTTGCCCGTGCAGGCGGATGTGACACGGCTGGCACAGGAAGATCAGGTTTTCGTCGGCGCAGTTGGGCGGGTAGTGATCGAGGTGATGGACATGCCCGACCAGCGGCCGGCCATCCTCATCGACAGCATCCAGCGCGTTGTTGGTGAGCGGGTCAAATTTCAGACCGCAGATTTCGCAGGTGGAGTCCGCCTTTGCGCGGATGCGAGCCTGGATGAGTCCCGCGTGCCATTCGGGTGGGTAATCAGCGTTCGTTGCCACGTTTGAAATTTCCGGTGATTTTTGCCATCACCAACTGCGTGTCGCCTACGTCCGCGCCTTCGACCTGTGCCAGAAATTTGCGGGCCTTGTCGCCCTTCAGCGTCATCGCGTGCCGGCGCTGCCAGAAAATAAACACCTTGCCATCTTTGGTCACGTCATAATCAAAGGGAGCCTCATCCAGCCGGCCGCGCTTATCAGTCTCGCTCATGAGCGTTTCGTTATCCCTCTTGGCCGGGCGCTTCGCGAAGCACCCCTACCGAGTATCCGTTATATTTCTTTGCCTCTTTGCGCCTTCGCGTCTTTGTGTTTAAGTTCTGTTTTTCTGTTCTACACATTCCCTGGTTCCAGCAGCGCGATGCGGTAAGGAAACAACTCGGCGCGGAACTGGCGCAGGCGAACGGCGGGGTCGCTGTGCATGATCTGGCGGGCGGCAGCTTCATTTTCGGCGTTGAAGATGATAACGCCGAAGCTGCTGTAGCCGGTGGTCTGGGTGCGCCCGGCCAGGATGACGATGCCCTTTGACATCAGTTCCTTCAGGTAATCAAAGTGCTGCTCGGTGATGGCGGCTTCCTCCGGCGTGGGGCCTTCGGTGAGCATCTCCGGGCGTACCGGCTGGATACGATAAAGCCACTGCTGCATCTGGGCCATAATCCCTGTTTCTCTCCATAACCGGGCGCATCACGCCGCGCCCCTGCATTCCCCGATCTTCTTTGCGATGATGTTCGCGAACTCATTTTTCAGTTCGCATTTTGTCCGCGACCCCCTCCCGGCCTCCCCCGAATTCGGGGGAGGTG
>CAZKIB010000427.1:1662-2612 GCA_964552425.1 uncultured Anaerolineaceae bacterium | reverse complement strand
AGGATAATATTCCTCAAAGTAGGTCAATAGGGGGAGGTGCTGCCGTGGTGGTGAGTCCTGGAGTACTCACACCGCGCGTGATTGGTTTTCTGGCTCGAATATGCGGGTAATCAGAAGTTTGTCGGTATAATTTGCCCCCGTGTCAGATAAGCAATCATGGAGTGAGTGAACACATGCCATTTGAGGCAGTTAGTCCTAGAGTTGATATCCAGAAAGTCGAACAGGAAGTACTCGACTTCTGGCGCACGAATCGCATTTTTGAACGGTCAATGAAAGAGCGTGAAGGCCGCCCTCAATTCGTGACCTATGAAGGTCCGCCAACTGTAAACGGGATACCGGGCGTTCACCACGCCCTTGCGCGTGCTTTCAAAGACATGTTCCCACGATACAAGACCATGCGCGGCTATTATGTCCTGCGCAAAGGCGGCTGGGACACGCATGGTCTGCCAGTAGAAATCGCACTGGAAAAGGAACTTGGCTTAACGCATAAGCACGAAATCGAAGAGTACGGTATCGCCGAATTCAACGAGAAGGCACGTGCAAGTGTCCTGCGTAATATCGCTGCGTGGGAAAAATTCACTGAACGTATGGCCTATTGGACTGATCTCGACAACGCTTATGTCACATTTGCCAATGACTATGTCGAGAGTGTCTGGTGGATTCTCAAACAGTTCTGGGATAAAGGACTGATCTATCAGGGATACAAGGTTGTCCCCTTCTGTACGCGCTGTGGGACGCCGCTGAGCAGCCATGAAGTGTCACTTGGTTATGATGAAGTCTCGGACCCAAGCGTTTTCGTGCGCTTCCCGCTGCGTGACAAACCCGGCGTGTATTTCCTGGTATGGACGACGACACCATGGACGCTGCCAGGCAATGTTGCCCTGGCGGTCGGCGCTGACATCGATTATGTGCAGGTTGAAGGTCCTGGTGCAGATGGTGAAGGCACTGAG
>CAZKIB010000427.1:1386-1647 GCA_964552425.1 uncultured Anaerolineaceae bacterium | reverse complement strand
TCTGATTCTGGCGGAGTCCCTGCTGGCCAAAGCACTGAACAACCCGGAGAATTACCGGGTGGTGAAACATTACAAGGGCAAAGACCTGGTCGGGATGCATTATAACCCGCTGTACATGTTTATGCCCGTAGAGCAGGATTACGCCTACGTTGTGTCCGGTGATTTCGTCAGCACGGAAGACGGTTCGGGCATTGTCCACATCGCGCCTGCGTTCGGTGCAGACGATCTCACCGTCGGCAAGCAGTACAACCTGCCTGTGCT
>CAZKIB010000427.1:0-1368 GCA_964552425.1 uncultured Anaerolineaceae bacterium | reverse complement strand
CATCGATGCCGTAACCAAATTCCGGGGTATGTGGTTTAAGGATGCTGATCCAGAAATCACCCGCGATCTGCGCGAACGCGGTCTGCTCTACAAAGCTCAGAAGTATGTGCATAACTATCCGCACTGCTGGCGCGATGGAACGCCATTAATGTACCTGGCGCGTGATTCGTGGTTCATCAGCACGACTTCTTATCGCGAAAAGATGATCGAGCTGAATAACACCGTCAACTGGGTGCCGGATCATATTCGTGTTGGCCGCTTCGGAAACTGGCTGGAAGAACTGAAAGACTGGGCTTTGGGGCGTGAACGCTACTGGGGAACCCCGCTGCCCATCTGGATTGACGACCAGACGGGTGAAGGTCTTTGTGTAGGCAGTGTTGCCGAATTGAGTGAACTTACCGGACGTGACCTGAGTCAGCTCGATCTTCACCGGCCACACGTCGATAACATCACCTTCCCCAATCCTAAGGGGACGGGCGGCACAATGCGCCGCATCAGCGAGGTGATCGACGTATGGTTTGACAGCGGTGCTATGCCGTTGACACAGTGGGGGTACCCGGCACACAACCATGAAATGTTTGAGTCACAGTACCCCGCAGATTATATCTGTGAAGCGGTCGATCAAACGCGCGGTTGGTTCTACACTCTTCACTCCATCAGCTCGATGCTGTTTGAACAGGTATCGTTCAAAAACGTCATCTGCCTGGGGCATATCCTTGATGCCAAGGGCGAGAAGATGTCCAAGAGTAAGGGGAACATCATCGATCCCTGGGATGTGATGAACCTGCACGGCACCGACGCAATGCGCTGGTATATGTATACATCGAATCCGCCGGGTGAACCGCGCCGTTTTTCGATGGATCTGGTCGGCGATGTAGTGAAGAAGTTCTGGCTGACGCTGTGGAACACCTTCAGCTTCTTCGTGACGTATGCCAATCTCGACAACTGGACGCCGAGCAGTTCGACACTGCCGGTTTCAGAACGCGACCCTCTTGATCGTTGGGTGCTTGCAGAACTGCATCAACTGGTCAAGGATGTGACTGAAGCGTATGACACGTATGATGTCACCGGTGCGACGCGCCCGGTACAGGCATTTGTGGATAATCTGAGCAACTGGTATGTGCGTCTGAACCGCCGCCGCTTCTGGAAAGGCGAAAACGATGCTGACAAGGATGCGGCCTATGCGACCCTTTACGAATGTCTGGTCACGGTCAGCAAACTGCTGGCACCGGCCATGCCGCTCATCGCTGATAAACTGTATCGGACACTGGTCGCCGCTGTGGATCCCGAAGCACCGGAAAGTGTCCACCTTGCCATGTGGCCAGAATACAATTCAGCCGTCATCGATCACGCCGCACTGGACGAAAT
>CAZKIB010000426.1:2404-2639 GCA_964552425.1 uncultured Anaerolineaceae bacterium | reverse complement strand
CACCCAGCGATATGCTGGCCGAACTCACCCCGGACCGCACCGCCGAGGAACTCAGAAAAGAACTGGGTGTGCCGGAGGGTGTGCCGGTGGTGCTGTTCTTCGGGACGGTCGCCAAGTATAAGGGCGTCGAAAACCTGGTGCGCGTCTTCCCACAGATTCATGCAGCGACCAACGCGCATCTGGTCATTGCCGGTTTCGCTGCCAAGGACGCCGAACCGGATAAGCTCCGCACCAT
>CAZKIB010000426.1:1920-2311 GCA_964552425.1 uncultured Anaerolineaceae bacterium | reverse complement strand
CGTCGTCGTCTACCCGTACCGCCACATCACCCAGAGCGGCGCGCTGAAAGTCGCCTATCTGTTCGGTAAACCCGTCGTAGCCACCGCTGTGGGCGGCCTGCCAGATGTGGTCGAAGACGGCAAGACCGGGTATCTCGTTCCGCCAGAAGACGACAACGCCCTGGCCGAGGCAGTCATCAAAGTGCTGCAGGACCCCGAAGCGGCTCAACGCATGGGCGAATACGGCCGACATCTGGTCGAAACGCGCTTTGCGTGGCGAGTTCTCGCTGAGCGTATGAAACGCGCCTTCGAAGGGCTTATCGCAAAGACTCGTACAGGCGTGACAGCAGTTCAACCTGACCAGTCAGCGTAAATTTCGCTTCGATGCGTTCGCGGGCGGCGTGCCCCATCT
>CAZKIB010000426.1:0-1910 GCA_964552425.1 uncultured Anaerolineaceae bacterium | reverse complement strand
GCGAAAGCAGCGGCGGGTTTTCCAGCAGACGCCGGAGCGCCGCCACCAGCGCGGCAGGGTCGCGCGGCGGAATCAGATAGCCGGTAACGCCGTCTTCGATGATTTCCGGGATGCCGCCGACCCGCGACGCGATCACCGGAAGTGCAGACGCCCCCGCTTCGATCAGCACTGTCGGCAGGGCTTCGCTTTCTGACGGCAGAATGGCGATATCCGAAGCGCGCCAGATAAGCGGTACATCCATGCGCTGCCCCAGGAACAGGACATTCGACGGCGCGTCGGCTTCAAACGCAGGTCGCAGCTCGCCGTCCCCCACAAAGACGAAACACGCATCAGGCAGCATGCGTGCTGCTTCGAGCGCGACCGGGTGCCCCTTGCCAGGGCGCATCACACCGACCATCGTAACGATAGGTTGGTTCTGCGGCAGGCCGAATTCAGCTTTGAGCGCGCTTTTCGGCGTCAGGTCGGCATACTCGCCCAGGTCGATCCCGTTGTAAATCGTCTCGAAGCGGTCGGCGGGAATGCCGGTCATCTGAATATACAGATCGCGCGCCGCGTCTGAGACGGTAATCACGCGTGTGACCCCGGCACGCACCATCAACTGCTCAAGGCGGTTGCGCAGGCGTTTGCGCCCGCTACCTTCGAGATCCGCCATGAGGTGCCGCGTGACAACCACCGGAATCCCGGTTAACCGGTGCGCGGCAGCAGCAAATACAGTCGCATCCTGAAGCTGCGCATGAATGAGGTCGATTTTTTCGGCACGCAGCAGGCGCAGCAGGCGCATGAACGCAGCCGGGTCCAGCAGGCGGCGGGCGTTCAGTGTGTGCCGCTGAATGCCCGCGAGCTGTTCAGAGAGGGGGCTGTCTCGACGGGTGTGCAGCGTGCAGACAATGGGCGTAATCCGGGCAGAGTCAAAGCGCGGGAGAAGCGCGGCAGTCATCCGCTCTGCACCGCCCATCTGCATACTGTCGATCAGAAACAGAACACGCATAGCACCTCTTTCTGTAGATTACAGATGTAATGATTATATCGAACCACAAAAAAGTACAAACGTCCTACCTACCCTGCTGCCGATTATGTTGTACAATCGTTAGTTAGGATTACAGATTTTACATCACTCGGCAAGTGCAATGCGTTTTAAAATTATCGCCCTTTTACTTTTGATACTGGTATGCGTGAAACCGACCGCACAGGCGCAGCCGCGCCCGCTGCTGACAGCGGTTGACGATTCTGCGCGTATTATCCGCGATGACCAGATCGGCACACAGCGCACCCGCGCTGCAGGCATCAACTTCGACGCCCTCGAGACGGCGAAAAACGCATGGCGCGGCGGGCAAATCGTGAACGATCCCGGCATCGTGCTGAACCTGTTTGACGATGTCTCGTTTCTTGCCGTGAATACCCACATCGAAGCACGCCCTCTGGGGCAGCGCGGTTACATCTGGTACGGCACCATCCCTGGCATCCCCTATTCAAACGTTGTGCTGGTCGTCGGTGATCACTTTGTGGATGGGCGAATTCTGCTGCCAGGCTGGAATTACTACATCGCACCGGCAGCGGGGGGTGTTCACACCGTCAGCGAGATTATCACGTTTTACCAGCGCCCAACCACCGATGACGCCGTTGTGCCGCAGAAGCTCGCACTGCCGCGTGTCGATGACGGCAGCGTTATCGATGTCATGGTGGTTTATACTCCGGCGGCGCTGGCGGTAGCAGGCACCACAGAAAACATGCAGGCGGCCATAGAAGGCACCGTCGCGCTGACCAACCTCACTTACGCCAACAGCGGAATCGAACCGCGCCTGCGTCTCGTGCATGTCGCCCAGGTCGATTATCTGGAACGTCCGGCGGGCGGCGGTGATCTCGAAGAACTCACCAGCCCGAATGACGGATTCATGGATGAAGTGCATGCC
>CAZKIB010000425.1:0-2660 GCA_964552425.1 uncultured Anaerolineaceae bacterium | reverse complement strand
ACAGGACAGCAGTTAAGGCGGCAACCGCCAGCGCGATGTAAAATAACCAGCCTGCGGCTTTATCCGCCAGAATCTGGGTGTTCGATTTGCTGCTCTGGGCTTCTTCAACCAACCGCATGATCCCGGCAAGTGCCGTTTCATCGCCCGTTGCCGATACCCGAACCCGGAGACTGCCATCCCCGTTGATCGTGCCAGCGATGACAGCATCGCCCTCTTTCTTCTCCACCGGTTGTGACTCGCCTGTAATCATGGCTTCGTTGAGGTCAGAGCGTCCTTGGATGATTTCACCATCCGCCGGAACACTGGCACCGGGGCGAACCAGCACCACATCACCAGTATGCAATTCGGTGACACGGACTTCCTCGGTACTACCATTTTCAGTGATGCGCTCGGCAGTATCCGGCATCAGTTTTGCCAGTTCGTTAAGCGCCCCCGATGCTTGCCGGACGCTTCGCATCTCCATCCAGTGTCCCAACAGCATGATGTCAATGAGCGTCGCCATTTCCCAGAAGAAACCCATGCTGGTTCCGGTCACGGCAGCGAACAGACTGTAAGCAAAAGCCACTGTAATTGCCAGCGAGATGAGCGTCATCATACCTGGCTTGCGATTTTGCACTTCTGGCACCGCCATTTGCAGGAATGGAATGCCGCCATAGGCAAAGATGGCGATGGCAAAAACAGGTCCGATCAGACTACTTCCAGTGAATTCGGGCATGGTGAAGCCGAACCACTCCTGAATCATGGGGCTGAACAGCAGCACTGGAATAGTCAGGATTAAGCTTACCCAGAAGCGGTTGCGGAACATCGTTTCATGCCCCGTATGGTCGGTGTGTGCGCCATGTCCGTGTTCATGTTCAGTATGATGCTCGGCTGTGCCATGCATATGATGGGCGGGTTGCGCTTGATTTTGGTGTTGATGACCCGTGTGTTGTTGGTGTGTGTGATTGTGTTCCACTGTGTTTTTCGCTTTCTACTCGTTACCAACGAGGGCATATCCGCTGGATTCCCAGGCAATCATGCCACCTGGCACATCGTAAATCTGGGTATAGCCCAGTTCAGCCAAATCCTGAGCCGCCTGCTCACTCATGTTCCCTGACCGACAGTAAAGGATGATGGGCGCGTCTTTATCCGGCAGCGTTGTTTTCAGCGCCTCAAGATCGTTATAGGCGACATTGTAGTCTGTTCCTTCAATCTCACCTTCATAGGGAATGTGTACATTGACCACTGTGAAGCCGCTGTTAGGGTCTGCCATCACGCCTGCCAGTTCGTCAATCGACATGGTTTGATAGGACGCATTCTGGTCGAGTGTGGTGACAGCCTGATTATCATTGCTCGTTGATGAGCATCCGGTAATTCCCATTGCGATGAGGGATGCCACTACAAAGTGTGAAATTCGCATGATTGGATTACCTCCCAGAACAACGTGATACTCTTACCATAGCCTGACATGGGCGAGACAACACGCGCTATCTGGCGTGTTCTCACAATTATGTCCTTACTGAGGGCGATGAATCTGGTATGCTACCATCTAAAAGGATGAACGGGGCTGAACTTGTGATGACATGCCGAAGTGAAGCAGAGCTGCAATATTGGCGTGTCCTGTTCGCCAGCATTCACAGCAGCGCTCGTTTCAAATGCGGAAGGCATGTAGTTTTTGACCGCACCGCCCGCCAGGTTAAGGAGGTATTACAATGAACAATCAGCCAGGATACTGCCCGATCACCAGAACAAAAGGAAAGAAAGTTGACGGGGCAACCGTAAAGTCAATGCTCTCCGTCAGCTTGCGAACAGTGCAGGATGTGCAGTACTACTTTTGCCGGGAAGCAAACTGCGATGTCGTTTACTTCAGCGAAAACGGAGAGCAGCTTTTCTACACACACGATGTTCGTGAACGTGTGTACCAAAAAGAACCTCATAATCCTGATGTTCTCATTTGTTATTGTTTCCGCCACAGTTTAGGTGATATTCAAGAGGAATTGGCAGTGAGTGGAAAAACGTCTGCTGTTGATGATATCAATGCGGGTATTCAATCTGGTCAATGCGCGTGCGATTGGCGCAATCCGCAGGGAGATTGCTGTCTCGGTAATGTCCACCGTTTGATGAAGCAGCTTCCCAGCAGTCACGACTAATGTTAGTCAACAATGTAGAGAATGTAGAGAATAAGGGACGGTCGCTGTTGCAGATGGTGAAAGCCTTTGCGCTGGAACAACCGCAGATGGTACAGCTCAAACGGACGACAGCATCCTGATTTTCCGCCTTAAGGAGTATTCGTTTGGCTGAGATCGTGAAGTCGTTGGGGTTGTTTTTCATCACTGCGCTGGCAGAACTGCTGGGGTCGTATCTGATGTACCTCTGGCTGCGCCAGGGAAAACCCTTCTGGTTCGGATTATTGGCTATCGTGAGTCTGGTCACGTTTGGCTGGTTGCTCACCCTGCACCCTGGCGCTGCCGTCCGCACCTACGCCGCTTATGGCGGCATTTATGTATTCTCTTCGCTGTTATGGCTGTGGATGATCGAAAAGCAGCAGCTTACCGTCTCGGATGTCGTCGGCGGTCTGGTCATTTTGATTGGAGCGGGGATCATTATTGTTGGTAAAGGGTAGCCAACAATATTGGCGCATGTTCAGAACGAGTGACGATGAACAAGGGCAGAGATGAAAG
>CAZKIB010000424.1:2167-2663 GCA_964552425.1 uncultured Anaerolineaceae bacterium | reverse complement strand
CCTCGAAGCCGATCATCTGCCAGGCGATGCCGTCACGGTTGCCGCCGTTGCCGGGGTCGCTGTAGAAGCCCTCGGCACAGTGATTCGCCAGCATTCGCATAAACGCTGCCGGGTCAACCGCCCATGCAGTGCTGACTTCGCCGCGCTCGACCTGCATCAGCAGCGCGTCCTGCTGGTCAGCGCTCAGTTGGGCGAACGGCCGGGCATGAACAGCCTGCGCCTCGGCGGCGAGCGCCTGCCGGTAGATCTCGACTGCGCCTTGCAGATCGCGCTCGAACTGGCGGCACAAATAATCGCCGACTCCGGCTTCCCAGCCGCCGGGCCAGTCGTCGGGCGGGATCATGCGGTTGACGGCAGCGCGTAACGTCTCGGTCTGGGTATCAGACAGCATGGGCATTCTTCTCCTGCGGGGCGAAAATTTCCTGCCGGAGAGTCTATCCTGAAAGTGGGCACGCGCAAGAACCGCTAATCTGTTTTCACCCAGGAATTCTGGGCT
>CAZKIB010000424.1:842-2139 GCA_964552425.1 uncultured Anaerolineaceae bacterium | reverse complement strand
AGCCGCTAGGCAGCTGCGGTTGGCAGGATGGCGGCAGTGTAACCTCAGCATCGCGATTTGAATAGACAACCCTGACTTCACTGCCTGTCAGCGCCTTGACGAATGACTGCATCAGCATTGTGGTTTCGCGTTCGGCGCGGCTAAGGATGCCTCCTTCGATGGTATCGGCAGAGAAAGAGCTCAATGCCTGATGCTGTGCAAGCAGGCGAACAGCATCCCAATCTGCGCCACAGACTACGGTACCACCGCTGCGCTCATACTGGCGGATATACTCAATGCGACAGCTCGTGATATTTGGTGGAGGCAGAGTCAGTGTATAGGTATCGGTGGCTTCATTATAGCTGATGCTGTCTTCCTCAATTCGGGTGATGTCCACACCCGCTTCGATTACACCCTGTGCCACGTGGTTTGCACTGTGCCCGCACAGGTTGATACCGCCTGTATATACAGATACTCCGAGGTCTGCTTTCGCAACCTCGACACTGATGCTGACCAGTTGGCCGAGTGGTTGCAAGCTGGTGACAATCGTTCGACTGGGAATGACTTCCGCAGTTGTAGGCTGACCAAAGAAACCGCCAATAGATGTGATGACACCCTTAAATGTCCATACACCGCTTAATATGGAGACAGTCACTCCCGTAACAACAATTAACACGATAATCCCGGTTAGGGCAAGACAGCCCAGAGCCGCTTCATTGAAACCCCACCTACCAGAATTCGAGGGGGAGCTGGAATTTTTTCCACCGTCGTTATTCATGCCTTCCTGTGACATTAAGCTTCTTCTTTCCAATTGCTTACGGGCAACGTGGGTGAAAACGACGACCGCTATCATAAGGGCGGTTGCGTCATCCACGATACCGAAAGGTAGCAAGAAATCCGGCACAAAGTCAACCGGGAGGAGCGAGTAAGCCAATAGACCACCTACAAAGCTCAGCTTGGTGACCAATGAGACCTGGTTATCGAAGAACAATGCTGGCCGATGCCTTCTGCCTGAGCTATCGTCTGCGGCGGGGTTCATCATGGCCAATTCACGTATTTCCTCTAATATTGGGGGGAGCAGAAGATGAAAGGACCTGTGATTTATTTGCATACAGCGTTCGCTGAAGGTGGACGAGAGCTGCTGGTGGTTCAGACAGGCATTCAAGGGGCAGGGACATGCCAAAGATGACTCTGGTGCGCGGCATCTGTAAATGCAATAAGTCCGGCGAGAAATTTCACACCTATGGGATTGATGGCATGGGGTCATATGGTGAAATGCTGATGCACACCCAGAATGGCGATATGGCATATTGGGACA
>CAZKIB010000424.1:0-832 GCA_964552425.1 uncultured Anaerolineaceae bacterium | reverse complement strand
GTCTATCAATCCCTCGTGACAATAACGGATGCGTTCGCATCCGAATTGTCCCTGAACCGCTATGAGGTCTTTGGGCTGACCCGTGGGGTGTGCTGCGATCCTGCTGCCGATGGTTCACCTTATGGCAGGCGTCCTTATTGTGCATGCTGCAAGCATGATGACGTGAGTTTTTTCGACCTGCCCGAACCTGTTCAGCACAAAGAGTTTTCCCTCCCCAACGTCACCCATGATCGCTGGAACAATCTGTAGGAAGAACAGCGGAAAGCGCTGGTGCAAAACGAGATGCGGCGCGTGGGTTTGATTTAGCGCGCATCTTCCAGATAGGCCAGTTCGTCCGGCGAGAGGCGCAGATCGGCGTCCGTCAGGCAGTCTTCAAGCTGCGCCATCGTCTTTGGCCCGATGATCGGGACAGTGGGGAAGGGCTGCGACATCAGGTAGCTGAGGCTGATAGTGGTGATCGAAACGCCGTGACGCGCCGCCAGTTCGGCTGCCCGCCGGTAGCGCTGGCGGTTGAGGGGGCTGTCATACTGGCGTTTGTCACTCTCTTTAAGCGTATCGTTTGCCAGCTTGGTGAAGTAACCCTTCGCCTGCGACGTGTAGGGCATGACTGCCATGCCGGTTTCGTGGTGAAACCTTAGATCGTCCTCACCCATCAGCGCCAGCGTCTTGTCGCTGATCGCGCCGGGGTTGGGCGCGGCAAGGCTCCACAGCGGCTGGTTGGCGACAAAGCCTGCCAGATGATGTATTTGCGCATAGTCATTTGCCTCGCGGATACGCTGCGCCGTCCAGTTGGAACAGCCAATGTAGCGAATTTGCCCGGCGCGGATGTGGA
>CAZKIB010000423.1:0-2703 GCA_964552425.1 uncultured Anaerolineaceae bacterium | reverse complement strand
TTGAGGATATTGGATGGCCTTTTGCGACGGATTATGTCGAAGTCGCAGCCGGTGAGCATACGTTGACGGCAGCGATTGTCAACCAACCTGACGCGAGCGCATCCACCGTGCTTACCTTGGAATCGGGACAAAGCTATAGCGTGATCGTCGATGGTGATTACAGCCAACAGGTCACGTTTGTCGTCGTCGAAGAAACTGAACTACTGGCGGAGGCAGACGGTAGCACCGCGATCATCATCAATCTCACCGAGCAGGCGATCTCGAATGTCACCATCGATGATGCGCCAGCCTTGTCGGAAATTCCCGCTGGAGATTATGGTTTTCTGGCGCTGCCGCCTACGGAAGCCACCATTGGGGGCATGGTAGGCGAGTTGGCGTATTCAGAAGTGTTTACGCCGCACGCCAATACCGATTTTCTGATCGCGGTACGGCTTACACCAACGGGCGAGCCGCAGATCATCTACCACCGTTCCAGCTCGTTGACGATTACCGAGTACCTGCAATCAATCCACGAAGGCGCACAGTTCGCGCAGATTGCCGAACTCATCGCACAAACAGATATACTGGATTCGCTGGCAGATGACGGTGAGTACACTTTGTTTCTTCCTGTCAATGCGGCAGTTGATCGAGCCTTAACCGCTGGTTTAGCCCTCGACACAACGCAGTTAGGCAGCCTGTTTGCCTCGCATGTCATCGCCCAAAATCTACCCCCCTATCTGCTGCCACAGGTTCAAATCCTGACGACGCTCACCGGAAATACGATTTCCATTAACTTCGGTGCGACCAACAGCGGCTATTGGGAGATCGAAGGCGCGCCAATTTTATGGGATATTCGCCTCGCCAACGGTGTGATTTATGGGATTGATGGTGTGATTAACGCTATGGAATGAACGATATGGGTAATGATAAATTAATCACGAGAGTTGAGCAGGTCACTGAAGCGTGGTTAACCCGCGTGCTGAACGCGAGCGGGGCGCTACAACAGGGGCAGGTGGCGAAGATTGATACGCTCATTGACGCTCGCGAACTATCCACCAGCGTTCGGCTTCGTATCACCTACTCTGAAGATGCAACGGGATCGAAACCGACAAAACTGTTCCTAAAGCTGGTCACGCTGGACATGGAAGATGAATTCTTCGGGCCATCTGAGGTGAATTACTACCAGCGCGATTATGTCGGGGTTCGCCATGCGCCCATTCCTCACACTTACGATGCAGTCTATTCGGAAAAACAAGGGCGTTATCACATCCTGATGGACGATCTCTCCGATACACATATGACAGCACGCAATAAAACGCCAACCATGGGCTATGGCATGGCGTTAGCAGAAGGCTTGGCGACCCTGCACGCACACTCGTGGGGGCAAACGCGACTCTTGGAAATCGGCGAACGCATTCCAGATGCACAGGCGATCCAGCAGTTTACGAACACGGGTAAACTCGGTGCCAGCTTCATCATCGCTGCCTGTGAGGGCGAACTGAAAGCGCACTGGCCGGAAGCCATCAACCGGATTTATGACGCTCATCCCCCGCTGATGGTTCAGCGCACACAAGAGGATACGGGTTTCACACTGATTCATGGCGATGTGAACCGGAACAATATCCTGGTGCCTATCAACGGAGACCGCTCGCTCTACCTGATTGACCGCCAACCGTTCAACTGGAGCCTCACCGTTTGGCTGGCAGTATACGATCTGGCATATGCGATGGTTCTGTACTGGGATGCCGAAATCCGTCAAGCATTAGAAATGCCCGTGCTGCGTCATTATCACGAATGCCTCATCCGACGGGGAATAACAGGCTACACTTGGGAGCATCTCTGGGATGATTACCGCTTGTGCGTGATGATGGGTGTCTATGTGGCAACCGAATGGTGCAGAAGTCAGCTAAACATGGATACGCACCAATACTGGATGCCCATGCTGCAACGAACGCTGACGACTGTGGATAATCTGCAAGCAGCAGATCTGTTGTAAACGGGAAAACTTCCCGACCCTTTTAGGTGTGTGTCCCCATGACATCGGGAAAACACCCCTTGTAGAGTGAAAAAGCAGGATCACTGCTTTTTCGTTCACTACGAGGGTAGAACCGATGAAAACCTTTAGAAAACCCCTATCTGTCTTAACACTTTGTATCGCCATCCTCGGTCTGACCAGCCTATCGCTTGCTCAGGATCTTATTCCAGTTGAGCCTCTCAGTCTATCAGCTCAACCTGTCGTCCTCGAATTCAGCACGGGGGCTGCCGGGCCGCCCGTCATCGAGCCACTGACGGATGGCAGGATGGCGTTTCGGATTATGGCAGCCGGTGAAATCAGTGGGGCGTTTGAGGGCAGCATCTCCGCCAGCGTTTCGGAAGTAACGGCGATGCCGTCCCCGCCATTACACCCCGTGACAGTCATGTTCACCATTGAAACCGAACAGGGCATGATCCAGGGCTATTATGCTGGCAGCCTCTATCTTGCCGAGGGTTCGGACAATGCAAGCATCCATGCTGCTGGTCAAATCCTGTCTGTCTCCGGGACATATGCCGATCTGTACCTGGCAGATGTGTTTGTGAATAGCGCTGTGCAGTTTGTCGATGGTCGCTCAGTGGGCGAGAGCGGCACAATGACGATTACCGTTCGTTAGTTGAAGCTAAGGAGAACATATCATGTTGAAGCTATTTACCCGCATAACCCTGATAAGCGCCGTACTGATGCTCGTC
>CAZKIB010000422.1:0-2705 GCA_964552425.1 uncultured Anaerolineaceae bacterium | reverse complement strand
ATTCAGGGCAGGGGGCTAATTCGGTGTCTTGCGGGATTGGGTGACGCTTTCAGGCTTGTCCGTTTAATTTTTTGAGCTGCATAAACGGACTCAGTAAACTCGAAAACGAGGCTGAGTCCACTTGAGTGGACTTGCCCTTCGGCAGCCGGGTGTTTTAACGTCTGGCGGTATCTTTGATTCGTACCCCCTCCTGCTGGATTCAGGACCCCGTCTCCGTGACGATAAGGATATTTTCCGGCCCGGAAAAGAACTTGCCCCAGGGGGTGGCGATCCAGCGGCCATCCGGTGAACGATGGTCGGCAGGTTCGTGCCGCTCATCAAGCAGCAGGTTTTCCGCCTGTGTAACCAGCGGCTCGGTGACTTCCGCCACCGGGGACGCGGGGGCGGACTGCTGCGGGTCGTAACGCCAGATGGTATCCGGCCCGAAGCGGCAGTCGGCGCGGTAATAAAGCTGGTTGGTCGCGCTCCAGCCGAGGACATCGTAAAGGCAGCCTTTGCCATCGAGCTGGTCGACCAGCCCATCCACCGCCGCTTCCAGAATGGTCGGCTGAGTCGGGATGGCGTACACCGTGTAACCCTGTTCTTCCAGCCAGCCGGTGTAAACAGGTTTCTGAAAGACGAACGGAAACGCCACAACGCCCGCGATGGTCAGCACAGCCAGCGCCCGCGTGAAGGTTCCAGCCCGGCGGCGCAGCAGCACCCACCCGCAAACCGCTATCGTCAGCAGGCCGGCCAGCACCAGGGTATGCACCTGCCCCAACAGAAAAATCGCCAGCAGAAACGTCAGCAGAAACGGAAACGTCAGCACGGCGAGGATCGCGCCGGGGATAGGGTCGAAGTTGTTGCCGCCCGTGAGCGTGAACACGCCGTTCATCAGCCCGATGACATACGGCCCGGCGAACAGCAGCGCCAGCGACAGCATGGTTAGCCCCCACTTGCGGGCGGATAAAGCCTGTTGGATTCGCAGCATGGTTCAGTCCTCCATGCGCTCAGGCTAACCGAATCCGGCGCGCAGAGCAAGCATTCGTCGGGCAAGCGCAGGTTAAGCTTAAATGGCAGATTACAGGCGCGGCGGGCCTTGCAGGATGCGCTGGCGGATGGCATCGAAGGGCCAATCCCCCTGGCCGGGCCAGCCAAACGCCCAGGGATTGGCGTTTTCCAGCCACCACGTCACACCGATTTCGGCATACGGTTCCAGCAGCGCGCGGTCCTGAGCCGGGTCGCCGCTGGAACGTCCGGCGTGAGCCACATCAAAATGGCGATCTCCGCGCTGTGCGGCCACATACTCGATGGCGGCGCGCATTTCGTCCACCGTGACCATGCCATCCAGCCCGGCCTTGAGCGTCAGCGGGAAAACGCCATCATAACGCGCAGCTCGCTGCATGGGCTTTTTATTAGGCCACATGCCCGCCACCCAGATGGGGATGCGCGGCTGCTGGACAGGCGTGGGCGTGAACTTTGCGCCAACGACCCTGAGCAGCGGCCCGTCATGATTGACCACCTCCCCGCTCCACAGGCCGGTGAGAATATCCAGCCCTTCATCCAGCAGCGCGCCGCGTTTCTGCGGGGTATCCGCTTCACCGAGATTGTCGTATTCCTGTTCGCCACCGCCGCTGCCCACGCCGAGAATCAGACGCCCGCCAGAGAGATGGTCAATCGAGACGGTTTCACGGGCCAGCTTGTGCGGGCGACGGCGCGGGATGGGCGTAATCATCGTGCCGATGCGGATGTGCCGGGTATTCAGGGCCATCGCCGCCAGCGCGATCCAGGGGTCCACATGCGGGTAGGTTCCCCAGTACAGGTGATCCCAGATAAAAAAGCCATCCCATCCGGCGTCTTCTGCGGCTTTCGCCAGATCAGCCAGCACACGGGCATCGCCAAACGGCCCGAAGTTAGGCACATCGACTGCGTATTGCATCAAAACTGCTCCTTGTGCCACGAAAAACGTCTTAGCCAGACTATTGTGTCCTATCGCGGGGTGCTGCGCCAGAGACGGTTCAGACCAGGTTGAAGTGAGTTGCGCCAGAAGTGCGCCGCCTGTACAAAGAAAGTCTGGAGGGATAGACCTATGAGACGGCTGGCATTTCCACTGGTAAACACGATTGCGCTGACCATGTTGTTCAGTCTGCTGGGCTATTATGTCCTTGACCCCGTTCCCTGGATGCTGGCCGGGGCGGGGACTGGCCTGGCGGTTGGCCTCATCGTGGAGTTTGGTTCTGGTCTGATCGGGCGCTGGCTTTACCGGCGCAGGCTGCTTCTGATCCTGCTGGAAATCCCGTTCGTGGTCTTTGTGTTTGGTCCTTACGCGGTGGTGATCGGCTTCTCGCGGCCGGCACAGCGCCCGGTTTGCTGCGTGACGCCGGCAGATTTCGGCGCAGACTACGAAACGGTTCAGATCCCGGTGGCCGATGGCGAACAACTGGCCGGATGGTATGTGCCGCCGCGTGCCCCACATGGCGCAGCCATCCTCCTGCTGCACGGTTCGGCCAGCACACGACTGGGGACCTTCTGGCACGCAGAGCGGCTGGCGGGGGCCGGCTATGGGCTGCTGATGTACGATCAGCGGGCGCTTGGCGAAAGCACCGGCGCACACCAGTCGATGGGCTGGCTGGATGCGCGAGACGTGCCTTATGTGGTCGATTTTCTGACGGCTCAGCCGGGGGTTAACCCGGCACGGATCGGCGGGCATGGGCGACCAGGCCGTC
>CAZKIB010000421.1:0-2718 GCA_964552425.1 uncultured Anaerolineaceae bacterium | reverse complement strand
TGAGCGAAATCCAGCAGGCGACCAACACCGCCGTGATGGTGACAGAAGAAGGCAGCAAAGGCGCGGAAAGCGGGATGCAGCTTGTGCAGCGCGCCGGGGATGCCATCCGCAACCTGTCGCAGACGATTGACGAAGCCAACCAGCTTGCGATGCAGATCGCGGCCAGCACCCAGCAGCAGGCCAACGGTATGGATCAACTGGCGGCGGCCATGCAGCAGATCAAATCTGCCAGTGTGCAGACCGCAGCCAGCACCCGTCAGGCAGAACGCAGCGCCAAAGATTTGCACGATATGGCCCGCGAGATGGAAGCTGCCATCGCGCGCTATCGGTTAGGGTAATCTGCGACATCGGGGCGACCTTCGGGTGTCGTCCCTGTGCTGACTTATGCGCTGAAGACAATCTCCTGACCCACCACCACATCCTGGTACACATCGGGGAAAGCTGCGCGGAATGCTTCGATGGCGGCCACACTGCTGTCATGGGGGGATACCGCGACAATCTGTGGGGCAAAGGTCTTCAGATAGTCGATATTGGGCTGAATGTCCAGCCCGTCTGAAGCCGGATAGTGCAGTCCACCCACAATCCCGGCGAGGGGTTCATCAAACAGCGTGTCTGCGCGTGTCAGAAGTTTCTGAATGGTGGGATGCCCGCACCCGGAAATCGCCACCACGCCGCGACCTTCGACATTGACCAGCAGAGACTGTTCATAGTTGGGGTCGCCCAGCACAACAATTGGAAACAGTTCTGGAAAGCTGATTGTGCCGGTGGTCGTCACGCCGGGCGCGATCACGCTGGGTTGAGTGCTTGTTTGTGGCAGCGCGCCGGGATAGGTCATCGGGACTGGCGTAAAGATTGCTTTGCCGGCCAGGTTCAGCGGTTCGCCGCCAGGCGAAAAGGTGCGCCCGATCATCGGCAGCCAGCCACCTACGTGGTCGAGATGCACATGGGAAATCACAATGGCGTCGATGTTGTCCCAGGCGATTCCCAGAGCCTCCATATTGCGGCGCAGCGGGGCTGAACCATCGGCATTAAACCCGACATCAAACAGGATATTGGATGTGTCTGTTTTGATCAGATAGGCCACGCCGGGTTCACCACTCAGGCCGGGGTCTGCGTTGCGCTCGATGAGCGGGAGAATAGTCAAAGTGCGGGTGGTCCCCACCTCTGCCAGCGGCTGCACCACACTGGTTTCCCAGTCCTGATTTACCTGCATAATCGCTTGCTGATGCCGGACGAAAAACACGGCCCCGACGATGATGATTACTACCAGCAGGGCCAGACTGGTGAGCAGAAATCCACGCTTCATGGAACGCCTCCACAGCGATTTTTATCCATTCCTGTTGTACCGCTCTTCCACCCGCTCTGCTGCTGAGGTTTATCACCCCTTCGGCCCATGAACATCACGCCGGCGTTTTTTATTGTTATAACTCACCTTACGCAGCGGGTGACAATCTCCCGTTAGGGTGGGGTCAGGGGTGCTTCGGCTTCTGCCGCCGATTAAAATCGACGGCAAGGCAAGACAAGTCCCGTCGGGACTGGGGCAGCGTGGTGTGAATCCTGAAAGGATTTGGGTTGCTTTGCCGGATAGGCTGCGCACTGTCCGGCAAGAGCGAATCAGCATCCAGGCCACCCATCTGCGTAAGGTGAGGTTATAATCAAAACAGAGTATGAGAGGTGTGCCAATGGTGCTGCAAAAACAGGCTGTAACCACTGCTGAACAGTTTGATGAATTTATCCAGCGCGCGGATCTGGGCGACACAATCTACGAACTGATCGCCGGGGAGATTGTTGAAGTGCCGAGTAACCCTTTTGTGTCGCATATCGGGGGGTCAATCCGTTTTTTCATTCGCCTGTTCATCCGTGAAAACAATATTGGCGGATATGTAACTGGTGCTGATGGCGGCTATCAGGTGGCAGGCGAACGCTATGCGCCGGATGTGGCTTATATCAGCAGGGCGCGCCAGCCGGAACTGGCACGTACCGGCTACAATCCCAATCCGCCGGAGCTGGCTGTGGAGGTGATTTCGGACGAAGGCAATCTGGATGAGCAGCGCGGCCTGCGTCGCAAGATCACGAATTATCTGGCCGCCGGCACAATCGTATGGGTCGTTTTTCCGTTTTCGCAGATGATTGAGGTCCACGCTCCCGGCCAGCCCATGAGGATTTGCGGACTGGCAGATACACTCGACGGCGGTGACATCTTGCCGGGGTTTCAACTGCCGGCGCGGGATATTTTTGAATCGCAATCGCGTTAGCTTCGCAGGTATGCGCGCAGGACAGCGTCGGTCTGCTCGACCATGCGGGTGAAATCGAAGCGTTCCATGCCCACATGGCTGTTAGCCGCCAGCGCCGCCTGTCTGCCGGATTGAAACGCTTCTTGCAGCGCGGCGGTTAGCGCTTCCACATCCACATAGGGCACAAGCAGGCCGTTGACTCCATGCTGGACCACTTCGGGGTTGCCACCTTTGTCACTGGCGATCACCGGTGTCCTGGCCCGCAGGCTTTCCAGCAGGCTGTGCGAGAGGCCCTCGTACCCGGAGTACAGCGCGAAATAATCGGCTGCCCTCATATACAGCGCCATCTGTTCACGAGCGATCTGGCCGAGAAAGTCCACACGATTGGTGACTTTCACTTCATGCGCCTGTTGTTCCAGCGCGGCGCGCTCCGGCCCATCCCCCGCCACCATGAGCCGCCATGGAAGCGACGGCTGCCGGGCGA
>CAZKIB010000420.1:0-2728 GCA_964552425.1 uncultured Anaerolineaceae bacterium | reverse complement strand
TGAAGCCCGCTGTCTAATCCAGAATTAGGCGTAGTCTAATTGGTTTATCCATTAGTTGTGGCGGGCAACTGTGACGACGACATTGCCCTTTTTATGCCCTTTTTCGACATAGGTATGCGCCTCCCGAATCTCTTCCAGCGAACAGCATCTGTCGATGACGGCTTTGACCGCCCCCGCTTCGATCAGCTCTTTGAGAAAGTTCAGGTCCTCGACTTTTTCGCGTGAGGATTCAGTCATCACGGAGAAATAGAACCCGTTCTTTTTGAGCGCTTTTTTGCCGTGCGCAGCGGAAAGCTTGCCGACAGCGTCAAAAATGACATCATAGGTTTCGCCGCGCCGGGTGAAGTCCGCTGCGGTGTAATCAATGACCTGAGTGGCTCCCAGCGATTTCACCATATCCAGATTGGAGGTACTGCACACGCCGGTCACTTCGGCCCCAAAGTGCCGGGCAAGCTGGACCGCATAGCTGCCGACGCTGCCGGAAGCGCCATAGATGAGCACTTTCTGTCCGGGCAGGATACGCGCTTTTCTGAGCACGCGCACGGCAGTCCCGCCCCCAATCGGCACGGCGGCGGCTTCCTCATAAGTCATGTTGGCCGGCTTCAGGGCGATCACGCCGGTTTCCGGCAGGCAGCGGTATTCGGCATAAGCGCCAAAACCGATCCCGCAGGATGCAAACACCGGGTCGCCCGGCTGAAAGCGGGTGACATCCTTGCCGACAGCCTCCACATCACCGGCCAGCTCAAAGCCCAGGATGTTGACCTTGAGCGGTCTGAACAGGCCGTTGTAGAGTCGGGCGGCAAAGGGGTCCGCCTTGCGCAAACGCCAGTCCCCCGCTGTGACGGTGGTGGCAATAACGCGGATGAGGACTTCGTTGTCCTTCGGCGTGGGTTTGGCAACCTCTTTGAGATGCAGGACATCCGGTGTTCCATAGTGTGTGTAGACCACTGCTTTCATGAGTTTTCTCCAGACTTGCCTGAATACGCTGCTTAAAATCATCTGCATTGATCGAAGCGCCCGGCATCATTCGCCGCTGTCGTTGAAGGAAAAGACTTCCTCCAGGGGCCGGTTGAAGACCCGCGCGATGCGAAACGCCAGTTCCAGGGACGGGGAATATTTGGCATTTTCGATGGCGATGATGGTCTGGCGTGTCACCCCGACCTTATCCGCCAGTTCCTGCTGGGTCATTTCGTGATGCTGAAAACGCAGCGCGCGAATGTGGTTGCTGACAGGACTTTTGCTCATCTCAGACCCCGCGCTGGTAGTAGAGAAACTGGGAAATATCCGACACGATTTCTGACCCTGTCCCGGCGCAGATCAGGACAATGAACATCACGGTGGGCGACATATCCAGGGCCAGCGCGGTCATGGCGATCAGAAAGCCAAAGGTGAAGGTGTAAAGCGAATTCCGGGTGGACTTCAACTCAATCAACCGGTCACGTTCATCCGTGATGGAGGGTTCGGTTTCATTCGCAGTGATGGCGCTGAAGATATTGAAGACGATGTATATGACGATCTTCGCCACAATCGTCACCACAATGAAGATCAGGAAGAAGGTCCCCCAGAAACGGAAAACCTCCGGTGAATAGGCATTCGCATCCGGGTAGCGCTGAAGCATGTAGGCTGAATACAGCACAGTAATCAGAACGGTGCTGATGAGTGACACGATGCTGCGTTTTTCCTGATAGGACATACTTCCTCCGCGTGTCTGATCTGTTTTACTTTATGTCAAATATACTTTACATAAAGTATCACAATTCGTACACCATGTCAACTATATTTTACATCCAGCGGCGGAATAATCGCAGAGTGTCTCTGTACCTGTTGATCCCGTCACGCACTTTCTGGTTTATACTGAAGGTGAATGATCGAATCGAGGTGGGATGTGATCGCACACAGGCAGATGACGGCGGAAGAGTTTCTGGCCTATGCCGAGCAGCACCCGGACAAACGCTTTGATTTCATGGATGGGGAGATGGTCGAGGTGTCACCCAAGCCCTTGCATGGCCGGATTCATTCTATTTTTGTCGGCGCCTTTCTGGCTTACAATGCACAGCACCCTGTCGGCGTGGTGTATACCGAAACACTGCACGTGCTGGATGGCGAGAAGTTCATGCCGGAAGTGTGTATTAACGAGGCTACCGAGGCCGACTACCTGACCACACCCCCACTGGTGGCTGTGGAAATCCGCTCCGATTCGCAGTCGAGAGCCTCGCAGCAGCGCAAGGCGCGCGCCTATATTCAGCATGGCGCAAAGATGGTCATCCTGACCTTCCCGCATGAACAGGTGGAAATCTACCTGCCGGGACGCGATCCGCTGGTGCTGACCGCTGACGATAGGATTGATGGGGGGGATGTTCTCCCCGGCTTCACACTCCCCGTGCGCGAGGTGTTAGGGTAGTCCGCTAAAGCAGGCTGCGCAGACCTTACTGACTGCCATTCAGACGATGAACCGCAAACGAAGGTGGCATCCCCCTTTTTGCTGAAGCGCTGACCAGTTTGTAGAATTCGCAGGTATAATGACTCTATGTCTCGAAGACAGAAACGTCGCCTCAGAATTGCTCAGAATCCCAAGAATATTCGCTTTGAAGATTTGCGGCGTCTTTTGGAAGATTATGGATTCGAACTGAGACGCACAAAGGGCAGCCACAATTCCTTCGTGGGTTATATTGGTTAGGAGTTACGCAGTTGAGGGAAGACCATACTTGGGATGAGCCAAGTAAAGCGC
>CAZKIB010000419.1:0-2797 GCA_964552425.1 uncultured Anaerolineaceae bacterium | reverse complement strand
TCGCGCCTCAATCTTGCCACAAATGCGCGAATTCGCCAGGCGCGGAACGTTATTTCGTGACGAGGCGCACCGGCCTGAGCAGGCTGCGATCAAACTGCTGGATGTCTTCAGGATTCAGCGCTTCCAGTTCAGCGCGCACACGGGCGGAATCCTCCCGAAGCTGGCGCACATCCACCCCCTGGCAGACATCCGGCAGTACCAGCAGCCACTGCACACTCCGCAGCAGCATTTTCAGCGCGCCCCGGTGGTTGCCGCGTTCGATCTGATAATAGGCCACGCCCACCTGCAAAATCGCCCGGTACAGATCGCGCACTGGTCCCTCGGTCTGCACCCATAATTCTTCAAACAAATCGTGCTGCGGGTAGTATTCCCCGGCGTTGAACTTCTCCACACCCCGCGCGGCCAGCGGCGGCAGGGCCTTCTGACATTCGCAGTCAAGCTGTGCCAGCCGTGCCGGGTCTTCCACACGGGCATAATCCTTCGCCAGCGTGTGAATCCGCTCCACCAGTTCCACCGCCGGCATCGCAAAATCTGCCCCGGCGATCACCGCCGCGCGGCGGGATGCGCCATCCTCAGCCACCACGATGATCGGGATGCGCCTTGTCGCCGGGCTGGACTTGGGTGTGCTGGTCCAGAAACGCCAGTCCGCATCGCCCCCATCCACCAGAATCAACGCCGCGCGCGCATCCGCCAGCCGCGTAACATAGCCGGCCCGCTCCGTGTAATGCTCGATCCCATACGTCTCATGCAGTTGGGCTTCAACCCCCGCGCTCCATGCTGGCGCGCCCGTAATCACAATCGTGGGCTTTTGCATCCGTTCAGTCCCTCCGCCTGCTATAGGACAGGCTTTTACCCCAGCATGGTGGACAGCGCCAGCAGTACGTCATTGGGGCGGAAGGGTTTGCGCAGGGCACTGTCTGCGCCGGCGCGGCTGGCGTAGGCGTGCAGGTCGGGTGTCAGGGTCGATGTGGAGAGGATGATCGGGGTTGCGCGGGTGTGTGGGTCGCTCTTCAGTTGAATACAGACTTCCACGCCGGCGATCTGCGGGAGCCTGTCGTCCACGATAATCAGGTCTGGTCTGGTGGATTGAGCCAGCAACAGCCCATCCGGCATCGAAGCGCGGGCACCGGGACGGCAGCCCATCAGCCCCGGTCCTGGCTGTCAGGACGCGATGATTCGCCCGCTGGAGGACCATCTCCAGCAGCAGAGTCACGCTTTCGTCGCTGTCAATGACCAGGACCGTCGACATCACATTCGGAGACCGGAAAACCTTAGTTCAAATTCGAGCAGATATGATCGGTGAATTCCTGTGTGGAAAGGGATCCCTCGCTGTTAATGTCCGCTGTGTAATTCCCGTTGAGCAGCGTAATATAAACGGCGTGTTCGACTTTCTGGGCCGCATCCAGCCGCATCCAGTGATGGCGCAGGAGCATTCCGATACTCAAAATTGTCGCGGTTGGGTTGGCGATGTTGCGTCCGGCGATGTCCGGGGCGGAACCATGGACCGGTTCGGCAATGGCGATGCTGTCGCCCACACTGAGAGACGGCGCTAACCCCAGACCACCCCCCCAGGCGGCGGCCATGTCGGACAGGATGTCACCGTACAGGTTGGGGGTCAGCACCACGTCGAAGCGGGTCGGGTCCTTGACCATCCAGTAAGCGGCGGTATCGACCAGCAGTTCGTCGGTGATAATGTCAGGGTAATCGCTGGCGACTTCGAGCGCGACGCGGCGGAACAGACCATCTGATTGTGGCAGGACGTTGGCTTTGTGAACAATCGTGATTTTTTCACGGCCCGTGCGCACCGCCAGATCATAGCCCACACGGGCGACCCGTTCGGTTGCGACCCGCGTGATGACTTTCTGAGCCACCCCGGTGCGGCCTTCGTCGGTGGTGGTTTCGCGCCCCACGTACAAATCTTCGGTATTCTCGCGCACGATGACCAGGTCAACCCCTTCGCGGGCGGTGGGAACCGGCAGATAGCGGGTGGGGCGAAGATTAGCAAAAGCCTGAAGCTCGCGGCGGAGGCGCACAACAGGGGAATAATAATTCTCGATGGGATAGGACGGAGATGACACTGCGCCAAACAGCACAGCCGAACAGTGGGCTGCCAGTTGCAGGGTTTCATCGGGCAGCGGGGTTCCGTGCGTCTGGAAATAATCCCAGCCGGCGGGGGCATGGTGGATAATAATATCCGGGGCAACCTGTCGCAGAACCTGTACGGCAGCGGGGACTACCTCATGACCAATGCCATCCCCTTCAATTACGCACAGTTCCATTGTTCACTCCTTCAGTTAACAATACCAGTCTCATGAATCATGGAAAACCTGTAATCTTACAATGAGATCACATTATGCGAATAAGACACTTTAAGGCTTAACTGGTGACTTTATTTCAAAAAAACATTATGGACTATTGTGGGGTTGAGGACAAGGTTTCGCCTCACGTCCACTCAGGAGGCAGCTTTTCCAGGCCAAAGCTGTTTTCCATGAAGATGTCCTGGCTGCTGTAGCCTGGGCCGTCCTGTGGTTCCACCAGACGGTAATAACCATCCGGCTGCATTTCCCACGCGCCCCGGCTGTCCAACAGGCTGGTCGCCAGGATACGCAGCACCTGCTTTTGTGTGCGGGTGTCAATGACCGGGAAGACGACTTCCACCCGGTTGTACAGATTACGGCGCATCAGGTCGGCGCTGCCCAGGTAGATGCGCTGGTCAGGCTCGGCATTCCTGAAATAGTAGATGCGGCTGTGTTCCAGATACCGCCCGACGATGCTGCGAACACGGATATTGTCACTG
>CAZKIB010000418.1:852-2800 GCA_964552425.1 uncultured Anaerolineaceae bacterium | reverse complement strand
ATGGTCAAATGAATTCAGATACATAGAATGTGGGCAGATACTTGTCGATCCAGTCGAATTGAAAGAGTGTGTTCTCCAAATACGCTTGAAACGCCTGCCGCAAGGTGCTCAGATGCGGATAATCGCGTAAACGACCGACTGCATCGCGTGTCTGCTTCCAAACATGCTCCTGCGGGTTCAAATCAGGGCAACCGGGCGGGAAGTAGAACAGGTCGAGGAGCGGATGCGCTTCGATGAACCGACGGGCTTTGCCCTTGTGCCAGGGCGCGCGATCCAGCAGGATCAAAATCGCTCGTCCAGGAAAACAGGCCATCACATGGGTCAGGAAATGAATGGTGTTCTCACCATCCAGTCGGGGCAATGACAGGGCGACTTCGCGCCCGCCCATCACGTCAAGCCCGCCATAGAAATGAAGCATGTCGCGTTGTGGTGTAACCCGGATAACCGGGGTCTCACCACGTGGTGCCCAGACCCGCGTGAGAGTGGCTTGCAGATAGGCGCTCATCTGGTCCATCGCCAGAATGATTCCATCAGGATGGTTTTGGCGAAAATCGGTCACTTTTTTTCGAGCTCAGCTTCAAACTCGGCGACTTCGGCCTCACTGGGCCGCGATTTGTACACCTGCTCGGCGCGGTGATAACTGAACCCGCAGCGCTTGAACAGGTTGCGATAGGAGCCTGCATCTTGATAGGTCACGTCGTACCACTGCTCCACCCCGATCATCAGGTCACTGACCGTCCAAAAGCGTCCTTCACTCACACGCATCTCGGCGGGCAGCAGTTGATCCGGTCGATAGGTGTGCAGTCGGGTGCGCAGGTCGGCCTGTTGTTCGTGCGTCAGTTTACTCGCGTTTTGGCTGCTCCAGTTCGAGCGCAACGCCGACAGACCGCCTTGCTGGTACTTCTGCACCCATTCTCGAATGCTACTGGCACCGCAGTTGTGAATGTCCATGATTTGCGTGATCGACATGCCGGTTCCGTACAAGCGCACCCCTTGCAGCCGCTTCAACTCGTGCACATCACGGGTTCGCTGCTCCGCCTGCCGGAATTGTTCGATTGCTTGCTCAGTCAGTTGAAAGTGTCGTTTCGCCATGCCTTGATCTTAACATGATCCGGCTTCGTTTTCATTTGTCCATAAGCCGTCAATAAAGTTTGACAGCTACTTGAAGAAGGGCATTGCAATTGCTTGACAAGATCAAGTATCTGAATATATGATATCAGCATTCTGGTATGATACAGGTATCGTACCAAAGGTGCTGCGATGTTTGATTTAGACAAGGCAAAACCGGCAACACTTTCAGCGCAGTTGGCTAATGCCTATCCAACAAGGCGATTTTTTGCCAGATCAGCCGATCCCCTCTGAACGCGAGATCGGAGAGGCGCACGGTATTTCCAGAACCACCGTGCGTGCCGCGATCGGAATGCTGGTTGATGAAGGCGTGTTGTACCGCCAGCCAGGCTCAGGAACCTATGTCAGCGGTCATTTCAGTTCACATGCATCGTTGGCTACCCTGGGGCTGATTGTGCCCACCCTTGCCAATCCCTATTTTGGTGAGTTGTCAGATGCAATTGAACACGTCGCCAACGAGCGCGGTTACCAGATTCTGATCGGCCAATCAAACTACGCTGCCACTAGTGAAACCAGTTACTTAATCCGTTACGCCGACAACTTCAACGTCAAAGGCGTGATCGTTGTCCCCAACGTCGAGCAACTATCGATGAATGCGTATCATTTGCTGAATGAGCACAACAAACCGTTTGTATTCGCCGCGCGCTGGCCAGATGAGATAGAAGCTGACGGCGTTTCCACCGATCACAAGCGGGGCGCTTTTCAGATCGTCTCCTATTTGCTAAGCCTGGGACATGTGCGTATTGCTTATATCGAGGGCATTCCGCACCAACCCGACGCTCGATTGAGAGGGTATTTGTTCTCATATCCAGCCGAACTT
>CAZKIB010000418.1:398-842 GCA_964552425.1 uncultured Anaerolineaceae bacterium | reverse complement strand
AAGTCAGCCGGAATTGAGATCGATCCTGATTTAATCGCTTTGTCGGAACACCATGCTGAAGAAGCGGGTTTGTCGGGTGTCCGGTGGTTGCTCGAACACGAAGTGCCGTTTTCTGCCATTTTTGCCCGGAATGACTTGACTGCCAGTGGCGTGTTGCGCGGATTGTACGAAGCCAATCTGCGTATTCCCGATGATGTCTCCGTAGTTGGTTTCGACAGCACAAAACTTTCTGCCCATTTTCAACCACCGCTGACCACAGTCGACCACACACTGCAAGAAATTGGACGCCAGGCGGTACATCTGTTGCTTGACCGGATCGAAGGACGCTACGATGGTCCGGTGCGTCGTGTGACAATTGAACCGCGTTTGGTCATTCGCGAGTCGTGCCGGCAAATCATCGATTAACGATTATGAACTTGTGTTTGACACCCATTTGGGGGTGAT
>CAZKIB010000418.1:0-388 GCA_964552425.1 uncultured Anaerolineaceae bacterium | reverse complement strand
CCGTGAGTTCTTTTTAAGGAGAAACATCATGTCAAATAAAATGTCTCGTCGTAAGTTTCTGAAGCTATCTGCCGCCGGAACGGCTGGCGCCGCGCTGGCGGCATCCGGGTTGCCAGGACTTCAAGCTTCCGGCAAGTTGGGGTATGCGTTTGCCCAAGGGCCCACTGAAATTACTTGTATATGGCGGACCAACCCGAACGAAATCGCCACGATGGAAGAGGCATTTGCCGCGTTTGAAGCGCTTCACCCCGACATCAAGGTCAATTTCCAACAAGCGCCGGGCGGCCTAGAAGGTGATGTGGCGTTGCAATCGTTGTTTGCCGCCGATACACCGCCGGAAGTGTTCGCGTCGGTCTTTGCATCCGGGTTGGTTGATTATGTTTATCGT
>CAZKIB010000417.1:2344-2876 GCA_964552425.1 uncultured Anaerolineaceae bacterium | reverse complement strand
AGGCGCTCAAAACGCTGTGGTCGTCGCGCTGGCGGCCCACTGCCGTCATAACCATGGCCGATGTGCTGGCTTTTGGCGTCCTGAAAGCGGCGCAAGAATGTGGCATCAACGTGCCGCGCGACCTTTCTGTCATTGGCAATGATAACGTGCCGGAGAGCGCCCTGGTGTATCCCCCGCTGACTACAATCCGCCAACCCGTCGTCGAAAAGGGCGCAATGGCTGCTCGAATGCTCATCGAGAATCTGGGCGGCCTGCAATCAGAAACGGCTCAGCACATTGTACTGCCGGTGGAGTTTGTCGAGCGCGCCTCATGCGGCATGCGCCCACGCCAGTAGCTGTGGTCTCGTCCCATATTTTCACCTTGATTGCCGGGACTTATGCATGAAGATTGCGCAGAAGCTGTAAGCGGAAGTCATGATCAAGATTAGCTTTGAGACGTTTTGTTTGAGGCTGCCTTTGTAGCTATCCTGCTTATGGTTTCTGGTCTCCCTGTCGTGATGATACTTCGCTACTGGGTGTTACAGAATCTTCC
>CAZKIB010000417.1:0-2326 GCA_964552425.1 uncultured Anaerolineaceae bacterium | reverse complement strand
CCACCCCGTACTTCAGCTAAGCCTCGGTGATTTTCGGCGTTGAACGCGATATTTCACGCCTTTGTTGACCGGGTCGCAGCAGGTGACTGCAGAGTAACCTCAACACAACACGCGGATGAAACAGAGCTGTTGGCGGGTGAATCATGTGCATCACCTGATAAGCGGCGGGCGACTTCCCGGTTGTGGTGGGCAGTGCGGTTCACGGTGTAAACATAGCGGTTGATCTGATCTGTGCCTGGGGGTTTGGAACCCTGCACGCCGGGGAAACGAAAGTCCTCACCCACCGCCAGAGTCCAGGGGTTTTTGATGGCAACAGCGGCGCGTTTGAAGAATTTGCGGGACACCCCCTCCAATTTGCCGCGCCGAGCCGCGTCCTTCAGTCAGGTTTCCAGTACCTCCGCCTGCATGGATGCCACCGACATCCCCTGCGCATAGATGGGATTGAAACTGCACATCGCATCACCCAGCACCAGATAGCCTTCAGGGAAGCGCTTCATCCGTTCATAGTGGCGGCGCAGGTTGGATGGCAGCTTATGAATCGCGATGTCGCCCAAGGGTTCGGCGCGGCTGATGATCTGGTAAAGATCAGGGGCGGGAGGCTGCGAGCATATTCCAGAAAACCCTGGTCATCGTCAGGCGGATGATCGCCCAACCAGCCCCCCAGCGTCACAATCCAGCGATCCCCTTCCAGCACACCCATCGCGCCACCCCGCAGCCCTGATGAAGTCTGGGTGGCTGACATCACCCATGTGCGCCTGGCCCGCGACTTCGTTTATCTGGCGGTCATCATGGATGTGTTCACGCGCTCGGTGCGCGGCTGGCTGTGTAGCCGTTCACTGGCTTTGGTGGATCATGTTCCCGACATTCATCACTCTGACCAGGGCTGGCAATATGCCTGCGACGATTACACGGATTTGCTCACCGGGTATGGCGTGCAGATCAGTATGGCAGCAGTCGGCAAGCCTGAAGAAAACGGCTACGCCGAACGGCTGATACGCACGATTAAAGAAGAGGAAGTAGATTTATCGGACTACCAGGATTTCCACGATGCTTATCGTTCTATCGGGCGCTTTCTGGAGGAGGTTTATACCCAAAAGCGTATCCACTCGGCGCTGGGCTATCTCAGCCCGGCCCAGTACGAGCAGCTTACCTGCCCCTGACATTCTTTCTGTCCGTCAAATCGGGGTAGGGTCATCCTTCTATCAGGTGAGCAATGTGACACAGACGGTTCATCTTCGATACGTTCGATTGCAGTCTCTCACCTGAAAGCGGATTGCGGTATGATGGCCTCAACACGATCAGAATCAAGACGGAGCTGGTATGGCACAAATCCGCCTGTTTGCCATGTCCATCGTTCTGCTTAGCGCAGTGACCGATATCGCGCCAGTTCACGCCAACCCCATCGCTGCTCCTGGACATCCTGACTGCGCGAGCATCACCTATGAAAACCCACAGACTCCGGCCTGTAACGCGGTTATCGCGGCGCAGCCATATCCCGACGTAAGGCCAATCCCCTTTGATCTCGGTGTAATCGAGGGGCAAGACTTCATCTATTTTGACGCCGACGAAGTACCGCTTTACAACGCGCCGGATGGCAGAATGATGGAAGTACTGCCTGCTGGTCGCAGTAGCTACGTCAATGTACTCCAGACATCAGGTGATTGGGCCGAGATACGACCTGGACGCTGGGCCTCGCTTGAAAATGCGCATTTTGCCGAACCCTCGACCTTCACCGGTGTGCTGATCAATCGCATGGAGATGCCCTTTGCCTGGGCCATTTACGATCACTGCACATCGCTCACCCCGGGCGGCCCGCGTAACTGTCAGCAGTCAGGATCATTCCGCCGCTACGACCTGATGAACATCTACGCGACCGTCACAGTGGGAGAGTGGGACTGGCATCTGGTGGGATCGAGACAATGGACCGTGCAGACCAACCTCAGCATTGTTCATCCCAGGCCGCCTGTGGTTTACCCGTGGCGTTGGATCGGTGTGAGCACTTATGAGCAGAATCTCGTTGCCTACGAAGGAGAGCGCCCGGTGATGGCAACGCTGGTTTCCACCGGCGATATGGATGAGGCGCGGTGGCGCACCGATCCCGGCGTATGGAAGGTCGAGCTGTTCTGGGAAGTTGGGCCGATGGAAGGCGCAGCAGGCAGCGCTGATTTCTATGCGCTCGACCGGGTGCCTTATCACATGTATTTCAATTGGCGTGAGGCGCTGCATGGCGTCTACTGGCACGACAACTTTGGCTACTATTGGTCTCACGGTTGTGTCAACCTCAGTGTCGGTGATGCGAAGTGGCTGTGGGACAACTGGGTTATCA
>CAZKIB010000416.1:0-2899 GCA_964552425.1 uncultured Anaerolineaceae bacterium | reverse complement strand
CCTGGACAGTCATACCATCGGGCAGCAGGCGGCCAATGATAATGACGACATCCCCTTCGGCCACACCCGCCGGGACAAAGGCGCTGGCCGGGGCGATGATGTAGCTGGTCATCTCGCCGGTGGTCTCGTCGGTGGAGGTGACGACGATGTCACCGTTTTCGTTGAAGCCGTAAACACCGATGACGACGGTGGCGTCCTCGTCGGTCAGATCATCCATGTCGACAGTTTCCTGCGCCGCCAGCGGGCTGATAATTGCCAGCGCCATAAGAAGCGCCAGTGCTGCCATGATGATCTCGCGAATAGTCAATCTGTGAGTATGGAGTTCCATTGCGTCTTTCCTTTCTTCATAAACGAAGTGTTGCGGTATTGCTGTTGTTTACTTACGCTTCAATAACCGCTCAATGGTGGTGAATGTCACAGAATAATCCTGAAGGGAATTGTCAGGATTTTGTCAGGGGTGTTGGATCAGGCTGAACACAAAAAAAGACCGGGGTAGGTGGCCCCGGTCTGTGAACCGCTTAGTAGGGGAAGAACTTGACGAACTGTTCGAGCGCTTTGTTATCTTTCGTGGACAGGCTGTAGGCCCAGTTTTCATGCGTCCACGTCAGAGAGTAAACACCATCCGCGAAGCTGAAGACATAGTCGTATTCGATAGGGCCAAGCGCGAAGTTGCCGGTGCGTCCCACACTGCGGGTATGATAAAACACCTGTTTGGCGGCGGTGGTCGCTGCCGCATGGTGCGGGTATTGGGCGGCAACCACGTTGAATTCCTGTCCATCAAACAGATAGTTCCCGCTTTCCACATAGGTGGCGGTCTGGTCAATCACACAGGGCGGGGCAGCGGCGGTGTCCTGCCGGCGCACGATCATTTTGCTGCTGCGCAGGCAGTCGTTGATCTGATAGACCGTTGGCGGTTCCACAGCAGCCAGGGCAGTCAGGTGCGCGTTGAAGGCGTCCAGTTCGGGCAGTGTCACCCCGGCGGAAGTCAAAGCGCCGATACTGCTTTGCAGGGCAGCCACTTTCGGATACACCGCCGCGATGGACTCTGCCTCTTCCACCGCTAGGTTGATTGCCTGTAATTCAAGCAGGGCGTTGTTGACTGCTGTCGATTGAGCCTGGATGGGATCAACCGTTGGCGCAGCCGTTGGCACAGCAGTCGCGTCCATCACGATGGCAGTCGGCAGAACCTCAATGGCTGCGGCGCTCACTTCGGCAGGGGCAGCGGCCTGCGTTGGCGCGGCGGCAGCTTCCGCCTGGGCCACGACCTGTTCCGCAAGCGTTTCCTGCAATGTGAGCAGCCCGTCTTCAACCGGCACCGACAGCGCCAGGAAGGCTTCCAGTTCAGCTTCTGCTCTGGCTTCGGCTTCCTCGGCTGACGGCGGAATTTGCAGCACGTAATATTCGGCGATGGCGGGCGGCAGTACCACGAACTGAGCTTCAGGATCAAGCGTTTCGGGCAGCTGCGGCAGCGGACGTGTTTCCAGACCATAGGACAGTCGCAGCGTATCGACGCCCTGCGGTTTGCGCGATTCAACATAAGTGTTCAGGCCGCCGACCACCACTCTGAGGAAGACCCACAGCAGGAAGGCCGAGGCCAGAATGGAGACGATCAGCCAGCGATAGTGGCGCGGCAGCTCCAGAAAATTGGCGATCAATCTGCCGGGGGTGATCCGGTCAAGGTATTCAAAAATCGGAAAATCAGATTTGGATTTGGATAGGGTACGCTGTCTCTGCGCCATCTGGCCGCTTTCCTTTCTTACAGGTGGGGATTAATTTGCTCAGGGAAGACAGTGGGCATTCAACCCACTGTCTAACGAAAACACAGAAACCGATACTAGGCTGTGTTGACATTTTCCACCGCAGGCTGAAAGCCTACGGCTAAGCCTTTAGGGAAGGACGCTGAAGCGCCCTTTTGAGAGTCCCCTTGAGGGGACTTTTGACGGCTGGCAGCCGGATGCTTTGAGCGTCCGGCGATAAAATAAGAGAAACGTCAACAGAACCTAGCAGCCTTCGCTGGTGCTGGTGCTGCCGCCGATGGATGGAATGCTCACTGTGCCGGTGGAAACCTGGCTGCTGCCCGCTTTGGTGGTCACTTCAACGTAGTCTATAAAATCCACATAACCGGTCATGAGCAGCACGATTTCGCGTTCTTCGACATACACATTCATGCGCGGGGCATAATGGTTGATGATCCGGCTCTTGCTCTTGGGGCCGCCGCCTTTGCCACCGCCGCCACCACCACCGCCGCCACCGCCGCCCGTGCCTTCATAGCCGGTGTCGAACTTGATGCCGTACTTGCCGGTGGTCGGGTCAAGGCCCCAGGGTTCATAGGCTTCTGAGGATGAAACAATTTTATCGGCGGTGGCTTCGTCAACACCCAGAACCCAGTGGCTGATCGAGGGTTGGTCGCCGGAACTGACTTTGAAGACGACGGTGGTGCGATCTGTATTCGGATCATAGGACGACGCGGTCACTTCGATGCGGTGGCCGCCTTCCAGTTCAGTATAGGTTGGACCGGTCACGACCTCCACTTCACAGGGAATGCCGCTCAGGCTGTCGGCTGTGGTCTGGAAGGCATCGTTAAGCGGGCCGACGATGGCCGCTGCCGACAGCGACACCATCAGGGCGATGGGCAGGGTCGGCCAGTATTCGACCAATGCCTGACCGCTTTGCCAGCGCTGCCACCAGGAGGGTTTTGGGGTTTGTTCTTGATCGTTCATTGTGTCCTCATAATAATGCGTCCCGCATTGATACATTTACTGTACAACCATTACCGCACAACGGTATCTAAATGTCACGAGGAATTTACAGACTTCAGAATTTTTTCAGGGTGTCTTCGGATAACGGGCAAATGTGCATGAAAAGAGCCGAAAATCGGGGTTATTTATGAACAAAACAC
>CAZKIB010000415.1:1492-2909 GCA_964552425.1 uncultured Anaerolineaceae bacterium | reverse complement strand
AATACTGGGGGCTGGCGGAGAAATACAATGTGCTGGTCGTGGGTCGCTCGGAACATGCGGCTTTGGATGTATCCGTTGCCAACGCCCGGAGCCTGGCGCAGTTTGCTTACCAGCACAGGCTGTCGGTCATTCTGGATTTCAGCAGCCATGACGAATTCGAGATGTTCGAGTTTGTCCTGGAATACTTTGAGGCACTATGGAATTGCGCGCAGAAGGGGCGAAACCCTTACGGGGTTGTGATCGAGGAGTGTCATGAATTCCTGCCTCAGTCCAGCGGTACGCCGGTGAAGGAATTGTTTAAGCGCTATGCCAAGCGCGGACGCAAGCAGGGCATCACCCTGATCCTCAGCAGCCAGCGCAGCAGTGAGGTAGACAAAGGCGTCCTGACTCAGTGCGGACTGGTCTTTTTGCATCGCGTAACTCACCCGACGGATAAGGGCGTGTACTATCGGTTTGTGCCCATGAAACCGGCAGAGGTGAATGACATCATCTCGCACCTGAAACCCGGCGAGGCGATTGTCATACACGAAAATCAACCCCTCATCACACAAGTGCGCAAACGTCATACGTTTCATGCCGGGTTTACGCCCTCGCTTGACCCCAAAGATCAGGCCAAACCCGAACTGCGCAGACTGGATGAGGCGCTGATCGAAGAACTGCGCAAAACCCTGAACGCCACACCTGAACCGTCAACAGCCGCGAAGCAGACCATTCGGGTAGTGGAACTTGAACAGACGAACAAGACCTTGCGCGAGAAATTGGATGCAGCTACCGACGCCCTTGCCGAAATGGAATTCCATGAGCGCGAGGGGCAATCCTTTGTCAAAGGGCTTGCATCGCAGATTACAGACCTTGAGAACCAACTCGCCGCAGTGACCAAAGACCGCGAGGATTGGAAGGCGGCTGCCGAAGACGCGAACCGCCGCTTTGAACGCGCAGAATCCCAACTGGCCGAAATTTCCACTGTCCTGCTGAATGGCAGAAAAGATGTTCATGGGCAGCAAACAATTGAAGCCGCCCATGAGTTCCGTGCTTCCCTCATCAAGATGCGTGAGATTATCAACGGCGTACTGGCGAATAACGGTCTCAGTGATGCAGTGCTCTCTGATCTGGACCTGGCAGTCTCTCAGACAACCGTCTTGGAGCGTCAGGAGACCGATTCTGATGATTTGCAGAATGGGGAAGTATACCGAAGCCCGATGGCAATCAAACGGGCGCAAGGGGCACAGGAACGGAATTTCCAGCGCTTGCGTGATCGGGTGCGGAATGAACCTAAACACAACCGGATGGCGCTGAATGTTCTGGCGGACAACCCTGGGCGTTGGTTTGACCTGAACGAGATTGGCCGTTTGACCGCCTATAGCCCGACTACCTTCCGACTGCGCGGGTTGGTTGAGAGTGGCCTGGTGAAACAGCA
>CAZKIB010000415.1:789-1465 GCA_964552425.1 uncultured Anaerolineaceae bacterium | reverse complement strand
TATACGTCCAACGTCGAGTCACTCATAGTTGAGATGTGCCCGGACCTGAACACGGTTGATCTCGCTGAGAAACTGACCCGGATTTAATTTTTGCATGGTCAGAACAGGTGTGCTATACTATTCGCATCAATGGTGTAATCGCCTTGGGTGATGCTCCTCGCGCAGAGCCTATCCCCAGGCAAGTGAAACCCCCTTGAAGAACGAATGGCTTTTGTTCCCATGCAAAGGCCACAGTCGAAAAATGGAGCAAGGGGTGCAGGAACGGTCACTTCGCCGAGGAACAGAAACGAGTGGGCAAGCGGTAGCCCGGCAGGGATAAGGACTTGCGGAAGCCGGGAGGTGGACGCACAGACCTGAAAGAGCCTAACCGCATGGCGCTGTAGCTCAGGGGGAAGAGCGTTCGGGTAAAGCCCGAAAGGTCGTGGGTTCGAGGCCCACCAGCACCACATGCCTGAAATAGGGAACGCCGCCGAGCCGTGATCCAGGCGTGACAGTCGGAGAGACGACCCTCACTTTAATCCTGACGGGGCACGGCCCTATGATGATGCCGAACCCCACGTAGAAAAGAAGGGGCGGCAGTCGGCCAGCGCGACGATACGCTGGGCAGTTCGGAGGTCTGCGCAAAACCTCCATTCAGTGGAGTATCGTCGGATAGGGGAGGGTAGCCTCATGATCC
>CAZKIB010000415.1:0-723 GCA_964552425.1 uncultured Anaerolineaceae bacterium | reverse complement strand
ATAAAACCGTTTCTCAAACGTGAATGAAATAGGAGGTCAAAATGCCAATCACTACTGACCCAAACGATCCGCGCTTAGGACATGGTTCTGATACAGAACCGCGCCCGCAGAGTGAAGCCTATCTGGTGCTGTCTGAAGAAGAACGCGCAAAGGGTTTTGCGCGTCCGGTGCGACGCTCCTATCAGCATGTCGGGAGTAAACCGCAATACCCCTTACGTGACTTAACTGATGAAGAAAAAGAACTGTGGTCAGGCGCAGGATACGTAAAATTTGAAGTGTATCCAGAGAGCGAGTCGCCCAAAACGGGCAAGTTTTGGACACAGGAGCAGCTTGATAAAAGGGGGTGCGGCACTGTCACGACGATGGCTCAGGCGATTGCCGAAACCTATGCCCGCCAGCCTCATTTCTATGGCGCGACCTACTGCACAGGCTGTCAGAAACACTTACCCGTAGGCGAGTTTGTTTGGGTTGATGACGGTACGGTTGTGGGTTCTTAAGGAGTAAGAAATGTCTGATCCAATGGACGGTCACAAATGCCGTAAGATTGCCGAAGCGCTCCCCTGCGGGCCGGGGCGTGAAGTATGGGTTGGCGAATTACTAGAGCCAATCGAGGGCTATCCCTCCGAAACCCACTGTATGCACGTCACCACGCCTGCTAAAAGCGTCGTGTTTGGTATCACGACTGGCGATGCCGGAATAGTCGCTGCACTTATGGAAGTGGTA
>CAZKIB010000414.1:2611-2934 GCA_964552425.1 uncultured Anaerolineaceae bacterium | reverse complement strand
GGCTGAGGTCGTGGATTACAGCGATCGGATAGTCGTGCTGCGCGACCGCAGGAAGATCACTGAACTAGCCGGTGACGAGATCAGCGAAAGCGCGATCATGCAGGCAATTGCAGAGAGATAGATATCAATGAGTGAGCAAACGATGACTGTAGAAGGAGAAGTCGGATCACGCCGCGCATGGACAATAGGCCATCTTCTGGGCAGTAACCGGAACGCGCTCTGGCCCATCCTGGCGCTTATCATTATCCTGCTGATTAACTGGCTGATCTCGCCCAATTTCTTCTCCGTCAGAACGGTCGAGGGGCGCTATCTGGGCAGTGTGA
>CAZKIB010000414.1:0-2552 GCA_964552425.1 uncultured Anaerolineaceae bacterium | reverse complement strand
CTCGCCATTGGCATGTCGCTGGTTATTGCCACCAAAGGGATTGACCTTTCTGTAGGCGCCATCATCGCTATCTGTGGCGCTGTTGCTGCTGTGCTGGTCTCCAAAACTGATACCCCCCCTATGATTGCGATTTTCATAAGCATTGGCGTGGGGGTTCTGTGCGGGTTGTGGAACGGCGTTCTGGTGGCGTTTTTCGATATACAACCCATCGTGGCAACCCTTATATTGATGGTGACGGGCCGCGGGATTGCCCAGATGATTACTGAGGGGCAGATAGCCATTTTTAACAATCAGACGCTAAGCTTTGTTGGAACCGGAGTTGTTTTCGGGTTTCCATTTCCGATCTTTCTATCGTTTGGCGTTCTGCTTGCAGTTTATCTGCTGGTGCGGCGTACTGCCCTGGGTTTGCTTATCGAGTCCGTCGGAGCGAACGACCGGGCCAGCTTCTATTCTGGCGTCAACGTCAAGCTGATAAAGCTGACGGTCTATGTGATTTCCGGCATCTGTGCGGCACTGGCCGGTCTGATTCTCACGGCGGACATCAGGGGGGCCGATGCAAACAATGCCGGCTTATGGCTGGAAATTGACGCGATCCTGGCCGTCGCGCTGGGTGGCGCTATTCCAGGCAAAGGCGGACGCTTCTTCCTGGGGTTGAGCGTCGTTGGCGCGCTCATCATCCAGAGCGTGACAACCGGCATTCTCCTCAGCGGCCTGCCGGCAACGTTCAACCTGATTGTGAAGGCGCTGGTCGTCCTGGCGGTTCTGCTGGTTCAGTCAGATATTCTCCGCCAATATTTTGTCAATTTCGTCAAAAGATTTGGAAGAACAGCATGAAATCACGTATGCTCCCGCTGATTGTAACGATTGCGGTTTTCATTCTCCTCTATCTGATTAGCGCTGCCCGTTTCCCGGCGTTTGGAACCAGCCGTGTGATGGCTAATTTCCTGACTGACAAAGCCTTCCTGGGCGTGACAGCAGTTGGCATGACTTTCGTGATTATCTCCGGTGGCATTGACCTTTCCGTCGGTTCTGTGATCGCGTTCACAGGCATATTCTGTGCGCTGGCTATCGAAAATCTGGGAATGCATCCTCTGGTTGCTTTCGGTGTGGTTCTGCTGATCGGTGCAGCTTTCGGCGCGACTATGGGGGGGATTATTCATTATCTGAAAATTCCAGCATTCATTGTAACGCTGGCAGGGATGTTTCTGGCACGGGGGGCATCCTTTGTGCTTTCAGAGGCCTCTGTGCCCATAACGCATCCATTTTACGCAGAAGTATCCAGTGTCTATTATCGTTTCCCCGATAACGGCAGGCTGACAGTTGTTGCGTTTATCTTCATCGTAGTCATGATAGCCGGTATGATTGTGGCGCACTACACACGCTTTGGGCGGAATGTGTACGCTATGGGAGGCGACCCGAATTCGGCGCTGCTGCTGGGAGTTCCTGTGGCGCGAACAACCATCATCGTGTACATGCTCAGCAGTGTTCTGGCGACGCTGGCGGGGATCGTGTATTCATTGTATACGCGCTCCGGTTATCCGCGCGCCGCCGTTGGATTGGAACTGGACGCAATAGCAGCTGTCGTCGTGGGCGGCACGTTGCTGACCGGCGGCGTCGGGTTTGTTGCTGGTACATTTGTCGGTGTTATGATTCAAGGTGTGATTCAGACATACATCAATTTTGACGGGACCCTGAACAGCTGGTGGACCAAAATCGTTATTGGGTTGCTCCTCCTTCTGTTCATCGGCCTGCAGAAGATACTGACCAGCCGTCAGAGTGTGTTGGAAAGGGTTTTTCAGCCTCGAAGAATCCTGCCTATCTTAAGGCGAACCTGACCGCAGGTCAGGACACAGCACACCATGCTGCTGCCAGATGATAGACGGGCAGTTGTGCCCGAAGGTAGCGCGAACTTTGCTCAGGCATGTCAGCCTCGCGGTCAAGTTGAATACTCTCGTGCTGCTGGTGCTGGCGCTGTTCCTCATCAGTGTGATCTTCCTGCTTGTGCGAAATACGCAGGACCTGACGGAGAAGATCGGCAGGGAAAAAATCCATGAAGAGGTCAATATCATTCAAAGCCGGTTAACGGAAATCGAAAAAGAACTGCTGGTGCGCACCAACTCCATCGTCACAAGTGTTGCTTTCTTTCAGGCCGTAGGAAAAAGGAGCGTGGAGGAAACAACCGAGATTATCACGACAGCTAATGCATCGTTGGGGTTGGATGACATCACGGTTGTGGATGGGGACGGAAGGCGACTGGTAGATACGCGAATTGGCAAGAACAGTACTCAGGAAGATATGCTGCTGCAGACGGCGCTGCGCGGAACGGTAACAACAGCTCTGCTAGTGGAGGCAGATGGGGACGTTGTGGAAGTCAGCATCGCGGCGGCAGCGCCAGTGGTGAGCGAGACCCGGAACATTCTGGGGGCGATGCAGATGAGCCGCCACATCAGCGGCGATTTTCTGGAGAGCCTTATTTTCGGAAGGAAAGCCATCTATCTCGGCCTGATCTACGAAGGGCGAATTATCGCTCGATCAAACGGTGAGCAGAGGCT
>CAZKIB010000413.1:2563-2989 GCA_964552425.1 uncultured Anaerolineaceae bacterium | reverse complement strand
CGCATGACGAAACCATCTGGAAGCGCGCTGTCATGCACCATGACGTGATCGGCGAGTTCGGGGCGGGCCGGGTGATCCTGCGCGCCCATGATCCTACCGGTGGCGAAATCATCTTTCAGGACGATAACATGGGTGAAGTCGATCTGGCGAAGCTGGACCGCGAGCAGATGCGCACGGTCTGGCAGAATATCCAGATGATCTTCCAGGACCCCTACTCGTCGCTCAACCCGCGTATGACGCTGGAAGAAATCGTTGGCGAACCGCTGCGCAATTACGGCATCGCCGAAGGGGATGACCGCCGTGAACGGGTGGCGGAACTTATGCGGCTGGTCGGTCTGCGCCCGGAGTATATGTCGCGCTATCCCCATGCCTTCAGCGGCGGCCAGCGGCAGCGCATCGGCATCGCGCGCGCGCTGGCGCTCAACC
>CAZKIB010000413.1:0-2553 GCA_964552425.1 uncultured Anaerolineaceae bacterium | reverse complement strand
TGATTCTCTGCGATGAGCCGGTTTCCGCGCCGGATGTTTCGATCCGCGCGCAGATTCTGAACCTGCTCAACGATTTGCAGGAACAGTTCCAACTGACCTACCTGTTTATTTCGCATGATCTGAGCGTGGTGCGGCATCTGTGTGACCGGGTGGTGGTGATGTATGTCGGCAAGATTGTCGAGATTGCCGAGACGGAAGAACTGTTCACCAACATCCAGCATCCCTACACTGAGGCGCTGCTGTCTTCCGCGCCCACGCCGGACCCGCGCGCCAAACGCAGCCGCATCGTGCTTCAGGGGGAGGTCGCCAACCCGGCCAACCCGCCCAGCGGCTGTTATTTTCACCCGCGCTGCCAGTACGCCAAAGATCGCTGCAAGACGGAAGCCCCCGCGCTGCGCGAAACCCGGCCCGGCCACTGGGCAGCCTGCCATTTTTCAGAGGAGTTGTCGCTGGGGAACTGAGCTGGCACACCTCACCCCCTGGCCCCCTCTCCATAAAATGGCGTGGGGGAGAAAAACGCAGGGAAACCGGGGTGAGGTAAAGCACGAGAAACAAGCATATTCACGAATGCTTGGATGGGTTTAACACAGATTACGTTGAATATCGTATGGCTGACGAGATTTATCGGAAAAACCGCTTATGAAAATCATGCTGCTGTTTCCGCCTAACTGGACACCGAGTATGCCGCACCTGGCGCTGCCGACCCTGACCGCCTACCTGCGGGCGCATGGCGCAGAGGTGATCCAGCGCGACCTCAACCTGGAAATCTTCGACGAAATTCTGACCCGCGCGTACATGAAGGAAACCGTCGCCCGCCTGCGCGATAATTATGGCCCGAACGCCAGCAAACGCCCGGCGCGCCGCCTGCATCCGCCGCGTGAGCAGGTGCTGTGGGCGCTGCAAGAGGGGCCGCGTCTGGCGGAGGACGTGCAGCGGGCCAAGCAGATTATCCGCAGCGAAGCGTTTTTCGACGGCCCGACCAGCCTGGACGCCTTTCAGACCATCATCCAGTGTCTGGAAATCGCCTCGCTGCCGTACTACCCGGCGAACCTGCACTTGCAAAGTTATGTCTCCGCCTACCCGGTGGACAGCAGCCGCAGTCTGCTGGAAGCGGTACGCGACCCGCAGCACAACATCTTTCTCGATTTTTACGGGCGCGGCATTATTCAGGACATCGCCCACGAAAAGCCGGATATTGTCGGCATTTCGATCCCCTCCATGCCGCAGATGCTGGCCGGGATGACGCTGGGTTATCTCATCAAACAGGCCGGCATCGACTGTCATGTCACCGTCGGCGGGCCGCATATCAGTATGCTGCGCGACGAACTGCCCAGAGTGCCGCGCATGTTCAGTCTGTTCGACAGTGCGGTGGTCTTCGATGGCGAAGTGCCGCTGCTGCAACTGGCCGAAGCGCTGGCCGGGGATGGCGACCTGTCCAGAGTCAACAATCTGGTCTACCGGGACGGTGAGAGCATCCGCGTGACGGAGCGCAAAATCCCGGAAAAAATTAGCGATCTGCCACTGCCGGATTTTCACGGCCTGCCGCTGGATCGTTATCTCGCGCCGCACCTGGCGCTGCCGCTGCTGACCGCGCGCGGCTGTTATTTTGGCAAGTGCGCCTTCTGTAATGTGGGCTATGGCGAGGCAGAATCCTTCAGCCAGTTGAAGGCCGAGGAACTTGCCAGCCAGATGCTCGAATTGCAGCGCGAGTACGGCGTGCAGCACATCTTCTTTTCGGATGAAGCTGTCACGCCGCGCAACCTGCGGCATCTTTCGCCGCTGCTGGAAGCCCAAGGAACCCCGCTGCACTGGGGCGGCTGTGTGCGTTTTGAGCATGTCATTGACGCCGACCTGCTGGCGCAGATGAGCCGGGCCGGCTGCCGCATGATCCTGTTCGGGCTGGAGAGCGCTTCGGAAGCGATCATCAACTTCATGGTCAAGGGAACCGACCTGCCGGATATGAGCCGCATTCTGCGCGAGAGCCACGACGCCGGCATCTGGAACCATACCTTTTTCTTCTTCGGCTTCCCCGGCGAGACCCTTGAAAATGCGCAGGAAACCGTCAACTTCCTGTTCGAGCATAAACACTACATCAACTCGGCGGCGATGGGCACATTCCTGATGGAACGCTACTCGCCGGCGCATCGTTTTCCGGGGACCTACAAAGTCAAACGCATCATTGAAGACCCGGACAAGGACCTGGCGATCTACTTCGATTACGAGGTCGAAGCCGGGATGGACGCGAACCTGGCCGAGCGGGTGATGGACCGCTTCATGGACACGCTGCCGGACAAATCCTACCCGCAGTTTTATGCCAACGATGTCTATCGCTTCCTGTATGCCAGTCATCTGGGCGGCCAGCGCCTGCCGATCCCGCCCTGGCTTGTGCCGGAAGGAGCGGGGGCGTAAAAACAGTGTGGAGTGACGGTTTCTGACTGAAGGAGAACAGCACCCCATGTGGTAACAGCTTCTGTCTCGACGCTGTATCACACTGAGAATCTCTGAGAAATTTTTCTGACACTTTTGGTCACCAACTGCCACTATTTGCATAAT
>CAZKIB010000412.1:2220-2999 GCA_964552425.1 uncultured Anaerolineaceae bacterium | reverse complement strand
AATGGGCTAAAGCCGCATTGTCTATCAGGCTTTTTCTTTTCCGTTTATCCATAAGCACTCAGCACTCGGAACTTAGCACTCACTTCGCCCACCCCTTGACCGCCGCACGTGCCTCTTCCGTGTCGATGCGCCGCAGCATATCGGCAGCCGCCTGGGCCACCTGCCGATTTGAACCGCGCAGCGCCTGGGTCAGCCCGGAAACCGCCAGCGCGCCCATCGCCTCCAGCGCGCCGGACGCCGCCTGCCGCACCACATCGTTGCGATCACACAACGCTTCGGCCAGACCGGGCACAGCGGAGGGTTCCGCCATGCTCCACAGCGCTTCACAGGCGCTGCGGCGTACCTTCCAGTCTTCATCGTGCAGGGCCTTGACCAGCCCCGGCACAGCGGTTTCACCCATTTTGCTCAACGCGCCCGTCGCCAGCCAGCGGATGTTGCCATCACGCTCGTGATTGACGATTTCCAGCAGCGAAGGCACACTTTCCGGGTCCTTGATCTCGCCCAGCACCTTGACCGCTGCGGTGCGAATGCGGGCATCTTCGTCCCGCAGCGCCTCGATCAGACCGGGCACAGCGGCAAAGTCGGTATTGTTGGTCTGTTTCGCTAGCATAAAGGCGGCGTCCACGCGCACATCGCGCAGCGGGTGCTGCACAGCGGCGACCAGCGCGGAATAGGCCGTCGGGTGATTCATCTGCGCCAGACTGCGCAGGGCTGAACGGCGTTCGTCGGCGTTGTGGCTGTCCAGCGCTTCCATCGCCTGACGCACCGAGCGGGGGGTG
>CAZKIB010000412.1:0-2135 GCA_964552425.1 uncultured Anaerolineaceae bacterium | reverse complement strand
TGGACGCTCGGCGTCCGAAAAATCCAGATATTGCAGCATCTCCAACTGCGGGTGCAGCAGCCCCGTGCGCCGCAGCATCACCGGGATCACCTTGACATTGGCCCCCTGCGCGAAGGCCCATTCGTAGGTGACATATTCCGACGAGCGCGATTCCGGCGTGATGACCAGCACCACCGCGAACGCCTGCCGGATGGCGGAGTTGATTGCTTCGCGCCAGTTTTCCCCCGCCCGAAGCTGCTCCTCATCAATCCACACACGAAAGCCCGCCGTCTGAACTCGCTGGATCAACTGGCTGGCGAAAATACGATCTTCGTGCTTATAGGAAATAAACACATGCTGGCCCATGCCTGGCTCCTGAACCTGCTGTAAGTGATATTGGATATATGTACGATTTTAGGAACCAATACCTCTCTCATTCTAGCACGTCTTGGCCGGTTTGCGCCCGGAATTCGCCCCTCAATCTCGGCAAAACCAGGGGCTTCTGCTAAACTGGCCGCGTTGTGTAAACGGACACTTTCCGCAGGAGCCGTCCCACATGCTTCCGGTATCCGCCAGTCAGAGTTCCCCGGCCCTCCGCGCACTGTTCAGCCCGTTCGACCAACCAGCGGGTCTGCGCTGCCGCGCCGCGCTCGATGGTTATATGCAAGGTGTGGTCTACACGGATGACCCGGACCACCCGACCTGGGCAGTCCTGTGGGAAAGCATGTTTGGAACGCTGTATCCCGCCGGGGCGGTGACGAAAGCCATTCTCAGCGCGCTGGTGGAGGAACGGCGGCAGCAGGGTGATACGCTCATTGGTCTGTGGCCGGATGATCCGCTCATCGCCAGTCTGCCAGATGCCCCGCAGTATACCGGTTCGGTGATCGACTATACGGATCGCCCGGTAGGAGAAGGGCTGGAAGCGCTTTTTGCGACTATCCCGGAGGGCTGTACCCTCATCCCCATGACTGCCGAAATTCTGCGGCAGTCGCCCTGGTTCGAGGACCGGCTCAGGATGCACGGAAGTACGGAAGCGATTCTGGAAAAGGAAATTCTCTTCGCGCTGCTTCGCGGCAGCCTGCTCATCAGCGAAGCCTCGGCTGGTCCGCTCGGCAAAGACCTGATGGAAATCGGCACAATCACCCACCCGGATTTTCGTGGGCGGGGGTATGCCACCCTCGTCAGCGCCCGCGTGATCCACGAATGCGAGGCGCGCGGCTTCCACACCTACTGGAACTGCAATACCAGCAACCTGCCCTCCGTCGCGCTGGGCCACCGGCTGGGTTATCGTTCCGCGCGGGAATACCGGCTTTTCGGATGGTTCCCGTCCGGTTAATACTCCATCTTGTCAGATGCTCCGGCCTCCGGTATCCTACAGAATGTTCTAACCGCCCCCAACCATTCTGCAACATAATTAGCACTCGTATAAGAAGTTTGCTAAAAATTCTTGACGCGCGCCCCAAGTTTTGATATAGTATGCACAACATCTTAGCACTCTCGTCGCAGAGTGCTAAATCATGTCCGCTGTTGTAGCAAACGCATTTCTTTACAAATTTGGAGGGACGAATGGCTATTAATCTGCGCCCGCTGGGTGATCGCCTTCTGGTTGAACCTGCCGAGCAGGAAGAAACCTTTGCCGGGGGCGCGCTCGTGCTGCCCGAAACGGCTAAAGAAAAACCGCAGCAGGGGACCGTCCTGGCTGCCGGTGCTGGCCGCCTGGATGATGATGGGGAACGCATCGCGATGGATGTCAAAGTCGGAGATCGTGTTCTGTTCGCCAAGTACGCCGGTACCGAAATCAAACTCGATGGCAAGAAACTGCTCATTATGAAAGAGAGCGACATCCTGGGCATCGTCGAATAATTTTCGACGGCATGACCAGGATTTTTTTCGCTCACTCAAAGTTCAATTGGAGGGATTACCCACATGGCTAAACAGCTTGTTTTTCAGGAATCTGCACGCGCCAGCCTGAAGCGCGGTGTCGATAAACTGGCCGATGCGGTCAGCACCACCCTGGGGCCGAAGGGCCGCAACGTCGCGCTCGACAAAAAATTCGGCGCGCCGACAGTCACCCATGACGGTGTGACCGTCGCCAAAGAAATCGAACTGGACGACCCCTTTGAAAACATGGGCGCCCAGCTTCTGAAGGAAGCCGC
>CAZKIB010000411.1:220-3036 GCA_964552425.1 uncultured Anaerolineaceae bacterium | reverse complement strand
GTGAAACCGGCAGATCCAATTGCTGAGCAAAAGCGAAGATGGCTTCGCGTTCTTCAGGTGTGCAACGAAAAGCGAATATCTCGGTACGGGTCGGTTGTTTGGTTGGAATAGTCAGCGTTTGCTGGCCTTGCATTATGTTTTTCTCCCTGTTTGAACATCACACACCCATCATATCAAAGTGACCCCATCGAACATGCGGAATTTTACCGATCTGGGGCGTAGTTTTTACCTGTTTGGGATGGTAAAATTCCGCATTGACAGGAATTTGAGGGGAACCGCACATAAACATCTCCCTCGTGATACGATTTTGGGTTGTTTGTTGCATTGTGATTCTGGTCATATTGGCCGTTCCGATAGTCCGTGCGCACATATACCCACAGCATACCAGACTGCCCCTCTCAACAGACTGTAGGATTACGGCTTTTGGTAGGGAATCCTGCGGTTTTGGCGAGCAGTTTTACGGTTTACCTGCAATTCGCGTCAAACACAAAACAAAATCGGGGAAACTTTGTTTGGGCAAACCTAAACAAGGGGAAGTTGGGGCTGAACGGTCAACCTATCAGTCAATGAAAATTTGTGCAGGGCCAAACAGGTGTGCTGCGTCTTCAATCTCCTGTACGGTTCCGATCAACCCAACCATATCGCCTTCAGCAAACGGCATGTTGGATTTTGGATTGGGGATGACGGTGTGCTCGCGCATCACGGCAATCACTGAAGCTCCCGTATGCGCTCGAATGTTTGCTTCTGCCAGGCTTTTTCCGACGAGCGGGCTGTTTTCCTCAATCGCATACCACACAATTTCCACTCCTCGGACTGCGGCTAACAACTGATCCAGAACCGGGTGTTGGCGGTCATCCTGGACACTCGCCTGATACGCATCGCGCCGCACGGAATCGACATAGGTCTGGATCTGCCCCATCGGATAACCCAGCGTGAGCAGTGTATGACGTACCATCTCCAGCCCGCCTTCGAGTTCGGGGTGAATAACATGTTGTGCGCCGTGTGTAACCAGCCGTTCAACGCCCGACGCAGCACCTGCCCGTGCAATGATAGGTAATGCGGGCGCGAGATCGTGGGCGGCTGCCACAATGAGTTCAGCGGTCACTTCATCAGGGACTGTCACGACAAGCGCGCAGGCCTGGTCCAGACCTGAATACCGGAGAATCTCGATATTGGTCGCATCACCAAACAACGTTTGAATGCCTGCCCGCTGCATATCGGCAGCGTAGGCTGCATCGATCTCAATAATCAAATAGGGCGATCCGAGATGATCCAGCACCCGTCCAATGTGCCTGCCTACGCGACCGTATCCGACAAGAACCGCATGGCTTTGCTCAACAATTCAGGCGTCGGCCCGCCCCGTTCCAGGCGCTGCCAGAGCGTCGGCACGCGTTGGAGTACGCGCTCAGTCGGCAGGATGACGCGGAACATGAAGGGATTAACGACGATAGACAGCACCGATGCCGCCAGGATTAATCCATACTGATTCTGAGTGAGCAGGTCGAGTGAGACTCCCATCTGCCCGACAATAAAGGAAAACTCACCAATCTGGCTGGAACTGGCTGCCACCACGATCAACGTTCGTTCCGATGCGGGGAGAACAAACCCCAACAGAAGCGTAATCACGTTTTTCCCAATCACGATCAGCGCGGTGAGTTCCAGCACATGCCAGACCTCCGCCCGGACCACAGCCGGATCAACCAGCATCCCCACCGAGACGAAGAACAAGACAGCGAAAACATCACGAAAGGGAACAATCTCTGCTCCTACCTGGTGACTGACATCCGACTCGCTAATCACAACACCAGCCAGAAATGCAGCCAGCGCCAGCGAAACATCGAAGAGTTCAGCCGCAGCAAACGCGGTGCCGATCGCCGCTGTGACCACGGCAAGGGTGAACAGCTCACGTGACCGGGTGCGTGCGATCTGAGTCAGCAGCCAGGGCATCAACCGCGTGCCGACAAACAGCATAATGGCGATGAACAGCCCGGTCTTGAGCAGCGCCAAGCCAAATGTTTCAATCAGGTTGCGACTGTCGCCAACCAGGGCAGGCAGCAACACCAGGATGGCAACCGTCACAATATCCTCAAAAACGAGCCAGCCCACGGCCACTTTTCCGTGAACCGTGTTCAACAGCCCGTAATCCGACAACCCTCTCAACAGCACCACCGTGCTGGCAACCGAGATCGCTAACCCCAGCACAAACCCAGCCCCGGAAGACCACCCCCATAGCTGCGTGAGCAGAAAGCCGATCAGGGCGGCAATGGCCGTGCGCAGAGCTGCACCGGGAAGCGCGATGCGCCGAACTTCCCAGAGGTCTTTCAGTGAAAAGTGCAGGCCAACGCCAAACAGGATGAAAATAACGCCCATTTCGGCCAGTTGGCTGATGGCATTCATATCACCAACAAAGCCGGGGGTGAAGGGGCCAATCGCCAGGCCTGCGAGGAGATAGCCTACCAGCGCAGGCAGCCCCAGCTTTCGCGCCGCAAAGCCACCGATGAAAGCGGTAAGAATCGCCATCGTAATCGTGGCAAACAAGGTGAGATCATGGTGCATTTATGCTTTCCATTTTGAGGTTGATGTTTACAAAGTATTCAGTAAAAAGACGCCGGTTTCGGTTGATCACCAATCATAAGCTCTACCGTTTGCGTTCGAGGTACTTACGCCAAAACAGATAGGCGGCAGGCCACGCCAGAAACCCCGTTGACAAAACAGCGGGAGCGTAACGCTCCCACTCACCGGTGAACACCCAGAAGAACGCAGCAGCTCCGGCTGCGAAAAGCTGAAAGAAGCCCAACCCAAGTAATATAAGAACA
>CAZKIB010000411.1:0-210 GCA_964552425.1 uncultured Anaerolineaceae bacterium | reverse complement strand
TGCCTTGACGAAATGACGGTTCAGGTTTCATCATCACACAGATCACCCACTACTATAAATGAATAGCGATTTGACGCCCGTCACAGCGGGCAGACCGGTTTTGGATGAGACGTTGTCTCTGATGTCTTTCCTATACATCATGGTACTTATCCTTCACCTTCGCATGTGCCTGATGGAACGCCCGCGGCTGTGGGGGAGAGTGCCAATCGA
>CAZKIB010000410.1:2816-3040 GCA_964552425.1 uncultured Anaerolineaceae bacterium | reverse complement strand
AGGTGCCTCTTGGGTCAAAGCGCTGTGGTAGGCGTGAAGCGGGATCGCTGGCACGCTGACGCATCGTGTCGTAGAAAATCAGGAAGGCTTCACCCTGTCCGGAGAGAAAAGCATACTGCTCCGCCTGCGACATGCGCGCCGGAATACCCACTACATCAGGCCGTGATGCCAGATAGCTTAACCAGCGATAGCAGGCTTCGGGATGCTGGCTACGCCGGTGGATA
>CAZKIB010000410.1:0-2806 GCA_964552425.1 uncultured Anaerolineaceae bacterium | reverse complement strand
GTGACGCGATATGAAATCGGCGCGTAGGTACTGCCTATCGGGTATAGAACAGGGCGCACATTACGCTGCGGCGCGTTGGGGTCGGGCGTCCATATCCCGCCTAGAGAAGAATCCGACCAGATGGCGTACTGTGTCGCGTCGAAAACGATGCGCTGACCGGAGTAGGGACTGTTCTGAGGAAAATCAATATAGCCGTTTCGGGCCAGGTTAAGTACCTGCCGGATTGCCGCCTGTGTTTCCGGCTGTCCAAGATTGATGGTAGGCGGAACTGTGCGTGTGTCGATAGGTAACCCGGCGTATGCCATCACCAACTGCGTGACGAAATCAATGCCGGTAGGCAGATTACGCACGCCGAAGGGTGCAGTCGCGGCAGCATCCGATTTAAGCTGCTGCAAAGTGGTCACGAAATCGCTAGTACACCGAGGCTAAAATGCACCCAGAGTTATTTTTCTCCCCTCGCCCTGAGGGCTAAACATTACCCACATCTATTGGAGGATTGAAAATGAGCCAAGTGGCAACGATATCTTGGAGGCGTTGCCACCCCCGCCACAGGGTTTTGACACCGGGTTCACCATCGGCTTTACGCCCAATAAACCCACCGAGTTTGGCAATGGTATGGACTGCTTCCCGTAGAGATGGCGGTTGGCTGGCAGGTTGCTTGGATGAATTCGTGAAAGCTGTCAAAGCCTGCCATTCGGCATCCGACAAGACCAGCGAGCAGGGCACATCGGGCGCTTGGCGGGCTTCGTAGGTCAGCCATAGAAGTCGCCACGCAACCCGTGAACACAACCCTAACAGTCGATGGAGCGCTTCTATGGTGCGCAGTTGGCTTTGTTCAAAGTCACAGCCGCCACTCTTGAGCACATAATGAAACCGCTCAACCAGCCAACGATAGGTGTAAAATCTGACGATCCGATGCGCTTCATCGTGGGTTTTTACAGGTAACGTCGTCATGAGAACCCAATGGAGGGGCTTGGAGACATCTCCGACTGGATCGACTTCACGAACTTCCACAATCTGAACCAACAAGGGGTCAAGTGGCAGGCTGGTTGCCGCTTGAGTGCGATTTTTCGGCGGTAGCAATGTCACTGTCGTATAGCGTAACTCAACCGAAGCCACCCGTTCTGCCTGGTTTTGCTGGCGTGGCACGGTCACCTCGTAAGTGTCGCTCACCTGAACGTCATCGAGATGCTCATACAACAGGGTTAAATCTTCTAACCGTCGATTTCTAACCACACGAACGATGAAATCGAGCTGTCGATTCTGACTTTCTTGAAACAATTCATACAGGTCTGCTTCCCGATCACACACTGTGACGACCCGCTGCTGGATTACCTCGGGTTTTTCAGGCAGACCTTTGATCCATTTGTAACTCTCTTTTTCCGTGATCGGGCGTTGCTTATGTGCCTCTTTGTCTCGATTGAGGTTCGCTGGGCGTGACCACACCTGTTGATCTAAGATACCTAATGGCACGCCCTTATCACTCACAGTGAGTGTCGTATGGGCAAAAAAGCCTGGGGTTCTATTATCTTCCAATACCCCTAGCCCGCTTAATGCTGAGCGTTTGGCAAAGTTGAATGAGGTCGTATCTTGTACCGCTAGAAGAAATTGACCGTCATCTGCCGCTATTCGTTGCCATGTCTGTTGCCGTTCGATCTCAATGATACCTGCATGTGTCACCTGTTCATTGTTCATAAACCGATACCCTGCCTTCAGGCTTGATATACCGGGCAGAGCTTGGGCAAGCTTGGCCATCGGGATAGCGCTGAGTTCTTCTGTGAGTTGCTCTAGCCGTTTATCCAACCGCATATCCCCAAATCTCGATTTCATCGCCCAACCCCTTTATCCCCTAGTTTACCCGTTCTGAGACTTGTGGGTAATGTTTAGCTGCTCAGGACGATGTTGTCACCATCAATCTGTGGGACTCCTACGTCACCCAGACCCCCGCCGTTGATCGCGCCATCGCTATGTTCGAAGAACAGAACCCAAACATTAAAATTGAACGCGATGTTCACTCTTCCGCTGATCTTACGGAGCTTATTTCACTGGCATTTGAGAGCGGTAACGCGCCCGACATTTTCCCCATTCCGCAGGATAACACCTTCCTCGACTGGGCAAATTCCGGCTGGCTGTATGATATTTCGCAGTTCGAAGACTTTCAGGATCTGGTAGACACCTATCCGGATCCGGACCTCGTTCTGGGTGAAGGCAGCAACATGGTTCAGGGTAAGGTTTACACCCTGCCCACCGATGCGAGCCTTCCGTGGCTGCAGTTTTATGTGAACCTGGACCTGTACGAAGCGGCCGGTCTGGTGAATGCCGACGGTACCCCTGATCTGCCGGAAACCTGGGAAGATGTCGTGGAGAACTCGCGCGTCATCAAGGAACAGACCGGCAATTACGGTTTCGGCTTCGGCGGTGCAGATACTTGGGCGTTCGGCTGGACATGGTGGATCTGCCAGTTCTCTGGCCCGGCCTACGACCTGCGCGGCTTCGGCTACGACCATCTCACCGGTGAATTCCGCGCGGCTGAACTGCCGTGCTTCGAACAGCTCATCGATGGTCTGCTGACCATGCGTGATGAAGAACTGATCCCACCGAATGCGATGTCTATCACCGACGAACAGGCACGCGCGCTGTTTGCTGAAGGCGAAATCGCGCATCTCGTTGGCGGCGTGTGGATTATGCCCGGTTGGGAACAGACCCACCCCGAATTTACCAACTACACGCTTACCCCGCTGCCGCTGGTCGGTGTTGATGAACCCATCAGCTACTTCTTCCGCACACGTGGTGGCCGTGACTGGGG
>CAZKIB010000409.1:0-3063 GCA_964552425.1 uncultured Anaerolineaceae bacterium | reverse complement strand
CTCACTCCTCTGTTGTTAAGCTGCGCTACCCCCAATTCCGCAGGGTATTGTTTAGGTTATCAAACCTATTCCCACCCGTCAATCCTTTTCTGGTCTGTTCCTTAAATCCACTTGGGATATTTGGGATAAGATCAGAAAATTTGACAACAAAACTTAACTGAGTATTTCCACTCAGCGGTTTGTCTTCTCAAACTGCGCGTCCTGTGGGAACGGGCAGAAGAATAGCAGGCTAATCAAGCAGTGTCAAGACCTTGTCTGCCAGATTCCCTGCCTATTGCAGTTGCCAGTCATCAGTCGCCAGTTCGGGCTGCGACCCTCAACGACTCTGGCTATTTGCGATGATCGCTTCCGAGCTTTTCGTTGACGGGCGACATGCAATTCTTACAGGTTGCGATTGCACTAGACGCCATCCGTGACCAGACCTTCATCCAGGGCAAGCGGTTTGACCTGTTTGCCTTCCTCGGCGACAGTCCCCTGAGAGCGATCTCCCAACACATCCTTGATGTAGATTTCTTCGATCAGCACTACCAGAATCGCGGTGAGAGGAACCGCCAGCAGAATGCCCAGGAACCCGAAAAACAGAGCCGCGACGATCTGCCCCAACAGCACCAGAATCGGCGGGATATTGATGCGACCCGCCACCAGCAGCGGGCTGATGAGCTGGCTCTGCACCAGTGAGATGGCGTAGGTCACAACGATAATCCAACCGACATTTTGCGGCTGCTGCAAGATGCCTACTGCCACCGCCAGAATGACCGCAATCAGGGTTCCAAAGGTTGGAACAAAGGCCAGAAGCCCCGCGATTACCGCAAGCGCAAGGGCCTCATCCAGACCGAGAATCGTCAGCCCGACCCAGGTGGCTACCCCGACAAAAACCATCGCCAGCAGGGTGCTTTCCAACCAGCCGCGCATCGACAGATCGAGCCGGTCCATAATCTCACGGCCCCGTTTCCGGTAATGGATGGGCAGCAAACGAATCAGCCCGTCTTCGTGCCCTTTGGGGTCCGTGAGCAGGTACATGCTCATGAAAATGACGATGAGAATGTTCAGGAAAACCGACGCCACCCCGCCCACCACCGGGATGACAGTTACGCCAAACTGGCCGAACGCATTAAAAATCTGATTCGCCACCTGTGTAATCAGTTCAGCATCGACCTGAAAACTGTTTACAAATGTCGAAACGGCCTCAAAGACGGGATCACGCGGAATCACCAGGCCCACGATTTCATAGTCCCAGCCCAGGAAATACTGTGGGGGGGTCGCGTCCAGCGCTTCCCAGCTTTCCTGTATTCGGACAATACCTGCTTCAACCAGGCGGGACAGCGTAGCAAACTGGGTCGCCAGCAGCGGCAGAATGGTGAGTGTCAATACGACGAAAAAGATCGGAATAATCAGCAGCGAAATAATAGTCGACAGACGGCGATCCACACCCCGGCGGGTCAGAAAACGGATCGGCGTGGTAATCAATACGACCAGCACACTTGAGGTTAGCAGCAATAACAGGATATTGCGGACTTCCCAAAAAACCAGCATGGTCACAATCAACACCAATGCAGTGATGATCCAGCGTGTTACCTGGGGAGACGCCGTATTCGAAGACACTTGCGTCATATTCGACTCCATCTGCTGCGATGCGTCCTACTTCTGTTCATCCTCAGTTTTATCTTGTTTGTTATTGCCAGATATAAAGCTGCTCAACCAATTGTTATTGGTGGCCTCTTCTTTAGCAGGCTGTTCATCCTTGTCATCGCGTGTTCCAAACAGCGAAACAGGAGCCTTCTCCTCTTGTTTGGCCTCGACCAGCGTGTCATCCGTATCTGCGACTTTCGGCGCGGGGGTTGAGACCGCAGGCGAAGGAAGAGGCGCTGGAGGGGTTTGAACCGAAACCTTTGATTCGAGTGCAGGCGATGGTGCAACCACGCTCCCGGAAACAGGCTGTTCGCCATGCAGGTAGATGTGTACACGCGGGCGTCCGCGCATCTGCAAACCAAGCTGCTTATTGATGACCTGGCGCAGCGCTCGGTTGATTTCCTTCTGCTTTTTGGGAATATGTATATCGTGACCCGTCACCTGCACATTCATGTCGACATCTGCCTTGCCATTGACAGCCTTTACAGTGGCTGTGGCAGATACCACATCGGGCACGTTTTCAACAGCGGCGAGTATCAGCTTGCGGGCCGATTCGATGCTCACATCCGTATATGCGCCCGGAGCGCGCACCGCCAGCCCGGTAATTTCCTTGCGCGGGCTGCGCAAAGACAGGTATAACCCGATCAGAATAAGTACATTCAGGACCACGACGACGGCGACCCGCAGAACAAGATTGATTTCCTCAATGCCCGCCAGCGTCACGCGCAGTGAATCAGGCGCAATCGCCACAATGGTAATCAAACCAATGACGACGAAAGCCAGGACAGCAGCAAGAGCGCGATCAATAAAACGCAACGTGGAACTCCTTTATCCCAGGTATCGGACGACCACGAGTGTCAGGTCATCATACAATGGCACATCACCACAAAACAGGTTTACATCCTTCACGATAAAATCGCGAATCGCTTCAGCCGATTCGGAAGCGTGCTGCCTGAGTATCTCAATCAATCGATTAGGACCATACTCGTTTTTCGAATCATCTTGGGCTTCAGTCAATCCATCTGTGTAATATACAATCACATCGCCGGGTTCAAGATCAATCGAGAGCGCCTCCAGCGGGTTGTCCTTGAACCAGCCTATCGCCCGCCCGCCGCGCGGCAGGAATTCAATTGTCTGCTGCTGGTGCCGGTAAAGCAGCGGGGGATTATGCCCGGCATTCACACAGATGCACTGTCCATCCGGGTGCAGCACACTGTAGTAGGCCGTCACAAACATGCCGCTGTCCGAATCTTCCACGATCAGATCGTTGGCTTTGCTAAGAGTTTGTACCGGCGAAAGCCCGGCGTGAGCATAACTGCGAAGAAAACTGCGCGAAACCGCCATGAACAGAGCCGCGCCCGCGCCTTTATCCGATACATCCGCGATCACAATGCCCAGTGTGCTGTCAGCCAGATGGAACAGGTCGTAAAAGTC
>CAZKIB010000408.1:0-3134 GCA_964552425.1 uncultured Anaerolineaceae bacterium | reverse complement strand
GACCTGATGGCGCTCATCCCGGAGGAAGAACGACGCGATCTGGTCTGTGACCTGACCGAGCGTATCGTCGAGGATTACTATCTGGAGCGGGGCTTTGGCGTGCCGGAGTACAGCTATATTCTGCATGACCGCGAGGCGAAGATGGAAGACGAGGGCGAAACGATGCAGCAGCTTCACACGCACGTCGTGTTACCGGGAACCACGCCGCTGGATGGAGTAGACCGGGCAGCGGTGTACAACAACAAAGAGCGCGGGCATGATGGGTTATTCCGCGAGATTGCCAGCCGCCATTTCAGCGAGGCACTGGATCGGATTGTCGGTCCAGAATGGCAGCTTTTGCGTGAAGAACTGGAAATTGAACCGGAACAGCCAGCGCCGAATGACCTGGACGCCTGGTTTCCGCGAGTCTGAACATGACGCACCTTCAGCTCACTGGTAGAAACTTGCTATGATAGGGACACAATCCCCGACCGGATTTCAGGAGAGAATACGATGCACTTTCCAGAGGATGACAGCGCCGATGAATGGATCGACACGTTTTGTGTAGCATGTGACCTGCCATTGTCCGTGAATGACTTATGGATAAACGAAAAAGAAGTCGCCTGATGTATAATCAGGAACATGGCAAAGAGACAATTTCGATTGACGGACGAAGAAAGACAGGCATTGGAGCAGGCTGAAGGGCATACTCGTGATGCCTACGAGTTGAAACGCTTGCAAGCGGTGCGGCTGTATGGCAGTGGGGTCGCCACACGGGACATCCGACAGTTGATCGGGTGCAGTGACCGCCGGATACGGGAATGGGCACAGAAATATGGACAGCAAGGGCTGGATGGGCTGAAATCGCAATGGCAAGGTGAAAATGCGCTCAAACTGAGCCGGGAGCAGCGGGCGGATTTGAAGCAACGCATTGAGCAATACCATCCCGATCAAGTGCTTGCTCCCGATGTCCGCATCAGCCGAGGTCAGTTCTGGACGGTCAGTGATCTGCAAAGCGTGGTCAAAGCGTGGTACGAGGTGACGTACCGCACGGCTGACTCGTATCGCACGCTGCTGCACGAGTGTGGATTGAGTTATCAGCGCACGGAAAAAGTCTATCGTTCTCAACCCGATGTCCAAACGGTGGCGGATTTTGAAGCCGAGATGCAAAAAAAGTGACTGATTTTCTGCAAGATTATCCTGATGGGGTGATCCTGGCGCTGGATCAGATGAGCCTGTACTTTCAAGCCACCCTGACCCGCGTCTGGTCTCCCGTCGGGCAAACACCGATTGTGGCGGTGCATCCGCAGCGCGACCATGTGCATTTCTACGGCGCATTGAACCTGCGCGATGGACGCGAAACGGCGCTCTCCGCCTCCGAGACGACCAGCGAGATGACCGCCAATTTCCTGATGCTGTTGTTGATGCTCTACCCACTCCTGCTGGATCGTGCGCCCTGGCACTATGGCGAGGTAACCGACCTGATTGAACAGACTGACCGTTTGCAGGTGCTCTATTTCCCGCCTGCCTGCCCCGACTTGAACCCTCAGGAGCATGTCTGGGAGCGCACACGGGATGCCATCAGTCACAACCATACCTGTCGTCAGTTTCAGCCTTTGATTGATAACTTCGAAACCTATCTGAATGAGACAATGTTTGCCACCAATTTCATGGATGACTATACTCCGCTTGGTTTAGGCGTTTTCTAATTGGTTTACCCATTAGGGTTGTGTGACAACTGTTTTGCGAAGCTGGAACGTGATCTGATCCGCTCACGGGATTGGGACTATTCTGTCACTGCCTTCGGAGTTGCGCCAGATCAACTGAAGGTGCTGCGTGAGCGTGTCATCCGCGACTATGGCGCTGCCTACGAACTGATTGAGTCCCCGAGAAAGCCAAAGAATAAACGCTCCCAATCACGCGCCAGCCAGCGCAAGCGTGAAATCGCAGCGCAGCCAATCCGGGACTACAGCACGGATGATTTCATTCGGGCACAAAACGAGGAATGGGTGAATTTTAGCCGGGTCGCACAGTGTCTCTATGAGACCTTCTACCATCTCAAGCCCAAACGATTGGGGCAACCGGGCAAGAAGTACAAGAGTCTGCTCAAGTTTTTGGCAGACTATCCGACAAGGTTTGAAGTGAAGTGTGATGAGGCGGGCGTTTACTGGATTCGCCAACGATAAAACCTGCTCGGTCTGGTAGCAACCATGCCTATTCATGTAGTTCCCCGGAGTGATTCAGGCACTGCTTTAACCGCTTACTTACTCGCAAAGTCACTCGCCTTATATAACGTGGTGCATCCCCGCTGGCAAGTGTGCCGCGCTGTTCCCCACGATCAATCCACTGCGTTTCGAGGACAAAAACGTTCTCCAGTTCAATCCGTCCGCCGCTAACCAGTTCTTCGGTCCAGACCTCAATCAGTGCTTCCAACATCACCTGCACCTCGCGGTTCTTCAGCCGCGTGCGCCGTCCAATTTCACGGATCATTTTGTTTTTCGTAAGGGTCATGTGTTCACCGCCTTCCTTTTCGCCAGAAGCATATCACGCTGCTTCCGCATTTCCGCCGTACTGACTGCCTGCACCCTGCCACCGCTCTGCTGCTGCGCTTCATGAGCAATCTTCACCATGAGCGCAGATGCCGCCAGTTCGAGGGTCGGACTAGCAACTGCTATCGTTTCGACGGGCGTGACAGCTTCTACTGGTTTTAGTTCGAGCGAGATGCCGCGTTCCAGCAGCAGGGGCTGAACATCCTGCGCCGCCTTGAGCCGCTGTTTCCAGTCGTCGCGCTCGTAGAAACGAGTCAGACGGGCATTCAAGACCACCTGCGTGGCAAAGCCTGCTTCGACGTAACGGGCGAAGATGGTGCAGTTGCCGACCTGCGGCGTAACGACTTCATCTACCGTCAGCAGCGGGCGCTGGCGCAGATGGCTGTTGGGATCATCGGCGTTGGCATCGGTGGTCGCCGTGCCACTGGCTTTGCTGTAGAACTCGGCAGTGTCGGCATCACAGCCGCCATAAATCACCTGCGTCGCCAGACCGGTGAACAAAGCCTGTGTGCCTTCGTTGCCGTAAATCATGTGGAACTGCCCTTTGGTCTGCGCCCCAATCATGATCGAGATGCGGCGCTTGCGGACGAGGTTGACATCCGCTAC
>CAZKIB010000407.1:0-3139 GCA_964552425.1 uncultured Anaerolineaceae bacterium | reverse complement strand
CATATACAGAAACCTCGATTCTAGAGATATACATCCTACCCCCTCGGCACGGCGACCTTGAGGGCTTCGGCGACGCTACGCACGGAGATCAGTTCGATGCCCGGCGGGATGTCCTCCGGCTTGCGGCGCATCCGGGGGATGAGCGCCCGTTTGAAGCCAATCTTAGCTGCTTCGTTCAGCCGCGCGCTGATCTGCCCGACGGCGCGCAGTTCCCCGCTGAGGCCCACCTCGCCAATCAGCGCCAGGTCCGCCGGGATGGCGGTATCGTAATAGCTGGAGGCCATCGCCATCGCCATCGCCAGATCAGAGGCCGGTTCGCTCACCTTCAGGCCGCCGATGACGTTGACGAAAATATCCTGTTCGTGCAGCTTGAGTCCCACGCGCTTGCTCATCACCGCGCTGATGAGCAGCAGCCGGTTCATATCGACCCCATTGGGCGTGCGGCGGGCGTTGCCAAAACTGGTCGGGCTGGTGAGCGCCTGCAATTCGACCAGCAGGGGGCGCGTGCCTTCCATCGTCACGGCGATGGCCGACCCCGGCGCGTTGATGACCCGCTCGGCCAGAAACGCTTCACTGGGGTTGGTGACTTCGACCATGCCGCGCTGCTGCATCTCGAACACACCGACCTCGCTGGTCGCGCCGAAACGGTTCTTGACACTCCGCAGCAGGCGGAAGGACTGGAACTGGTCGCCTTCGAGGTACAGCACCGTATCGACAATGTGTTCCAGCACACGCGGCCCGGCGATGCTGCCGTCTTTGGTCACATGGCCGATGAGAAACACACAGGTTCCGCTGGATTTGGCGAGGCTTTGCAGGCGGCTGGCGCACTCGCGCACCTGTGTCACGCTGCCGGGGGAGGAATCAATCGCGTCGATGTAGGTCGTCTGAATCGAATCGACCACCAGAATGGTTGGGTTCAACTGCTGGACATGCTCAAAGATGCTGCCCAGGTTGGTTTCCGTCAGCAGGTAGAGGTCTTCCGCTTCCAATCCGAGTCGATCCGCCCGCATCTTGATCTGCCGCGTGGATTCCTCGCCGCTGACATACAGCACCGTACCGAGTTCCTGTGCAAGTAATGCGCATATCTGAATCATAATTGTAGACTTACCGGCCCCCGGCTCCCCACCTAGAAGGATGATGCTGCCCGGTACGATGCCGCCGCCGAGGACCCGGCTGAATTCCTCCACCGGGACATACAGCCGTTCGCCCACATCGCTGCTGACTTCCGCCAGCCGCAGCGGCGAGTTGCCGGGAACGGCTATCGCGGGGCGCGTGCTGTTTTTCCCGGCGCGGCTGATCTCTTCGACTTCCTCCTCCATGGTGTTGTATTCGCCGCAGTTGGGGCAGCGGCCCATGAAGCGCGGCGTCTGTCGCCCACAGTTGGTGCAGACGTATTTGGTGCGTGTCTTCGCCATTGGACCCGATCTCAGAAAATGAACGTTTGTGCTATAAATGGATTATACCAGTAATCCGCTTGACTCGAAACTATCGTTTATGCTATACTGCCAATAAGTGAACATGTTCATTTTTGGAGCGTAATGGAAACTCAGCTTACTCCCAAAGCGGTTAAGACGCGGCAGCATATTCTCGATACAGCCATCCAATTATTTACGGAGCGCGGGTTCGAAGAAACAACCCTGCGAGACATTGCTTCGGCAGCGGACTGTTCTTTGGGTCTGACCTATCGTTACTTTGCCAGCAAAGACGAGCTTGTACTGGCGCATTATCGGCAGCTATCAGAAGCCTATCTTGCGCGGCTCAGTTCGCTGCCACCGGCTTCTATCGCGGATATGTTTCGTACCGCTATGAAGGTCAAACTTGAACAGATTACGCCTTTTCGAGACTCCACCAGCGCGCTCTTCAGCGCTATGATGAATCCCGGTTCTAAAGTCGCTGTACTCGGTGACAGCACCGCCGATATTCGTGCGGACTCCATGCAGGCATTTACCCTGCTCGTCAGGAATGCCACCGATTCACCGCGCGAACGTCAGGCTGAACAAATTGCTGCTCTGCTTTACAGCGCTCACTTGTTAGTAATTTTGTTCTGGTTGTATGATCGCACGCCAGAGTGTGCAGCCACTGCTGAATTGTTGGATTTTGCTCACGATACCCTGGCGCTGCTGCGTCCGGTACTGATGCTGCCGCCGGTATCCAGGTCGTTGGCCCGTTTGACTCAGATTTTGGAACCCGTGTTCGGTTAAAACCAGTTCTAAATTTTTTTGGCAATCAAAAATGAACACGTTCATTTACAAGGAGGTCAACATGCAGTCGATCATGGCAGTTGTAGGAGTCACAGGACAAATGGGTGTCAGAGGGCTGTGCTATGGAATGGTACTTGGCGCGCTCTATGGCACTGTCTTCGGACCACCGTTTGGTAATCTGTACGGTGCTTATGTCGGCATACTCGTTGGTTTACCCCTCGGCGTAGTTGGCGGGTTGGTCATTGGTATCGTCACACAACTGTTTTTCGTTTCAGTGAATGACTCGCACGTTTTTCACTCGGCGATCCTGTTCATTGGCGCGCTTGTGGCCTTTGGAGGTGCTAACCTGGGTTTCGGATTTCTGTTTGGCGGTCTTGATCTTGCTACGGGCGTCATTCCAGCCCTTATTGCCACCTTCAGCGCATTATGGGTCTGCCACAATTACACCAATCGTTATCTGATCGAACACGGAGAAGAACCCCGGTTAAATCAGCAGCGAGCAAGTTGAGCGAGAACACATAAGGGTAAATTCACCTTATGCAGGTAGCCTGATTGGAAGGCAATTTGACCTGCGGAATGTCTGCCAGAGCATCGCATCTCAGGAACCTCAACGGGCTGAATTGCTGACAATCTGACTGGCTGACCTGACTTTACCCCGTATCGTAGCCTTGTATCATTCACGACTACACCCGCAGGGCGGTGGAAACCGACGCGGCGCGGACTTCATCGGCGGTGACTTCGCGGCCCAACTGGTCGGACAGGAAGATGCCTTCGGAAATCAGCATGGTGTTGAGCGCCAGCGCCGCCGTCGGCAGCAGTTCCACACGGCCTTGCAGCGCGGCGACCCAGTGATGCTGCGGGCTGTCGTAAGCGTCCGGGTGATCGTGCAGTTGGTGCAGGCGGTAGTTAAAGTTCTTCAGGTCAAACGTGCCGCTCAG
>CAZKIB010000406.1:2414-3145 GCA_964552425.1 uncultured Anaerolineaceae bacterium | reverse complement strand
CACTTTTCCTTCTCCCTAATACCGGACAACGCTATTTAGGGTGAGGGCACAAAGGATGACAAAGGCTCATAACGATTTGTGACCAGCCCTCGTCTAATTACAGTATAAAGGCTGCTTGAGGACAGTAAATCATGCGGATTACAGATGCGCAAATCGAACAATATCGCACGGAAGGTTATTTTATCCTCGAAAACGTGATTCCCAACGATGCGCTGGAAGGGCTGCGGGTGGAATGCCAGCGCTTTATCGACGAACGTGACCGCGAAATGGAAGCCAAAGGCGTCACGTCGATGGGCATCACCCATTACAAAAAACGCTATTTCATCTCCAACCAGTGGCGGCACAGCCCGGCCATCACTGCGTTTCTGTTCAGCGACCTGATGGCCGATATTGGCCGCGCCACACTGGGCGATAATGTCTATCTGTTCAACGAGCAGTACGTCGTCAAAGCGGCCGAAGTCGGGACGAAATTCGCCTGGCATCAGGACTCTGGTTACATCGGGCATTATCACCGGCCTTATCTGTCATGCTGGTGCGCGCTGGATGATATGACCGTCGAAAACGGCACGGTGTATGTGCTGCCCTACGCCCGCGCCGGAATGCAGCCGGACGATCTGTTCGATCATGTGGTTGAGGAAGGCACGAATGACAAGGTGGGCTATCACGGTGACGACCCTGGCATCCCGGCGATTGTTCCGGCGGGCAGCATCGTCGTCTTCAGCAGCCGCACC
>CAZKIB010000406.1:552-2356 GCA_964552425.1 uncultured Anaerolineaceae bacterium | reverse complement strand
CAGCTACCTGGCACAGTATTCCGCCGAGCCGATCATGAGCAAAACCGGCGACAAACTCTGGAATCAGGCGGTTCCGGTGGTCCTTAACGGGCAGAAGGTGCAGCCGGAAAGTGTCTGAAGTATCGGGGCGCAGCGGTGCGCCCTTTTTGTCCACTGATTGAGTTGCAGACCAGGGGGATACGCTCATGCAATGGCTGAACGAACCGCAGCGCTGGCAGGAACACAATGGCGTCGTCGCGTTTACGATTGAACCCGGCACGGATTTCTGGCGGAAGACCCATGATGGCGGAATCCGCGACAATGGGCATTTGTATTATGAAACTATCGAAGGCGATTTTGTCGCGGAGGTCAAGGTACGCGGACAGTACAGCGCGCTGTATGACCAGGCCGGGTTGATGGTCCGGCTGGATGAGACGGTCTGGCTGAAATGCGGCATCGAGTACATGGTCGGTGTGCAGTATGCCAGCGCGGTAGTCACGCGCGACTATTCGGATTGGTCTGTCGTGCCGCTGTCCCCTCCCCCACCAGCCATTTATCTGCATGTCAAGCGCGCCGGTGGAACGATTGAGGTCAGCTATTCGCTGGACAGCCTCAGTTTCACCATGATCCGCACCACCTACCTGACATCCGCCGCGAGTCTTCAGGTCGGCCTGATGGGGGCTGCGCCTCAAGGGGCAGGTTTTGAGGCCATCTTCGAGAATTTTCAGATTACAACGGCCTGACTTGCGCTTTTATGTAAAATATTTCACAATTGAGCCAGTGTCAGACGGCATGGTCTATGCGTACCAAATAGTACCCTTATGCGAGGTAATCTTAGTTATAGGATATAGTTGGTTTAGAGTGTATTACATGAAGGGCAATTCATTATGACGTCAGCCAAATTGATTTTGAAGAATCAGGAATTTGAGTTTCCTGTTTTCGAAGGTTCGGAAGGCGAAGTCGCGGTTGATTTTACGAAACTGCGGGCGCAGACCGGCGCCATCGCCTTCGACCCCGGTTACGGCAACACTGGCTCCTGCACCAGTACGATCACGTTTATCGATGGTGAGGAAGGCATCCTGCGCTACCGGGGCTACCCGATTGAGCAGCTTGCGGAAAAGTCCAGTTTTCTGGAAGTGTGCTATCTGCTGATTTATGACAAACTGCCGACTCGTGAAGAACTGGATGTGTTTCAGGAACACCTCAAACAACACACGCAGCTTCAGGAAGAGATCAAGAAATTTCTGGAAGGCTATCCCGCATCGGCCCACCCGATGGCAATCGCTTCGTCGGCGGTAGTGGCGCTGTCGGCTTTCTGCACAGACTCGGATGACCCGCATGAAGTGGAACATAATATCACCCGACTGCTGGCAGAATTCAAAACCATCGCCGCCTTTGCCTACCGGAAAACCAGCGGGAAATCGTATATCAACCCGCGCAGCGATCTCAGCTACCCGGCTGATTTCCTGAATATGATGTTTTCATCACCAGAGCGAACCTCCCCCGCCAGTGATGTGCTGACGCGGGCGCTGGATCTGCTGCTGATCCTGCACGCCGATCACGAACAGAATTGCAGCACCTCAACCGTGCGCACGGTTGGCAGCGCGCGGGCCAACCTGTTCGCCTCCATCAGCGCGGGTATCGGGGCGCTGTGGGGTCCGCTGCACGGCGGGGCCAATCAGGAAGTGATCGACATGCTGGAGATGATCCAGGCGGATGGCAGCGACTACCGCAAATACATGGATATGGCAAAGGACCGCACTTCCCACTTCCGCCTGATGGGTTTCGGCCACCGCGTGTACAAGAATTTCGACCCGCGCGCCAA
>CAZKIB010000406.1:0-492 GCA_964552425.1 uncultured Anaerolineaceae bacterium | reverse complement strand
CTGCTGGACATCGCGGTGAACCTTGAAAATATCGCGCTCAATGACAGTTATTTTGTCGAGCGCAAGCTGTACCCCAATGTCGATTTTTACAGCGGCATCATCTACCGGGCGATGGGTATTCCCACCAATATGCTCACGGTCATGTTTTCGCTGGGACGCCTGCCGGGGTGGATCGCCCAGTGGAAAGAGATGCGGGAGGACCCGGCCACCCGAATCACCCGCCCCCGCCAGATTTATACCGGGGCTGCCGCGCGCGACTTTGTGCCCATCGACCAGCGTTAAACCGTCAGATTCAGAGGGTTTATCAGGGCGGACCACCATCCGCCCTTTTGTTTGTGTACCGGCGCATAAATCTACCCACTTCCTGCCCGACGATTTTCTGTTCGAGCAGATTGTGCCGCCGGTCAGATTGGCATGGTGCGCTGCCAGAAAACCTGCTTTTGTCTTAGAGCCTCGTAAGAATTTTTCAGCTTGTGCCGCCGATTGATGCAG
>CAZKIB010000405.1:2308-3150 GCA_964552425.1 uncultured Anaerolineaceae bacterium | reverse complement strand
GTTTAGTGATTGTGCTGTAAGAATTCGGTGAAAATTCGTAAACCAAACTGCATGACTCAGGTCTGCCGTTTTTGTAGAATATAAATAATTGATTTCCCATCAGGTGATAAATAGCAATTAATGTAATGTTAAACGTTTTATAGTAAGGTCTGGTTATCCGTTAGTCTAAAAGGAGCATTCAATGGTTTCGTTTGATGCGTCCAACTCGCACTTCCAGTACATGGATGTGGTCCGGCACTGGTCGCCCATCTCGGAGAAATATGCAGGTGGTGACGCCCTTGTAACCCTGTTCACCGAAGGCTGGCAGCTTCATGAAACGGTCTTTTATGAAGAATACTGGCACGCAGGTTCGCGCCCGGTTACGATTTATCACCTTGAAATGGTGCGCGACGATGAAAAGATGAACGTGCCGGTCATCTCCAATCCCTATGTGGATCGGATGATGGATACGCTGCCCGTCCAGGTGCGCCCCTTGAAGGAACGCCAGTCCCAGCGTCAGCAGCGTTCGTAGGTTCCAGCCGGGAGCAGCCCTTGCTTCCGCGCTGTTTCTGGCAACAGGGTGTTGATCTGCTGCCAGCCCGTTTCGAAAAAAATGTTCTGATGGGCCAATCCATCGCACCCACATCCAGGCCCTTTTTAACAAACTAATCCAGCACAATTCCAAACTGCTCCCGCAGATGTCGCTGAAAGTCGGCTTCACCGTCGAGATCACGCTCTGTTCGCTGCCCGTTTTCGGTGATAATCAGACGCCGGTCGCTGAGGGTCAGGCGGCCTTTTGGCGTCGCCCGTGAACACACCCGCTGCTGTGTGAAATGCGATTGGGGTGAAGTCTGGTGATAATC
>CAZKIB010000405.1:0-2298 GCA_964552425.1 uncultured Anaerolineaceae bacterium | reverse complement strand
AAGTCGGCCAGTATGCGCGGTTCCAGCCGGAATAAATATTCGTTATGCCAGTCACCGCCGCTGGTCTGGCGGGCATGAGCGGCCTGTAATCCATCGTGCTGCACCCGAAAGACCCCGTTGGCCTGTTCCTGTGGGGCGCTTTCATCCAGGAGCAGCGGCTCCATAAATGAATCGCCGAACCCCACGTCCGCCAGCCAGCGCTGCTCAAGGTGGACCAGCAGGGTGAGATGGTCGAAGGGCGTGCCGCTGTCCCATTCGCGGGCGTTCACTCGCGCTTCGAGCAGGTCCACCTGAAAGCCGATGGCGCGCAGCACTGCCGCGAACAGACCGTTCTGTTCGTAACAGAAGCCGCCGCGCCGCTGGTAGACAATTTTGTCGAACAGGCGCGCTTCGTCTAGCACGATGGGCCGTTTTAGGTGAATATCGAGATTCTCGAAGGGCACGGCCAGCATATGGGCGCGATGCAGGTCACGCAGCACCCCGGCAGTCGGCGCGCACGGGCCGGCGTAGCCAACCCGCTGGAAATAAGCATCCAGGTTCATCGTCCTCTCCCGAACCGCGAACACATCCCGCGTGTGTTTATCGTCTGTTTCTTAACACACGCTCCGCCACAAGTCAACTGTTCAGGCGTACAGGCCCCACGCTTCAGATCAGCAGGGTTGTGGGGCGAACACACTGCCCACCCCACATTGATGAAGTTACGCGCTCTGCGCTGCGCGAATGCGGGAGTTTTGTTTCACCGCGCACAGATACGTCGCACGCGGATCGCGCCCAAAAGCCAGACGCCTGGCCCAGGTCGTCGGACAGGCTTTCAATTCACGGGCAGTCAGTGTGACGGGTGGCCGCACGTCGAAGCCATTCAATCGCAGCACATCCCGCACCCGGCGCGTGCCTTCCTCCAGTGACCAGCCGGCCTCGGCCAGTGCCCCGGCGTTTAAGCGGATGTCGAGCCGATTGTCCGCACGAGCAATTGCGCCGATACCCGACAGCAGCAGCGGATCATCCGCCAGCAGGCCGTTCAGCAGACTGCCCCAGGGAAAGTTGATCGTCACCTGTGCGGCTGCGCCATGCAGTTCAGCCGGCAGAAACCGCGCGTTCGCGATGACGAACAGTGCGTTCGCCGGTGCGCGGCGCGAAACTTCCCGCAGGTTTTCGCGGCAGGCATCAATGCCGATCATGAAACTTTGAGGGTGGGTCTGTGCAAGATGCTGCACATAGCGGCCATCCCCGGTTCCGATGTCGATATGCACCGCGTCATACCCGGCCAGTTGTTGAGCCAGCGCCGGTGTATCCATGAACGAGACGTGTTTGCCTCGAATAATTTCCATAACATCCTCCTGTTTTGTCGTGTCGTGGCGTGAATGGACAGCAACAAAACAGGCCGGAGGCGCGCGGGCACAGCGGCGTCAGGCACCATCAAGGTCGTCAGGGGTAGGTTTGGACTGGCACAGGGGAAACCCAAAACAGGCCCACAGGGCCAGAGAAACCGCTCTAAGCGAGGTCAGACATGAGAATTAGCAGGGTGGCCGGGCGACAGATTCCAGACTGTGCATTGATACTTCATTTCAGATCATTTGGATTATCATGACATTATAACACAAATGACGCCGTGTGCCTGTGATTTTCGTCTGAAGCGAGCCAATCCCCCGTGACAGGGGCAGCATATTCAACCAAACATTTGTCTGCTATACTACTGCCGGTAATTTCTGGACAGGACGAGGGCATGTAAAAAATGGCAATCGACGTAAATCAGTTGCGCAGAGGCACAACGTATACTGAAGATGGCGAAATCTATAAAGTGGTCAATTATACCCACAACAAGACCGGGCGCGGCGGCGCGACGATCCGGGTGACGGTGCGCAACATGCGCAGCGGCTCACAGATCGAACGTACCTACAACTCTGGCAACCGGGTGGAAGACATCCGGGTGGAAGCCGCCGAGGTGGAATATCTGTATGATGATGGTGAATTCCTGACTTTTATGGACACCGAAACCTACGAGCAGCCGCAGATGAACCGTCAGGTGTTTGGCGATGATGTGCATTATCTGAAGCCGAACCTCAAGATCAAACTGCTGAAATATGGCGATGAGATCATTGACTATGAACTGCCCATCACGGTGGATTATGAAATCACCGATTCAGAAATGGCGATTGCGGGCGATACCGCCAACAACCCGACCAAGCGCGTCACCACCGAATCCGGGTTGGAAGTCAAAGTGCCGATGTTCGTCAATGTGGGCGATACCATCCGCGTGGATACACGCACCGGCGAATACGTCACTCGCGTATAAATGAT
>CAZKIB010000404.1:0-3164 GCA_964552425.1 uncultured Anaerolineaceae bacterium | reverse complement strand
CATTGTTCCAGCCCGGTTTGCGCCTGCTGCCAGCGTTCTACCTGCGGGGCATCGATCAGCAGCAGATCGAGTTCCAGCAGCACCTGCTGCCCGACGTTGTACAGGTCGTACAGAGACTTGTCGATCAAATCCGTCACGGCAATCATGATGGTTTCCGCGCCGGCATCAGTGCGGCGGCGCATGTGCCCCACATACCCACGCGCATGATGGCTTCCGGTGTGGTGAAACCCAATTCCGCCACCGTGCCCGCCTTTTCCATTTGCAGCGCATCGTACAGGAAACCCACGTTCAGAGCGATCTCAAACGACTCGCCCGCCAGCGCGTCGATTTCGTGATGCGCCAGCCGGATGGTGTACTGCGTATTCGCCAGCGTGACCTCTTTGGGAGTGATGTGCAAGGTCATAAACAGGAAGCGATGTTTGGCGAAAGGCTTCAGCAGATCCACCAGATGCGAATGCACGAAGCGCACGCGCGTGGTGGGTTCCCCGCCGGAAAGCATCGCGGCAATATTTGGGAGTTTAATGGCGGACGATTCGATACCCGGCGGCCCGGCCCATTGTTCAGCGCTGAACAAAAACGGGACATGTTCACCCGCCTCCTGCGGAAAGCGCCACGACAGGTGGGCGCGGTAGCCGTCCGCTGTCCAGTATACGGGAGCGCTGTCGATCAGGCTGCGGTGCGCCCAAGACAGCACCGGACGCTCCCGCCCGCTTTTCGCCACGATTTGCAGGTACTTGTAATCCGGTATCATTTCGGAAAGTCCTCCCGGTGCGGGGTGTAGGTTAAATTGCCTTTGTGGAATACGGGTATGTGGTGGCGGTCAGCCAGATCGTGCAGCCGTTCTATCCACGCCTGTTCCGGTTGGTGATAGGTGCTGCCGGTACTTGCCGCGCCAATCACTATCCACTGAATACCAGTGACGTGCGGCTCCAAAATAGGCGCGGCATCCCACGACAGCGGCTCAATCGACAGCCAGCGGATGAAATCGCCGGGCAGCGCGGCGAGAGTCTTCAGGGTACGGGCGAACATGGCGCGTTTCTGATTTTCCGACAGTGATTTGCCCCACATTTTATCCGGCGGCAAACTGGCCCCAATCCAGCAGTTTTTGGGGATGACCAGCCCGGCTTCGATGAGCGTTTTAATACGAACCGGGTTTTTGGTAAGAAACTGGAACGTATGCACCGGGCTGGCGGCGCATTGGCTCATCAACAGTTCGATTTGTTTTTCAGGAACCCAATGTCCGAACACATCCGCCATTGAGCCGACAAAAATTTTGCTGGGGAGGCTGACGGTAAACGGTTCTCCTAACCGATTGGGATGCCAATAATGATACTCAAATCCCTCCGGGTACTGCGAAGCGGCAATCCCTTCCGCCACGTCTTCGGCATAGCAGTTGGCGGTTTGGCCGTCCGGCATGTTCCATTCGCAGCCGTGAAAACAGCCCGCAATTGGATTCCATGTGTAGTCGCACCATTCAATTTTTTTGTTGACCTTCACCCCGTCGATGAGTTTGAATTGCTTATTCACCCTTTACCCTCCATCAATACCCCATTCGGAATGGCCCGGTAAAAGGCGCTGATTGCCCCTTCCCGGCTGTAACGCTCGATGTAAACAGTATGCCCATGTTGGCGATAAGCCACTTTCCAGCGCCCGGCGGCTCGGTCTTCGTACAATACGCCAACGATCATTCGTCGCCTTCTTCCCCAAATTCAAGACGCACCCGTGCTGCTTCCTGTTCCAGCCACGCTTGGCGCATGGCCTGTACCATGCCGTAAGGCCGGGACGTTACCCCATACGACACAAGTTTCACCACCACGCTCCCTTTCGGTAAAATTTCGACAATGGTGGTTTCGGCGTTGTAGGGGCAGTCCACATCGGCGGTGTTAGCATAATTGCGTTTCCATGAGGCAATAAAATCGCGAGTGATGCGGATAGGCTGTCCGGCGCTCAACACCGGTTCCCCCATCCGTTCCTGCAAAGCCGCGATGCGCAACACATCCATTTGCGCTTTGAGTTCCGCGAGGCGCTGGCGATATGGTGCGGCAGCAGCTTCCAGCGCCCGGTTTACGTCTTCGTATTCCTGTTCCAGCCGTTCCAGCGCGTTCATACGTCATCAATCCAGTCTGTATGCGGGCTGCTGCCCTCCTGCCACTCCCAATCGCGGCTCTGTTCGTTGGTCGAATCGACCAGCGCCGGGTTAACGATGACCGGAATCCCCTTGTCGCGGGCTTTGTCAATCGTGTCCTGAGTACCTTTACTGCCCGCGACGTGGAAAGCGATCACCACATCCGCCTCATTGACGATCTGCTGGTTGCGCAGGAACCCGGCCCGCTGCCCGTGCGCGGCCCAATCCGGGCGGAGGATGCGCGTGGGCAAATCGCGCCCTTCCGCTGCGTCTGCGGCCCACGTATCCACGCCGTTCGCGCCGCCGCTGAGGATGACGCATTGCGGCAGGCGGGCAACGATCTGCTCCACCCACGCTGCTGCGGTGTCCGGGTCATCCCAAAAGTGAATGCGTGACCCCACCACCGCCACTGTCATACCGGGGCGAATGATCGACCAATCCGCCGGCTGCATCGGCGGCAGCCCGGCACGCGGTTCCTCCGGCTGGCGCTGCGCTTGCGTGGCTTCCAGCACGCGCTGCGCGAACAGCAGCACATCCTCGCGCAGCCCGTTCATCCACGCTTCATCCATGCAGTAGGCTTCAAAAGCGTGTTTGGCAACCTTGCGCACGCTCAGGGCGCGCCATGTGGGTTTTTCCACCAGTAAATCCACATGATAGGTTTGGGGCCAGCGGGTGATTTGCACCGCGAACAGCATCCCGCAGTCCTCCCAACGGGGGAGCGCCGGAAACCAGCGCGTGGCATCGGCCCGGTGGCTGGTCAGCGGCTCGGTTTTGCCGGGCGGCGTCCAGTTGTGTTCGCGCCATTCCAGTTCGAGCAGGGGGTGCTTGGGGGCGGGCGAAGGCGGAAAGGCATCTTCGTATGCCTGTTCAAAACCAGAGGAATCCGGGGGGTGAAAATATCCCATCGTGGCCCTTTCGTCTGAAATTAACGCTTTCTATTTTAAGCGAAATATGCTATATTGTAAAGCGTAGATTAGATGCCGGGTCAATGACTCCCCGCTAAAGCAGGGAGCTTGTGAAGCGGTGTGTTTGCCACACA
>CAZKIB010000403.1:2923-3174 GCA_964552425.1 uncultured Anaerolineaceae bacterium | reverse complement strand
CTTCTTATTTAGGGGCTACAAACGACCAGACATCCTGTCCGGTGCTGGCGTTGATCAGTTTCAGAAATTCTTTCCCCTGGGCGATTCCCACAGCGAGCATGTCGCCGATTGGCGTCGGTCCGGTATAGATTTTCCCTTCGAACGTTCGCGACCACAGCCGCTCTCCGCTGAAGCTGAGCGCAGACAGGCTGCCGTTTTCGGTCGGAAAGACGATGCCGTCAGCGATCTCGGTCGGGCGGCCAATAACCGGC
>CAZKIB010000403.1:1623-2894 GCA_964552425.1 uncultured Anaerolineaceae bacterium | reverse complement strand
CGTTTAGCGACTGCGACCAGACATCGACGCCGTCTGCCGCAGAAATTGCATAGACCTTTCCGGCAATGTCGCCAAAATACAGCTTGCCATCGGCCAGCGCGGGCTGGGTCCAGAGGTCGTTTTCGAAATTCCGCTCCCAGAGGATACTGCCGTCCTCTGTGCTAAGCGCAACCAGGTTGCGCTTAAGAGAAGAGATGTATAGTACTCCCTCATCTGCCAGAGTTGGCGAGTAGAGGACTGCTCCGCCCAGGTCCACCGACCAGATCTCCGCGCCCGTATCCAGGTCAAGAGCATAGATGTGATGATCCATCGACGCCTGGAAGCCCTTCTGGCCGTCGCTGACCGGGCGCGACCAGAGCGCTTCTTCAGTTGCGTATTGCCAAAGCAAGTTTCCGTTCAGGTCCAGAGCGTAAAGGGTCGCATCTCCGTTCGGAGCGAGGATCTTTCCATCCACAACCAGCGGGCTGGCGATCCACTTGCCTTTCGCCTGTGTAAATGACCATTGCAGCACCCCGCTTGCAGGATCCAGGCTGATCAGGGTGTTCTGATAATCTCCTGCGATCAGGTGACCGTCAGCAATCATTGGGGCAGCGAAAAAGGTTTCTCGCCCGGCTTTATCCGGGTACCGCCAGATCAAGCTGCCATCCTGGGAGCGGACTGCGTATATCTGGTTCAGATAAGCCACATAGATGATATCGCCTGATGTGGAAATGCCTGGCCAGCTGGTGCCGCTAAGTTGCCCCGTGCAGGCGGTAAGCATGAGAGCGGCGAGCACTACAAGGAGGACTGTGTTGATTTTCTTAAATTTCATTTTGTGCCTGTCTGTTTCGAGAAGTATGCACCTGTCGATACCTTCATCTCAGGGAACCGGATCATAACCGCCTTCGTTGAACGGGTTGCAGCGTAAAACGCGCCACAACGCCATGAACGTTCCTTTAAGGGCGCCGTGTTTGTAAATCGCCTGGTAGCCGTAATGGGAGCAGGTAGGGTAAAATCGGCAGGTATTAGACGGCAGGGTTGGTGAGACGAGTTTCTGATACAGGCGGATAAGGGCGAGAAGGATCCAGCGCGCGGCTGTGCGCAGATTAAACGGTAAATCCCGCAAGCGCGGCTCGTCCGAATAATCATGCTCGATCATTGCTCATTTCACTCTCTTGCAGCAGCAATCCAGCCCGGTCTAACACCGACTGGATGCCGGCCTGAATCTGCGAAAATTCTGCTTTGCGGATGGCTGAACGCGAAATGAAAATCACATCCCAGCCGGATCGGAT
>CAZKIB010000403.1:1363-1570 GCA_964552425.1 uncultured Anaerolineaceae bacterium | reverse complement strand
GCTCGACGGCTTTGCCGACCGAACGGCCTGCCGAAATCCCGATACGCGTTTTTCCATCCGGATTGGGTAAGGCAATTAACACCAACAGCGGGTGCGTATAAGCCTGTCCTTGTTCCCGCACCCTGGCGAAATCTGCCGCACTCCGCAGCCGGAATTCTCGTTTCACACATGTACCCGTCCGTGACGATTTCCCTGGCGGGAAGACGG
>CAZKIB010000403.1:939-1243 GCA_964552425.1 uncultured Anaerolineaceae bacterium | reverse complement strand
GCCCGTCAGCGGTCGCCATCCGCGCGCGAAATCCGTGCACGCGGAGACGGCGGCGAATCTTGGGTTGGTATGTCCGTTTGGGCATCACATATTCCTTTCAATGATAATGTGATCCACTGTGTTCTGCGCAAATCGCCAAACCAACCTTCGATTGGCAGGCGCCAGGTTGGGCTCAGTCATTTCCGCAGCGCACAGATGATAACCATAGGGTGGTTGCAAGGCGTTATTATACCGCAAGCTGGTGATACGGTCAAACCTCGAATAGATCAGCTCTGGCGCTGGTGGTTTGGCTTCTGGCCGGTAA
>CAZKIB010000403.1:0-912 GCA_964552425.1 uncultured Anaerolineaceae bacterium | reverse complement strand
GCCAGCTGAACGGCGCCCTCGTGATCCGTTACGGCAAGGACTTCATCGCCGACTTCGAAGGCGGTGATCCCACGGGGAACAATCACCTCGCCGTGGCGGATGATCGCAGCGATTACGCACCGCTCTGGAAAAGCCAGGTCCTTGATCTGCCTGCCAACCGCGGGCGCATCCGGGGGGATCTTTTCCTCAACCAGAGAATAATTCCCACGGCGCAGTTTGAGCAGGGTCATCATATCGCCGAGGGACATTTCCTCTTCAATGATCGACGCCATGATCGCGGCTTGATTCACTGCGACATCCACATGGAATTTCTTATCAAAAAGCCAGGCGTTGCGGGGATTGTTGATCCGGGCAATAATCCTCGGCACATTAAAGCGGTTTCGCGCGTAATAGCAAATTGCCAGATTAACCTCATCCTCTGTTGTGCACGCCGCCAGAACATCGGCTTTACAAGCCCCGGCCTGTTCCAAAATCAGCGGGTCGATCGGATTGCCTTCGCAGATCACTTCCGTTGGTAACTCCTTGTGAATTCGCGCCAGCACATCCGCTCGGTTATCGATCAAACTGACTTCATGATTTTGCGAAATAAGAATCCGCGCGAGCTGGGCCGCTGTCCGTCCACCGCCTGCAATGAGTACAAACATCTCACTCCTCCACCTTGGTCGGTTTGATCAGGCAGGCGCGCAGCTCTTTGATGCCGGCAAGCGACGCGCTGACGTACAGTACATCCCCCTCTTCGAAGACAAACTCTGGATCTGGCAGCATGGCCCGACCTGCGCGAGTTATCGCTATCGGGATGCATTCCTTGCCTGCGAAAAGGTCTTTCATTTTTCGCTTGTGCCACTCCATCGGGACGAGGAACTCATAAATTTCCACCTCGCCGTTGCCGGCTGAAAAAACTGCGTGCATGGA
>CAZKIB010000402.1:0-3182 GCA_964552425.1 uncultured Anaerolineaceae bacterium | reverse complement strand
TCTTTGGCTCTTGACCTGCCTCAGCTCGAAGCTCTTATCCCGAACTGAGGTTAGTTACGCTTTTCGCATCCAGAGGCTCAAAGCCTCCGTCTGCCAGAAAGCCGGAAGCCCGCTAAAGCAGGCTGGGAAGACCGTTCTGGCCCCTTGTAGTCCCCTTCAGGGGACTTCCAGACCGGGTTAGCCGGGTGTTTTGAACGCCCGGCGACAGCGAACCGACAACTGGCAATCACGGTAACAGCCGTTAAAGCTTTTCGAGCATTTCCTGGGTGTTGTTGGCCGGGTCCACGCCGATAAACACGCCGCTGATGATCCCGGCTTCGTTGATAATGAAGCTGGACCGCCGGATGCCGGTGATTTCTTCGGTGATTTCGCCGCGTTTGCGGGTATACGTCTGCCAGATACCGTAAGCGTCGGCGATGCGGCGGTCATGGTCTGCCAGCAGGGTAAAGGGCAGATTGTATTTCACCTTGAAGGCCGCCTGTTCTTCCACCGTGTCCGGGCTGGCCCCCAGAATGACCGCATTTTTCGACGCAAACGCGCCGTAGTTATCGCGGTAGGCGCAGGACTGCATCGTACAGCCAGGGGTATCCGCTTTCGGGTAAAAATACAGCACGACGCGCTGGCCGAGATAATCCGATAATTTTACCGTTTCGCCATTATCAGCCAGAACTTCAAAGTCCGGGGCACGCTGGCCTACGTCTGGAACGGGCATCTGTTTCTCTCCTGTATGCTTTGAATTCGTCAAATAGTACACCGCCTGTGCCCCGCTTGCCAGCATCACCTGGCCCATGCCCGCATCATTAACCGGCGCCGGCCAGCATGGGGTATGCCGTGTCGCCGGAATCAAAACTCCCCCGGCGCATACCAGGGGAGTTGAGAGGGATAATCCGGGTGTTTAGCCGAGCGCGTCGTAGCCGGGACCTTCGGAGAAGAAATCGTAATTGGGCTGAATGTCCTTGGTCAGGTCAATCACCGTACCGGATGCCGGGGTGTAGCGCTGCTTGGTATCGAACGGCAGAATTTCCTGATTGCCATCGACCACATATTCAGAAGGCACTTCTTCCTCGATGAAGATGGCTTCATACGGGCATTCGGGGATACAGGCACCGCAGTCGATGCAGGTATCCGGGTCGATAAAATACCAGGGCCATTCGTCTTCGGGCTGGCCGGGGACGATACATTCTACCGGGCAAACTTCCACGCACGCGCCATCGCGCAGGCACAGGCTGGTGATAATGTGTGTCATACCAATTGCTCCTTGGTCCAATGCTGCCGAGTTTGTCTCATTGCACTCAATGTAACCCGATTTAGCCGGAGTGTCTGGTACTTTTGTTGGATTCTGAAAATTGAGTTTAACTCGCTTTTCCCGCTCCATTATCCAGCGGAAGTCATGATTTAACCCCGGTTAATTCACCCGCGCGCAATATCATGAACCGGCATGGCGTTGGTTTCCGCCAGGCATTCCAGCCCTTCCCGATCCCCGACGTACACATGCCGCCCTTTTTTCACCAGCAGCCCGGCATTCAGCAGACCGCGCAGCGCCCGGCCCACCACTTCACGGGTCGTCCCCAGAATCGAGGCGATCTCTTCCTGGGTCAGCGCGGTAGGCGTTTCGGCGATCTGGTCGGCATAGGTGCTTTCATGCAGGAACAATTTCGCCAGACGCGAGGGAATAGACCGGAAGGTCATATCTTCCAGCCGCTCGATATAGTCCCGGTTGACGCGCGCCAGCGACTGGACACAATGGCTCATCAGCGCAGGTTCCCGCGCCATCAGGCTCAGCCACTGCCGGTGGCCGATTTGCAGCACTTCGACACTGGTGGCAGCCACCGCGTTATAGGGGTTAGGGCCGCCATCCACCGCCGAGACTTCGTTAAACGTGGAATATGGGCGCAGCAGGCTGAGGGTGTGCAGACGGCCTTCACTGCTGACACGGTAAATGCGCACCAGTCCATCCAGCACCACATGAAAACCGGCGCAGTCGCCCGCTTCCGTGAAAATGACCGCCCCGGCCTGATAAGTGCGCCGGTGAGCCGCCCGTTCCACAGCCGCCAGCCCGGCGGCCTCGACGCCCTCAAAGTAGGGAATTCGATGCAGGTCAACGTCCATCGCCAGCGCCCTAGAGAAGCTGCGCGGCGAGAATCATCAGGGCAAACAACGCGGCGGCCAGCAGCCCCATACTGCGCAGGTCCGCCAGCACATAGGTGTACTGTTCGCGCAGGTCCTCTTCGGTCACGGTTTTGGTCGGGTTTTCCAGCACTTCGGAAATCTCGGCCTGAGTCATTTGCGAAGGATCGAGCGTTTTTTCCTTGCGGCGTTTGCGCTTCGCGGCCGGCAGGGATTCGGCGCTGCGGGTGACTTGCAGCACGACTTCAGGTTCTGCTTCTTCCACCGCTGCCGGTTCTTCTTCGACCTCTAAACCGGCTTCCCGCCGCGCGCGGGCCAGCGTTTCCGCAGGGAGGTTGGGTTGGTTGACGGCTTTTCGACTGCGACGCTTAGACATTCCTGGTTCCTTTAAACACTATCGACCCGATCCGCAAAAACCACGATGCGTTTATTGTCGACCTGATAAGGATAACAGGAGATGAGCGTCGCGGTAGGGCCACTGCCGGATTCCAGCACATGCACATCGGTTGGCTCCACCACTTCCCAGCCGCGCACGACATAGGTGAAAATCTGTGTGCTGGTCTGTACCTGGAAGCGGTCTCCTGCTTCAAGCTGGTCGAGATAACGGAATAATTCGCCATAAATATCATTGTGGGCGGAAAGAACCAGGTTGCCTTTCTGGGCCGCCGGGGTGACTCCGTTCTGCAACTGGCCGACCCCCTGTTTCAGCGCCTCCCAGTCTGTGCCCTGAACGATGGTCTGGTCCAGGTTCAGCTTGGGGATAATCAACCGCAGCGGGGTGTCATCCGTCTGCGGCGGGCGGTTGATAACCGGCTGGAAAAGCTGGCTCTGGACCAGCGGCTGCAAATGCGCCGGAATTTCATTGAGATTGGGCTGCGCGCCATTGGGTGACGTGGGCGGGGTGTGGCCGCCCGGCAGCACGACATTTTCGATGCGCAGCATGGGGGTGGGCGCAATGGTCGGCAGCGCGGCGACCCGCTGTTCTTCGGCCATGCGCTGGGCTTCCGCCGTTTCCTTTTCCAGGCTGCCGATGGATTGCAGCAGGGTAAAACCTA
>CAZKIB010000401.1:0-3189 GCA_964552425.1 uncultured Anaerolineaceae bacterium | reverse complement strand
GGTGCAGAACACGCTGCTCCAGCGTATGCAGATCCAGCGCAATCAGGTCATAGCCGTAGAAGAAATAGGCTTCATCCCTGACCGGGTTGGCGCAGGCGCGCATAAACTCGACTTCGCGCGGCAGCGGCAGCGGGGTCAGGTCGGTAAGCTGGGTGATGTCGTAAGTTGTCAGGTCGATGCTGAACAGGTTGGTCTTGTTCTCCCGATCCGAAGCGAACAGCAGCCGGCTTTCCCCGGCGTACCAGCCGTTGTTGGTGAAGTAGTAATGGTGGCTGTGCGCCCGGTAGTTGGTGAGCTGTCTGACCTCGACGCCGGTGCGCGGGTCTTCATAGGTCCGCAGTTCGGACGGCCACATTTTTCCAGCGGTCATGAGTGTGTCCTTTGTGAGTATCAGCGATTGACTTGCAGAAAGACTTTATCACCGCGCTGTTCCGCCGGATAGGTCCTGATGTCCTTGCGAACCGGCTTGCGCGCGGCTTTTCCGGTGACAATATCGAAGCGTCCGTTGTGCATCGGGCATTCGATGCAGCCGTCAATCACCAGACCATCGGCCAGGGCCGCGCCCTCGTGGGTGCACAGGCCATCGCTGGCGTAAAAGGCGTCCCCCGCCAGCCGGTACACCGCGTAAGCATGGCCGTTATGCTCAAAGCCGATCACATCGTCTTCGTCCAGGTCGGCCACCGCGCAGACTTCGACCCAGTTCTCCACCGCGCTTTGCGAAACGTCGCTCATGGCGGGTTCGTCTATGGCTGTCACGGGCGCGGGAATGGGCCGCCTGATGTGATAATGCGGGTCTTCTGTCGCCTGTTTAATCAGCGCCGGGATCATCTCTTTATAGACTTCCCACAGGTTCTTATAGGGCGGCGGAGTCTGGTCCTTGATGGCTTCATGATATTGGGGCAGCGCGTGATACGGGATCATCGGCGTGGAGTGGTGTTCCAGATGATAGTTCATGTTCATATACAGGTAGCGGAACACCGGGTTGACATAGACCGTGCGGGTATTTTCGCGGTGATCGTAGGTGTCCTCCCCTAACCCGGCGTGCTGCGTCAGGCCGAGAAGCTGGTGCAGCCAGCCGCCATAGAAGCGCGGAAGGGCGACAAACATCATCGGCAGAAAACTGCCAATCGCAATTGACCACAGCGCGAACCCGGCGATGATCGCCACATAGACCCGGCTCGACCAGTACATTTTGGGGCGTTCTGATTCAGGCACAAAATCGCGCACGTTGGCATCCGGCATCCCGGCGGCATTGCGCAGAATGCGCCAGACTTCCGGCGGGCCGCTGCGCAGATAAAAAAAGTCCATCGCAATTTTGAGTAAATCCGCCGGGCGCTGCACCTGAATTTCCGGGTCACGGCCCACGATATACGTATGGGTGTGATGGCGGGCATGGCTCCAGCGCCACAGGTAAGCTTCGCGCAGGGTCATGAAGGAACTGATGTGATAAAAGACTTCGTTCAGCCAGCGTGTGCGGAAGGGTGTGCCATGCCCACATTCATGCCAGCGCGCATCCGATGAGGAATAGATCGTACCGTAGATCAGAAACGCGGGGATCGCCCACCATGTCCCCCAGGACAGCGCGGCGGCATACCCGCTGATAACCAGCAGCGCGATCCACAGGCCGAAATGTCCCAGCGCCGGGCCATCACTGCGCTGCATGAGCGCTTTCAACTGCGCGCGCGGGATACTCGGCGACCACCAGCGCGATTCCATGCGCGCTTCGATCTGGTCGTCATCCAGCGCGACGGCTTCCGCATCGGTAAAACCACCCGAAAGGCCATAATTTCGCTTTACATGCTGCATGTCCATAGGGGTTCTCTTCTTAAAAACAAGGTACTTTCAAAAATAATGGAACAAAATCCGATCATTTCAATATACCCATGATCTGGATATCTAAAAAACTTCACCGGACATCGTCATCCTGACCGTTACTATACCAGAACTTTCTGTCGGGAACGTTCAATCTGGATTACCAGCAGAATGGCGACGACGGTAAGGATTGCCCCGCCAATGAATGTGCTGGTCATGCCGAAACTCTGGATCGCATAACCCGTGAGTGCAAAACCTACAATGCCACCCGCTGAGGGTGCGAACCCGTACCACGCCAGCGCTTTACCCAGCACCTCCTGTGGAACCAGATCTGTTACCAGTGCAGGGCCAATCGCCAGGCTGACGCCAACACCTGTCAGCAGGATGGTCGATACCCAGAAATGCCATAAGGAAAGGGAGACTGCCAGCGCCACCAGGCCCACCGCGCCGGTCAGGAAACAGCCCACGATCAGCCAGTAGCGCCCAACACGATCCGACAGCCAGCCAAGCAGGAGCGGAAAAGGTAAGGAGATGGCTCCGCCAATCGCGACCACACCCGAAATGGCCGACGAGTCAAAGCCGAGGCTGTCCATCAGCAGCGGCCTGCCGAGAAGCGCCACGAAACCGGCAGCAAAAGCGAGAATATTCGCCAGAAGCAGGAGGTAAAACGCTGTCCCAATCGCAGACTTCGCAGGGCGGGTCGCTTCGCCCTCATGCTTCACGACGGTTACTGCTTTGTCGCGCAGCAGCAGCGTAATCAACGGCTGAAGCACCCAGCAAAGGGCAGCCGTCAGAAACCACGCCGGGTAGCCCCACTGATCGGCAATCGGCCCACTGACTGCCCCTCCGATCAGCGCGCCCAGGCTGGTGTTGATCGCGAGAATGCCAAAAACCTTGCCACGCTCAGCTTCCCCGGCAAACAATCCTGCCAGGACACTGATGGTTGTCAGACTGATCCCCATAAAAAACCATACGATGGCTGTCAGCACAGCAAGCTGCCCGAAAGAATTCACCTGCCCCATCAGCCATGTGGCCGGAATATTGACCAATCCGGCGATCACCAGTAAAACTTTGCGGCGCTGAAACCTGTCCGACAGCCAACCAGCAGCCACAGTTCCAACGGTCAGCGCCCCGAAGGCCAATGCGAGATAATTTCCTGCCAGCGCCGGGTCCGCCCCAAGCCGTACTGCATACACCGGCAGGAGGGGCAGCGTGCCCTGGGCAACCGTCCAGCCGATCAGGCTGCAAGCAAACAGAGCGATGAGCTGCTTTCTGTCCATGACCCCAATCGGCCTCCTGACATAAATCGCGCCCTGACCTTACTCTCCGGTTTGCATGGGAGCGCTCACACTCACGCAAACACCATTATGCAAATAG
>CAZKIB010000400.1:2932-3225 GCA_964552425.1 uncultured Anaerolineaceae bacterium | reverse complement strand
CTGTGTGTACGCGAAAAACGCGCCGACAATCAAGAGGTTGGCGGCTACGGGCAGGAAGGATCCGCGCAGGTCGAGGTGCCTCAGCCAAAACAGCAAAGACACGGCCGCCAGTGCCAGGGTCGGCCAGAACGCCATGCAAAGGCATATTCCCCAAGGAAACTGCTCGCCGATCGCTGTGAGATCGTAGTAGGCCCAACCCATGAGGCCCAATCCTGTAACACAAGAGCCGACCAGTAACTCGGGAAGATGCGACTTTCGCTGCATAGATTGATGCACTGCTTTTGGAGCTGCCC
>CAZKIB010000400.1:0-2829 GCA_964552425.1 uncultured Anaerolineaceae bacterium | reverse complement strand
TGATGTTCATATAGAGCGCTAGCAAACCATCTCAATTTATGGTTTAGTTGATTTATTTCTTATCTATCGTACTCCTGTTGCCTGTAAGAAAAGCAGCAAGTTGCGGCGGATTTCATCTGTGCAACCGATAAGGAGATGACCGCCATTTTCAAGCGGTAGAAACTCGGCATTGGGAATCTCCGTAGCGCTATGTTCACCGTTGGAAAAAGGAACAAGCGTATCGTCGCGGGCATGAACGACATAGGTGGGCGCCGAAATCTGATTGAGTGACCAATATCGAGGAATTTGTCGCGTCTGGTCAAGCAGAATGCCGGGGAAGCGGCGGCTCATGGGGTGCATGAGCTCCAAAGTCAGGGCAGCGATGTCGGCTTGTTCTCTGCTCATAGTGCGCTGAACGTCTCTCGGTACACCAATCAGCGCCAGAAATTCACCTGGCGCAACATTCTCCATCACCCAGTAAAAAAAGTCCGAACCGATGATACGGTTGATGCCCGACTCTAGGCGACGACGGTCTTCATCACTTAGCGGTTCGGTATAACTGATAGCAGATATCATGATCAAGGCTTGTGTCCGTTGTGGATGGCGCAAAGCAAACTGGAGCGCTGAAGGCCCACCCGCCGAGAATCCAACCACCACTGTCCGCTCCACATCTAACGCATCCAATAAGCAGGCGAAGGCATCTGCCTGGGCTTCAATAGAGGGATCGGTGGGGATCCCGCCCCCGAGGTAGCCGAAACGTGAGGGAGCAATGGTGCTGTAACCTTCACCGAAGAACAGGTTGCTGATCAGCAAACCTTGATCATAGCCACCGCCCGCGCCGTGGATCACAAGCACTGGAAATCCCTTCCCTTGTTCTCCATATTCAACTACTCCACAGGTGGTCTCTACAAGCCGTCGGCTAGCCGCAACGCGGGCTTCCGCTATGAGCATGTCGTGGGTAAAGGCGGCATAGATCAAAGCGCCGCCCCCAAACAGGGCAATCATCAGTCCCCCACCAAGCAATTTGAAAATGCTTTTTTTCATCTTTTCTCTCCGGACCCCAATACAACATAGGTTCTTTGCTATATTGTCTTGTTAGTGCCAATGTGTCTTAGTGTGAGTAGTACATGCTCTAGCAGGAACACGCCCAACGTTCCGCATCACCCGCTCGTGCGAGCGCGCAGCGAAGCGGAGCGCGAAGCGCGAGTCGGGTGCATGCGGTTGTTAGCCCGCGTATGTGGCCTTCAGTAGGGATAGCATGCTTTTGCCTTACAGGATTATCTTCGGAAAGCAAACATGCCGATCAAATAAACACTAACGATCATACTTGATACGCAAATTGCAAGGATGACAGCAGCGCCAATACGCGTGCGCCATATACCTGTAGGCGTTCCTGCTACTTGGGCCATGAACTGCTTGAAATCTTGTTTCGGCATTCGCCACGTTGCCAGAAACAAGATGACCGCATAGGTGCCCCATGACACTGAACATCCCAGCAAAAGGAGCGGCTCCGTGATGGAAAGCAATGAGCCAGCCCCGTTGCGGGTACAATCGCTCGATTCTCCTGCAGTCAGCCACAACTCATACTTCCAGTTGTAGCCGATACCGTAGTAATCAAGCGATAACGAGTATTTTCCTTTGCAGTAATCGCGGCCGACAGCTTTCAGTGTGATGTCGTGTTCGCTCACGAAAACCCAGCCGCGATTATGGAGCTCTGTCTCGTAGTAATCGAATACTTGCTCATGACTCAAGGGTGTTGCATATCTGTAGTAAATGCTGGCGCGATCAGTTTTCAGAGACGTACCGACTTCTTCTAGGTGAGCCTGAGTCGGCGGCACCAGTGTCCCTATTTCCGCTTTGACCACATCCTGTAATGGCCATGTCATGGGGGCCAAAATCAGGAAATGGAACAGAAAGAAGCCGAAGAACCAAACCCCCGGCGACGCGCCCATCAACCTAAATGCCCACACCTGGGCTTTGGTCATCTCGCGATTCGGGCTCATTCACTCCGATCAAGACCATGAATTAGCGGGCTAACGTCAGCGTCAGCCGCAACGCGAGCGCCAGCGAAGCGTTGTCGGCTGCACGCAGTGTTGGGCGGCTCTCGTGAGGGTTGGAAAGGCGGAAACGTCCGTGTGAACCACGTACCCGAAGTATCACTTTGGCAGCGACTTCACCGTGTCGTTAACGTGTCACTTCGATGCGCTTAGCGTGCTGGCCCAATTGGTATGTTCTCTTAGCCGAGAACCCCAGCTTACTCTGCTCTTTCGCCTTTTCCGAATGGATAAAATCGAGTGAGTTGTCAGCGCTTATGCACCGTATGCTATTACAAGTCCACGGTAGTTTAGGGATCTTTCAGCACTACAGCCTGAGTAAAACTCTTATTGCGAAAAGCCAGCTTTGCTTCATCGCTAATGGGGATAAGGGCAATCTGAAATTCCTTCGCCTGTCCAAAGTATGAGGTATCAATCGGGATAAGGTGAGCGGCACAGCATAACCGAAGGGTCGAATGCCACTCCTCGCCAGACATATCAACTATGGTGGTTCGGTCAGCGACTGGAGCCAGCTGGATATACTCGTTGCCAGTTGGATTACAAAGCTGAATAAGGAGATATAGCGTGGTGCCTCGTTGTACGCCCGTGTGCAGGTTGAAGTTCATGAAATCGGTAGCGGCTGGATCCTTGATCAATGTTACAAAATCACAGCCTCCGTACAGACTCGTGTGAGTCGGAACATCCATCGCTGTCGCCGGAACTGTAACGCGCTCTTTCACATCCACCCATTTGATATTTGCTCCAAGCTGAACACGTTCAGTTTCGCGGTCTGGCAAAAACAGCAACGTGATGTGAT
>CAZKIB010000399.1:2941-3231 GCA_964552425.1 uncultured Anaerolineaceae bacterium | reverse complement strand
TGCTGTCTGCCGCTGCCGCGCGCAGGGCCGCGATATATTCATTCAGACTGGTCTGAGCTTCAGCATCCGCTGCGCCGAACGGCAGCACCCGCAGCGTAGGGCCAGCATCCATCGTGTTCTGGAGCGCCTTCAGGTTGATCACCAGCAGGCTGCTGCCAGCGGCCCCCTGCCACCGAAAAACGGCTTCCGTTCCCTGATTACCTGTGACCAGCGCGTCGATTCCGAAATCGCGCAAAATCTGCGGCAGTTGGGCAGGATACCCCGCGGCCAGCGGCATGTAGGCGGTATGC
>CAZKIB010000399.1:0-2916 GCA_964552425.1 uncultured Anaerolineaceae bacterium | reverse complement strand
AAATGGTCAGCATCGGCGCGGGCGGCCAGCAGATTGCGAATCAGCGCTTCCCCGCTGACCAGCGCGGCGGCTGGCTGGATATACCACACCCCGGCAGTCACGCGCCCGGCAGCGTTATAGACCGTCAGCAGGGCCTGCAAATCGGGGCGCAGGGCGGCGACATCTTCAAACAGGGCCGTCTCGCCCCCGGTAATCAGGTTAACGGGTTCATCGGCAAACACCCGCCGCGAAAAATCTTCCAGCAGATCCAGCAGGCGCGCGCGGCTGATCTCAAAGGTCGCCAGCCCATCACGCTCCCAGGCGGTTATCCCATACAACTTGACCGATTCGTTCATCAAGGGTCTCGTCAGTCTGTGCAGCAGTCTCTTTCACTATTGTAATGCTTAATGGATTTTATGCAGCATGTGAGACCTTAATGAAAACTGGCGCGGATGGGCAGGTTCTGTGTTTATAATCTCATTGTAATCCGCTGTTTCACATCCACTGGGGGAAGTTATGCTGCAAAAACGGGAATTCAGCAGTCAGCGCGCCGCTGATCTGGGAATTGTGTTTACGATTCTGGTGTGTCTGGGCATTGTGGCGCTGGGTGTATGGCTGACGCGCTATGAACTGGCTGTGCCGCCTGCCGGTGATGTCGGCTTTTTTTATGAATGGAAGCTGGCCGATCCGACCTTCTGGAGCCGCGCCACCATCTGGGTAGGGTTTGCGCTGCACCAACTGCTGATCTGGTTCACTATCTGGTATGCACGTGAGCATTACGACAAGTACAGCGATACGCTGCGGCCCGCCAATTACTGGGCGCTGGCGATCAACGGCGTGTTTGTGGTGCTGCATTACCTGCAAACCGCCTTCTTTTATGATGGCATCGCCCAGGACATCCCCAGTTGGACAGCGCAGTACGCGGTCATTATGATGCTGTTCGTCATTCTGGCGATGGAAAACAAGCGGCGCGGGTTGTTCTTCGGGCGAAAGCTGCACTTTCGCAAGGAATTTTACCGCTGGCTGCGCGAGTATCACGGTTACGCCTTCAGTTTCGCGGTTATCTATACCTTCTGGTTTCACCCGATGGTCCCGACATGGGGGCATCTGCTCGGTTTCGCGCAGGTGCTGCTGATTATGGTGCAGGGGTCGCTGATGTTCACCCGCACCCACCTGAACAACCGCTGGAAATTTCTGCTGGAAATTCTGGTGCTGCCCCATGCGGCGCTGGTGGCGCTCAACCAGGGCAATAATCTGGTGTATATGTTCCTGTTCGGCTTCCTGACCATGTTCATCATCACACAGATGCACGGGCTGGGTCTCAAGCGCCCGGTCAAGATGGTCTTCTACGCCGGTTATCTGCTGAGTGTGCTGGTGACGTACACGCTGTTGCGCGAACCCTTCCAGATCAACGAGGTGATTCGTATCCCCTTCATTGAGTACGGCATGATCTTTGTGATGTACGGTCTGTGGTGGCTGTTCGCGCGCTTTACCGGGCGCTTCGATCACCTGCGCGACGATAACCCCGCAGCGGCCTCGGCCAGCGGCAGCGACTGATCTCCAAAACAAACGCCCCGGTAGTGGGGCGTTTTCAATTGATGTGAGCGCTTGCGGTGTCTAACCCAGGTCGTGCCAGCGATACCAGAAATCATGCTGGCTGAACCGCTGCTGTGTGGCGGGTTTACCATCTGGCAGCAGGGGGAGTGCAGGCGGAGTGATTTCAATGGGAATCCACTCTGCTGCCACGACACCCACTTCTACCGAGGTCATAAAGAGCCATGAAAAATGGGCGATGACCGTCACCATCAGCAGGCTGCGCAGACCGAGACTGACCCAATCCATTGGAAAAAGAAGCACCTGAAAGACGGAAAACAGCGCAAAAGCGATGACATGCACCGAGAACAGAATCCGCCGCTGCCGCCGGAGCGCCGCCATATTCATCTGGTGGGCAGAGTTATAAAGTACGATGCTGTTTTTCATCCTGCAAACGGCCCTCTCTTCCCCAATCATCTTCCACCACTTCCAATTGTTCTCCATCATCGGTCAGGATCATCTCGGATGGAACGCTGCGTTTTTTCTTCTTGACGATCACTTCCTCAGCAGCCAGCGCTTCCTGAACCGCGCGTTCGCGGGCATCCAGGCTGCGCGACGGGTCGAAGTAGACCGTAGCAGCATGGGCAGCCAGCCCCGCTCCCCAGAAGCCCATGATGATGAGCGGGAAGGGAAACAGGCCCCCATCGTTGACGATACTCCAGATAAACCACATGAGCAAATTAATGATTGCATAGACTGCGCCGTGAATATTCAGTTCGCTGGTCTGCCGCGCTCGTTTGTGAATGGTTTCATGCACGCGCTGAATATCGGCTGAGTCGGCAGTGGTCTGCCAGTCGTCACCGTAAAGGTCGTTGAGCTGTTTCACCGCAGCCCGGTCCAGACTCGCCAGAAAACGGGGAGATTTGGAGCGGACTTCCAGCGCATGGGCTGCCAGCCCGGACCCCCAGCCCGCCATTACCACCACCGGGAACGGAAACAGTCCGCCGGGGCCATTCAGAAAAGCCCACAACGCCCACAACACCGCGTTGATAATGACAAAAATGAGCGCGTGAATGTACAGTTCTGAGCGCGCGTTGTAATGTTTTTCCACCCGGCTGCGGATTTCGTCAGCTTCAACCATGCGCATTTCCTGTCAGGACATCGAGGTCCGCGTCGTCGGCGTATTCAATTTCGAGCCGTTCACCGTCGGCGGTGACAATGTGCCGGCGCTTGCGTTTGGTGTAATAAGCAGACCGGTAGCCGGCTGCCGCCTTTTTCCAGATAACCGACATGATGGTGGCAGCCAGCAGAAAGCCCAGCGCATAGCCAGGGTGAATAAGTCGGCCCACCAGCACAGCGACTACAAAGAGGATAATCAAAAAGAGCAGATTGTGCATACGACAC
>CAZKIB010000398.1:486-3260 GCA_964552425.1 uncultured Anaerolineaceae bacterium | reverse complement strand
GTCTTTGGCTCTTGACCTGCCTCAGCTCGAAGCTCTTATCCCGAACTGAGGTTGAATATCCTCTAAGCGACGGTGAAGTTTTGTATCTTCCAGTAATAGAGGAATAACTTCCATACCTCGTCCAAAAGCAAAAGACCATTCATAGGTTACATATAGCGACTCGTGAGCATCGGGAGTCAGAACAACGATTAGTACTATAGAAGCCTTGATGGCATTGTCAATTTCTTGGAGCCAGTACTGGCCGGGTCGCAGCAGTGACTGATCTATCCAGACATCAAAACCGGCACGTTCAAGTTGTTGCCTTAGATGATTTACAAAACTTGTACTCTTCTCATCGCGTTTATAAGAAATGAATACTTGAGACACACTAGCATCTCCTAAGCTTTGATTATTCTGTAGGTTTATTCTCTCATAGTCGGCGGTTAAGGACAAAATTGAAAAGTGCAGGTATTGCCAGCCCGTTTTTCGCCCCGGCCCGCTTCTGGAAAGCACCCATCAATCCGAACGCCCGCTGAGACTGGCCTGAATCTTTTGAAGGCCCGGTTTATCTGCGAGAACCAGCAGCGTATCGCTCGCTTCAACGGTGGTACTCCCGTTCGGAACGACGATTTCCTGCCCGCGCGCGATGAGTACGATCAGGCTGTCTTCCGGCAGTCCCAGGTTGACGATCTGTTGACCGACAGCCGGCGAATTTGCTGGAACGGGAATTTCCACAAGTTCGTTCTTGATCTCCTGGTTCGTCACCAGTTCAAACGGATACTGCGGTTTTGAGGCCAGCGGAGTCGTGATCTTCAGAAGTTGGGCAACCCGAATGAGTGTGGAGCCTTGCAGGAGAACAGAAACCAGCACCACAAAAAACACAATATTGAAGATGGTGTCGGCCTGCGGAATGCCCGCCAGCATCGGAAAGGTCGCCAGTACAATCGGGGTTGCCCCGCGTAATCCAACCCATGAGATCATGAGCTTGTCCCGAAGGTCGAACTTCGAGAACGTGAGCGCCGCGAACACACTGAGCGGGCGCGCAACAAAAATCAGAATGAAGGCTACCAGAATCCCTGTCCCGGCAATCGGCAGCAGGCGGGATGGAAAAACCAGCAGCCCAAGCGCCAGGAACATAATGATCTGCATCAACCACGATAGAGCGTCATGAAAGCGGGACAGGCTGTTTTTGTGGATAAAGTTCTGGGTTCCCATCACCAGCCCCACGACATACACCGCGAGAAATCCGCTGCCCCCCAGCATTGCGGTCAGGCCGTAAGTGAACAGCACAACCGCGACTGTAAACACAGAATAGAGGCCGTCCGCTTCCAGATGCAGCCGGTTGATAAGCCTTCCGGTAAGCCGTCCAAAAACGTAACCAAGCCCGACCCCAAGCGCCATCTGCCGGATGAAGAAAATCAGCAAATCCGTAACCGCCATGTCTGGATTCAGAATGATTTCGATGGCGCCAACAGTCAGAAAAATCGCCATCGGGTCATTACTACCCGATTCCAGTTCCAGCAGTGGTTTGGTTTTTCCCTTCAGACCGACCTTCTGAGTTCGCAGAACAGAAAAAACGGCTGCCGCGTCTGTCGATGCGATGATCGCGCCCACTAAAAATGCTTCTGCCGGCGAAAAATCAAGCACCCCAACGATGAACAGGGCCACGACTCCCGCTGTAATGAATACGCCGATGGTGGACAGCACAATGCCACTGGTCAGAACACCGCGGGTTTCCGCAAATGACGTATCAAGACCGCCTGAGAACAAAATGAAAATCAGCGCGACCACACCGAGCGACTGCGCCACAAGGGGATCATCAAAGTAGATACCTCCAACCCCCTCAGAGCCGGCCAGCATTCCGATAAAGAGAAACAATAGGAGCGCGGGAACACTCAGCCTGGCCGATATTTTGCTGGCAATCACACTGGCAAACAATAAAATCGCAATGCCTGACAAAACCGTCTCAAGTGCGATCATGAGGCGCTGTCCTGATTCCAACGAAAGAGGAATTTTAGCATAACCTCCCGGTCACACTTAAGGCCAATAACAGGCTGGCTGCGCTGCAAAATTAAAAAGGACGCTGCACGCGCCCTTTTGTGTGAATTTCATTCAGGATGCGTCGTCCGGGTCACGGTGTATGGCGTCTTTCGAAAGCGCCACACCAAAGCAGCCCCAGGGGCAAGCCCGACGGCGCGGTGGTTCATGACCAGGCCCACCGCCACAAACACAGCCATAATCAGGGGATGCGGTCAATCGTCTGCGCCAGCGCAATGCCCAGCCCGGCCCCCAGCGCCACACCGATGGGAATGCCCAGCGCCATGTTTTCCATTGCCAGACCGATAAACAGGCCGATCACCAGCCCCAGGCCCAGCCCCAGGCCGATGAATTGATTGCGATTATCCATAACGTCTCTGCCTTCCCGGCGTATGCTGCCCGATCATAACCCGCTTTGGAAGGTTCGGAAAGCACAAAACTCAACTATTTGCTTAAAAGACCATTACGTAAAAGGCGTGAATCGGGTTCAGGAGATTGGGACGGGAATCAAAATGGGGTGATGCGCAGACCACCCCATTGAAAGCGTGCCGAGGAGTCAGATACGGATACGTCCAGTGCGGCGGCGCTGGAGTTCCGGCCACAGCAGCAGCACGATCAGGCCGTTGAGGACGACAATCACGGTGCTGCCTTCATGCCCCAGCACGCCCAGCGGCAGCGGCAGACTGACGAACAGCGCGCCGCTAATCAGCAGGATAATCACGCCAATCGAAAACGCGATGTTCTGCCAGACGACCCGG
>CAZKIB010000398.1:0-453 GCA_964552425.1 uncultured Anaerolineaceae bacterium | reverse complement strand
GGCGTATTCGATCAATTCGAGTTTGTCGCCCATCAGCACCACATCGGCGGTTTCCAGCGCCACATCGGTTCCCGCCGCGCCCATCGCCACGCCAATCGCAGCGGAGGCCATCGCCGGGGCATCGTTAACCCCGTCGCCTACCATCGCCACCGGGCCGACTTCATTCTGAATCTCGGTCAGGATGCGGACTTTATCTTCCGGCATTAAACCGGCATACACCCGGTCAATACCGAGTTCGTGGGCAATCGTCTGGGCCACCCGCGCGTTATCGCCGGTGAGCATCGCCACCTGTTCGATCCCGGCGCGTTTCAGCCCAGCGATCACCGTTTTGGCTTCCGGGCGAATCTGGTCGGCCATCGCAATCAGGCCCATCCAATCGCAGTCCCGGCGGCCATAATCACACGCGCCGCACTCGTCACACTGGCCTTCGCGCACCACGCCAATCACGGTCTT
>CAZKIB010000397.1:0-3262 GCA_964552425.1 uncultured Anaerolineaceae bacterium | reverse complement strand
ATCACCGCGCCGTTGGACACACTGTTTGCGCGCAGGCGATCCACCTGGTTCACCATAGCGGTCTGCGCCATGTCGTTGATGCGCAGGTCCAGCGTCGTGTAAATTTTCAGCCCGCCTTTGGTGATCGTCTCCGGGTCATAGCCCAGGGCGCGCATCAACTGTTCCAGTTCGTTCTGCGCGAACACGGTGAAATGCGGCGCTCTGAAGGGCACGTCCGGCTGTTTGAGGACCAGCCCCTGACGGAGGGTTTCGTTGCGCTGCGCGTCGGTGATAAAGCCTTCCGTGACCATGCGATCCAGCACCGTGCGCCAGCGCAGGTCCACAGCGGTCTGCACTGACGGGTCCGGGTTAAGCGGGTCGAGGTTCGCCGGGGCCTGTGGCAGACCGGCCAGCAGCGCGGCTTCACCCAGAGTAAGCTGGCTTACGTCCTTGTCGAAGAACGTGCGGGCGGCGGCCTGCGCGCCATAGGCCAGGTTGCCATAGTAAATTTCGTTCAGGTACAGTTCGAGAATCTCGTCCTTGCTCTTGCGGCTGGTCAGCACCAGCGCCAGGCCGATTTCTTCCAGTTTGCGCTGGATGCTGCGTTCGGCGCGGTATTCCGGCTCGAACAGCAGGTTGCGCACCAACTGCTGAGTGATCGTACTCCCCCCGGTGGAGCCTTCCGCGAGGTTCACATACTGCAAAAAGGCGCGCACTGTCGCCTGAACATCAATACCGGGGTTGGTGTAGAAGTTATCGTCTTCAATCGCCAGCGTCGCGTCGATCAGATGCTGCGGAATATTATTGATGCTGATGTTCGTGCGGCGGCCTTCATTGAAGGCTTCGTACAGTTCCACGCCGTTGCGGTCATAGTAGAAGGTACTCTCAAAATTCTGGTAGTTGTCCACTTCGGCCACCCGCGCCGAAAGCTGGCTTTCGATGCGCGTGCCGAAAATGGCGCTGGCTCCTACCGTCAGCACCGTCAGGCCCCCGCAGAAGGTGGCGAACAAGCCGATTACCAGCACCAGACAGCCGGCGGGAATCCCCAGAAAACCCCGGCGGCGGCGTGGGCGCGGCGGCAGAACTGCCGGACGCTGCACCTGACTCGGCGGGCGCGGCGGCTGCGGGGCAGGCCGCTGATAGGTAGTCTGGTTGGGCGGCGGCGGAGGAGGTGCGCTGCTGGCCGGGCGCATGTTCACCATGGTTGATTGGGCCGGCTGGTGCGGCATGGTGTTCTGCGATTGTTTACCCCGCAGCATGTCCGGGTTAGGGTCCAGCCCGCCGCTGCCCTGTAAGGTGCGTTTCGGGTCCGGTGAACCGGGTTCGCGTGGGACCGGCATGGTCGGCATATTGTGTCCATCGCGCTGCTGGTCCCAGATGTCCTGGGCGCGCGGTTTGGGTTTGATGGCCGGCATGTCGTCGGTATCATCGTTCCTGTCGGCTTCCTCACCGACCATTGGCAGATGAAAAGGCACATCATCGTCCCGCTTGCGGGAACGGGGATTATCTTCAGGCTCGGTATATTCTTCGCGTCCGTTTTGATCGGGCATCCGGTAAGACTCCACTCGTATTGCTGTTATTGTATTGTATGGGACCTTGAGAATCGCGTCCATGCCGGCTGCCTTACGGTTTGGGCACGCTGGTGGCGTAGGGCAGTCGTCAGTCTGGATGGCAGGATTTTGGCGGGGCGTTAAAATGTGGTGAATGTGTTTCTGGTGTGGCGGTGGGACTGCCGGTTGTGCGGATACCCGCCTCTGTTCGGGACAGCGGTGGGGGTGATCCGGGGGACGCAGGAATGCCAACAGCCCGAAGCAGCAGACTCCGGGCTGTTGGGCGCTGCGATAAATTGCTCAGACCTGCGTGACGGCTGCTGGTCTGACGTTGTGGTTCTGGTTAAACACATTGTCAGGGTCATAAATGGCCTTGACAGCCGCTAGCCGGTCATAAGTCGCAGGAGGATAAGCCGCCGCGACACTGGAGTCGCTGGCATCTGACAGGAAGTTGATGTACGTGCCGCTGGCAAACGGCCTGAGCCACTGCCATATGTCCTGCCGGACACTTTCAATCACTTCAGACGTTGAGTCTGCCGGAACCATCTTCACCGCCCAGAAGACTGCCTCGGAATCGCGGTGGGCAAACGCGGTCTCGTCAGGATGGATGCGCCCGACTGCGCCGCCGAGGCTGCGAATCTGAAGGATGGGTGTACCTGGCTGCCCGAAGTGGGTGGCAATGGCCGCCACCGCTTCGTCGCTCAGGGTCTTGATGAAGCCGCTCTCGCTGACCATCCGAATACCGGCAGGCCGTACAGGGGCTTCTTCCAGCAGTGTGTGATACAGTGTCTTCTGGATGTCCTGGCTCATCACCGTACCCAGTTCGAGCAGCGGCTGGATTGCTTCATGCGCCGCCGCCTCATCGTCCCCCGCGTAGTACGCATACACCATGATCTGGGGTGGAAACTGCGGGCCAAAACCGGAAAACACAACCAGCGTCGAACTGAGTTCCTCCGGCGCAGTCCGCATGTAAGCTGACCACTTCTTTAACACCGTTTCGGCTTCAGCCAGAGCATAGGTAGTCAGGCCGCCGATCACCGATTGGACAGGCTGCGCCCGGAAATCGAACGCTGTCACCACGCCAAAATTGCCGCCGCCGCCGCGAATCGCCCAGAACAGATCAGGATGCTCATGGGCGCTGGCGCGCACAGTGGCCCCATCTGCGGTGACGATTTCTGCCGCTTCAAGGTTGTCAATCGTGAGGCCATATTTGCGCACCATCCAGCCGATACCCCCGCCCAGTGTCAGGCCGCCGACGCCTACTGATCGGGTATCGCCGGACGAAATCGCCAGCCCATGCGCGGCCAGCGCTTCCGCCGCATCGCCCCACCTGGCCCCGGCCCTAATGCGTACCAGATGCCGCGCCGGGTCCAGCACCTCAACTTGGTTCAGATGCGAAAGGTCAAGCACCAGCCCACCGTTGTTGGTCGCCAGGCCGGTCAGACCGTGACCCCCGCTGCGCACCGCCAGCGTGAGTTGATGATCCTGGGCAAACTCAATGGCCGTCGCAATATCGTGATTGCTTTTGGCCCGCACAATGATGGCCGGGCTGCCGGTCTGGTTAAAGATGCTGTGCAGTTCGGCATAAGCTGAGTCGTCCGGCAAAATGACCTCACCTGCGATCTGAGTGGCGAGCGCTGCAATTGTGAGCCTGTCCATGAAGCATTCCTCCAGTTAGGTGAGGGCTGGTCATAAATCGTTATGAGCCTTTGTCATCCTTTGTGCCCTCACCC
>CAZKIB010000396.1:0-3324 GCA_964552425.1 uncultured Anaerolineaceae bacterium | reverse complement strand
TCGGCGATCGTGCGCGAGAACAGGAACGGTTCCTGTTCGACCATACCCATCTGATCACGCAGGTAGCCACGCGCATAATCCCTGAGTTCCACGCCATCCACTGTAATACTGCCGGATGTGTACTCATAAAAGCGCGGCAGCAGATTCACCAGCGTCGTTTTACCCGACCCGGTAGACCCCAGCAGCGCGATGGTCTGGCCGGGTTCGCAGCGGAAGCTGATGTCTTTGAGTACGGGGGTTTCATCCTCATATTCGAACCCCACCCGGTCAAAGACAATCTCGCCGCGCAGTTCACCCTGCGGCCACAGCCCTTGTTCCATCGGTTCGCGGTCCTCGCGGATAATTTCCATCACACGCCCATAGGACACCAGACCGGTGGACATCTGCACGATCAGACGGCCTAACTCACGCATCGGCCAGATGATGCGTGTCACCATCCCAGTGTAGGCGATAAACCCACCCACCGTGATAGTCCCGTCAATCACCATCAGCGCAGCGATCATCAGGCCGCCCACCTGCTGGATAAAACCGATAGTATCGGACACAGGCCAATAGAAGGACATCATCGTCAACATACGCCGGCCCAGTGTGAAGCGTTTCCAGTTCTCTTTGTCGAACTTGTCCATCTCGTAATCCTGCCGGGCGAATGCTTTGACCACACGCACGCCTGTCAGGTTTTCCTGCATGGTCGTGGAAAGCACCGCGTCCTGATTCTGGAAAGCCTCGTAAATCTTCTCCACTTTCTTGAAGAAGAAGAACGACATAATCACCATCACTGGAATCGCAATGACTGACAACAAGGCCAGCGGCACGTTGACAATCATGATCGCCGCCAAATTAATGACAAAAAAGGTGATGATGCGGCTCACCCCAATAACCTGTTCAGCGAAAAAACGGCGGATCGCATCAACATCCGACGTGCAACGCTGGAGCAGTTCACCGGTTTGCATCCGGTCATGGTAGGTGAAGGTCAGACGCTGCAAGTGGTCGTAGAGATAATTACGCAGCCTGCGCGCCACGCCTTCGGCAGTACGCGCCGCCAGCCGCCCGCTCTGAAAGCTGCCAAATCCTTCGATCAACGCCAGCACGATAAGGCCAATCGCCACAAAGGCAATCACCGCAGCCGGGTCAGAGGCGTTTTCGGCAGCCGGCTGTCCGCCCAGGTGCGCCAGCACGGAATCCACAAAGTAGGCCAGCAGCAGAAACGTCGAGGTTTTCGCGGCAGTCGCCACCGCCAGGCTGAACATCGCACCGACATATTTCAGCCGGAAACCTGTCAGGATGCGCAGCAGCCCTTGCAAACGGTTAGCACTGACCGCCTGCTTAAGATCGTATTCCGGTATGACTACCATGCAAAACCTCTTCATCAATCAGGCAACAAAATGCTGGAGTTCAGGTACTCCAGCGGACCTCTTTATTATACGACGAAACCTAATCCGGTTTATAGGCCCAATTTATCAGTTTGGGCTGGTCAATACTATCATTTGTGGTTCTAAATGTATCATAAAGGTTCAAAAAGGTCAATAAGATAACCTTTTCTGCACACCCGGAATATTGAACAAAACTAAACAGCCAGTCTATTAATCTGGCTGTTTAGAAAATAAGAATTTAGGGCTGTGTAAGCCGGCAGATGCAAAATTAAGCTGCAATCCAATTCCTCTCATCCATTGTTAACAGGTATGCGACATGGAGCAATTCTTACGGTTTGACAATAAAACTATAGGGCGACACATTCCCTACCTGCTCATCCTTGTTACGCTTTTGCCACTCCTGCTGTTCAAACTCGACATTTTCCCGCAGCCCTGGTTTGACGAGGGATACAGCACACACGCGGCCCGTGCCCTCGTGGAACAGGGCATTTACGGCACAATTGAAGCAGATCGCATTTTGCCATTGGACCCCGGTATCTCCACCGGGCCTACTGTCATTCTTCCACTGGCCCTCAACCGTCTGCTGATGGGGTCAGGTGTCTATGAGGGGCGGTTGGTTATTGTGGCCTTCTCTATCCTCGGTATCCTGGCGCTTTATCGTATGGGTGTCTACCTGTATGGGCAGCAAACAGGTCTGATAGCTGCGCTGGCTATCCTGGCGTTCCCGGCGGTGGATCATGTCAGTTATCTGCTCATCAGCCGTCAGATACTTGGCGAAATTCCCGGTATCGCCCTCATCATGTCCGGGCTGCTGCTGTGGTTTCACAGTTGGAATCACAAGAACTGGCACTGGGAACTTGCTGCCGGTGTGCTGATCGGGCTGGGTGTGATTGCCAAAATACAACTGGCAGTGGGCATTATGCCAGCCATATTCATCGTCACTATGTTGCGCCAGTACCGGCAAGGCCCGCGACAATGGGTGCGTGCAAGCGTGCCGGTTCTTATGGCAGGAAGCACCATTCTGATCTGGCTGATGATACAGCGTCTGGCCGTGCCTGCTGGACTGCGGGCCGAATACGCAATCACGTTTGCTGAAGCCGGAAGAGCGCATTTCCTGACACCCAACCTGGGCCGCTTCCTGACCACTCAAGGTTTCGTTCTTGTTGGCATTGCTGCTCTGGCAGCAGTAACCGGGACATGGCGACTGGTTTCATATTATCGTAAAAACGGCAGCCTGAGTGAGACGCATTGGGCAGAAATGACCCTTCTGCTGGCAATTCTGATTGCGACTATCTGGTTTGTACTACTCTCAGTGGGTTGGTCGCGTTACATGACCTTTACCCTGGTCCTGAGTCTGCTGGTACTGGGCAAAACTTTCTGGGATGCCATCACAACATGGACACCTGCACCCGCCCACCACACGCTCCTGAACACTGGCGCGGTGTCTATCCTGCTCGTGTTCACACTGGTCAGTAACCTGTCTATCATCGAATCCTCGGCACAGGACAGCGGCCTGTCACAAATGGCGCAGTTTATCGACGAACAGGTTCCTCAAAATGCGGTTATCGAAAGCTGGTCATGGGAAGTGGATGCCTTAACCAGCCACTGGATGTATCACCACCCACACCAGCGCGATCTGTACACCGCAATCCGACAGCAGTTCCATGAGAAACGCGACTTCCATATTGTGTACCCGCTCAGTGTCATTAACCCGGATTATCTGCTGACCAATGAATTCAGCGACTGGACGCAAATTTATGATCGCACTCTGATCCAGTCTGACTTCAGGCTCATCGCTGAATTCGGTCAGTATTCTCTTTACGCGCGTGTAAGCGCACAAATCGCGGGTCGCTAATGCCTATTCATTTCGCTGGTAAATCTGCCGAATAGTAGGGATCAGGTAGTCATTGAACGCCTGGTCTGCCCCGTATACCGGCGACCAGCCCCAGTCCCG
>CAZKIB010000395.1:2534-3361 GCA_964552425.1 uncultured Anaerolineaceae bacterium | reverse complement strand
TCTTCGCCCGGTGAGGTGGCGGTATTCGGGTTCCCCAACACGCCTTGCCCCCGGCGCTTCGCGGGAAGCAATCGCAATATCATAATTACTGAGCTGGGGAGGGATAAATTTCAACGTCTCCTCAACCGGCATCGAAAAATCAGCATCACAAATAAACAAATACTCTCCCCGCGCCTGCATCATTCCTGCCTTGACCGCCGCGCCTTTCTCCGCGGCCTCCTTGGGCACGATCTTGCGGATCTTGGCGTCGAGCTCGCGGAGCTTGGCGACGGCCAGCGTGCTGACGGCCTTGCCCGCCGCGCCTTCCCCCTGGGTTGTCTCCGAAATGACACAGATGTATTCATGGTTTGCCGCCGCTGCTTCCGCGATTTTTAGCGTATCATCAGTGCTGTTGTTGTTCACGATAACCACCTCAATGGAGAAATTCTGTTTTTCAACAAAGGCAACAACTTCTTGCAAGCTTTTTGGGAGGCGGTCTGGGGCGGCTTCGTTATAGGCTGGAATAACCAGCGAGAGAAAGGGGCTATCAATCGGCACGAGGTTCTCCAGGAATTGGTGTCAAAATGGATTCAAGGTATAGAATAGATACACGGCGATTGGCCTGAATGACGCGCCGCTTTCGCAGCATTTTAGGCAGGTAGCGCAGCGCGGCTGCCATTCCGCGTAAACGAGCACGGGCCGCTTCCCCCCGCCATGCCCGCAGCGCATCAATCGTGATTCCGACTTGCTGGCGAAAAATTTGGAGACCATATTTGCGCCACAATGCACTCGGATAATCTTTCATCAGCACAAACAGCGTGTTTCGTCCAACATAATAGCTGGCGGTT
>CAZKIB010000395.1:2236-2522 GCA_964552425.1 uncultured Anaerolineaceae bacterium | reverse complement strand
CCACCGCCAGTCGCAGACAGCTTATGATAAACAAGGGCATCCGGGATGTAAACACAGCGATACCCAGCGATCTGAGCACGCCAGCCGAGGTCAATATCTTCGACCGAAAAATAAAAATCGTCATCCAGCAGGCCCACTTCATCCAATAGACGCCGCCGATAAATAGACGCACCGCCGCACGCCGAAAAAACATACTCTGCCCGATTAAACTGGCCTTCGTCTATCTGCCACACCCCGCGATTTCCGGGGCGACCGTCTACACGGTAAAAATCACCCGCCGCACGAA
>CAZKIB010000395.1:1910-2125 GCA_964552425.1 uncultured Anaerolineaceae bacterium | reverse complement strand
AGCAGCGCAACAAATTCCCCGTCAGCCACTTCCATGCCCGCGTTACAGGCGCCGGTGAAGCCGCGATTTTCAGGCAGTTCGATGAGTCGGACTTCAGGATAGTGCGTTCTGATGAAGTCCTGTGAGCCATCCTGTGAGGCGTTGTCCACGATAATCACTTCACGATCAGGGTAGGTCTGCGCTCGCAGGGCATCCAGACAGGGTTGAAGACAGTG
>CAZKIB010000395.1:1612-1821 GCA_964552425.1 uncultured Anaerolineaceae bacterium | reverse complement strand
CTTGAACAGCGTCCTGCCAGGGGCGCAGGGTAATCCCCAACGCGGCGGCGGCGCTGTTCTTCAACACGCTGTATTCCGGCGGGGTCGAGGGCCGTGCATATTCAGCGGCGGAGATCTTTTCAATCTCAATGCTCTCGAATCCGGCCAAATCAAGGACTTTTCGCGCAAATGCCCAACGCGATGCCCGCCCCGCGTTCACCAGATGATAA
>CAZKIB010000395.1:0-1542 GCA_964552425.1 uncultured Anaerolineaceae bacterium | reverse complement strand
GCAACTTCCTTGACAACCACCCGCAGAGGCTGGCCTTCTCGCGCACGTTTCAGAATCGCGTGGATAAAGTTATTTCCTCCTTGGGCGAACAACCATGACGTTCTCACTATATAAAACTTCCGCAGATGGTCGCGCACCACCTGTTCCCCAACCATTTTGCTGTAGCCGTAGGAATTAATCGGGTGTACCGGATCATATTCTGAAATTTCTCCGGTGTTGCGCCCGTCAAACACTTCATTGGTGCTGACGTAAAGCATGGCCGCATCTACTTCCAGGCAGGCCAGCGCGACGTTTTTGGTGCCGTATCCGTTCACTCGAAGGGCTTCATCCGGATTCAAGGCACATTCATCAACGGCGGTCATAGCACCACAATGGAGAACAAGTTCAGGCTTTAGCGTCCTTACCGTCTGCCGGATCGCTTGAAAATCGGTAAAGTCCACGCTGTCAATATCAATGCCCGTCACTTCGTGAGAATGGTTGAGGAGTTCCGCCAGTCGGCTTCCAAGCCGACCTTTAGCGCCTGTAATCAGCGTCCGCATAGTTACAATCCGTCTGCATCAAACGCATTATAACGGATTGAACACAGGTTGTGTATGTTCAGGCATAGCGGCGGGCGATACTGTCCACATGACTGCCGTAGCCTTCTCCGAACAGGTTGAGATGAACCAGCAGCGGGTAAAGTTGATACAGGGCTTTGCGTTCCATGTAACCTTTATCCAGAGGGAAAGCGGCGTTGTATGCCTCGTAAAAACGCCCCGGAAAACCGCCAAACAACTCGGTAAATGCCATTTCGACCTCCCGGTGCCCATAAGATACTGCCGGGTCATAAATGACGGGAAGATCACCTGTAATACCGGAATAATTGCCACCCCATAAATCGCCATGCAGCAGCGAAGGGGACACATCGGGCAGAATGCCGGGCAGTTTTTCGCAGAGTCTTTCCAGCAGCCGCTCCCTTTCAGGATTCAACCGCCCATTTTGACGAGCGATCCCCATTTGCACCCGGATTCGCTGGTCACGATAGAACGCCGCCCAGCGTTGAGTCGGGGTATTGGACTGGTGCAGCCTCCCGATATAGTTGTCATGATCAAGACCGTGTTTGTCCTGTGTTTTCTGATGCAGCCTTGCTAATCCTTCGCCCAAATGATCCGCAAATACCGTTGGGTTCTTTGGGCGCTCAATGGGCAGCCATTCCAGCGCCAGAAATGCAGGCTTCTCTGAAGACAAAATCACCTGCGGGACTTTGAGGGTGCCAGCCGACGCCAGCAGATTTAAACCCCGTGCCTCCGCTGTGAACATGCCGGGTGGGGAATGGGGATTCCATTTCACGAAGAATCTCTCTGAGGCGGTTTCGACCTGTGCCGCTTCATTGATGTCCCCACCACCAATCCACTGGCTGCTGACAACCGCTGTGTTCAGATGCGATTCAATCGCATGTTGGATGTCGGCGGGTAAGCTCATAACCCATGTTCTTCTCGAATCGCTTTCAGCAGCCCGTGCGAGGCATTTTCAATAAGTTTGTAAACATAGTCAAAGCCACCT
>CAZKIB010000394.1:0-3393 GCA_964552425.1 uncultured Anaerolineaceae bacterium | reverse complement strand
CTTGTCTCTCTCAGAGAGGCATCTCTTATCCCGAACTGAGGTTAACTAGCAATCAGGGTGGCTGTTATGAACTTTTCAGCTTGTGCACCAAGTCCCGTTGGGACTGGCCCGGCGCGGTGTGAATCCTGAAAGGATTTGGAGATAGGCTGCGCACTGTCCGGCAGAGGGAAAGTGCATAACGCGCTTTAGCCGCTGCATGTTAAGGCGCATCGTTCCAGAGATATTCCCTTCAGTTACGGTGCGCCCTGTTCACGGGTGGGCTATGCCTGGCTGCCAGCGGGCTGCTGAACAGAGTTTTGCCTGGTCGTCAGGTAGGTGTTCAGGCTTGCCAGATTCTGCTTCAGAGCCATGTTCAGCAGGCGATTCATCAGCGCAGCTTCCAGAGCGCGGCTGAACAGGCCGAGGCGCGGCAGGAAGCGATATTCGACAATCATCTCAACCTGTGTGCCTTCCGGGGCCGCGTTCAGATTCAGGCTCATGGTCGAAGGCAGCACGGTGGATTTCGACACATGCGTCTGGCGGGTCATCGGTTCGAACTCGGTGATGCGCCAGGGTGTGATCTGCGGCAGCGGGCCAAGTTTGTTGTAGTCGATATACAGCGTCCCGACACCATAGGGGCCGCTGCTTTTCAACTCGGCGTCTTCGAGTCCCATCACCCATTCCGGCGTATGGTCAATGTCATTCAGGCAGTTCCACACGGTTTCCACCGGCGCATTGATGATTGTAACAGCCTGTGCGTGTCCCATTGATTATTCCCCCTCACCCTGTCATGTTTGACTGACATAAGGATAAGCGTTCTGCCTGCGGGGTGCATCGGTCTAAAGTTGGAGGGATCGCTGCGGCTTTGGGCGGCTATTTAAGCTGGCGCAGGCCCCGGAAGAAGTCGTAGCACCATGCGGCGCGGCGGTCCAGCAGCATCTGAAAATCGCGGTTCTGCCATTCCAGCAGACTGCGGATCATGTCTTCGATTGAGAGAATGTCTGCAAAGGGATAGTGTTTGCGGATACTCGCCCGCACTTTTTTGGACTCCAGGCTGCCCCAGATGAGGATGGCCCCGGCAGCAGGGTATTCAGCGCTCCCGGCGGCGAGGGTGTAGCGGGCCGGGTTCGCGGCGGCATCCAGAAAGGCGGCGAAGGTGCGGCTGCCTTCCAGTTCAATGATCTGCTGCGGCCCCCGCAGAGGCGTGTCATGGCCGGGCAGACCCTGCATAATCACGGCGAAGGTCTGTTTTTTGCGCCGGTCCTGAAACGCGAAATCCAGCGGTGCGCCGCGTGCCGCATCTGCCGGGCGCAGCGTGGCTTTGCCCAGGCTGCTGTAGGGCGCGTGGCTGTCCGTACACCAGCAGTGGATCACATCGGTGACAAACAGGCTGAACACGCCGGTCAGGAAGCGGTTGCGCTCCGGGTCCTGGGGGTAAAACGCCGAGTCAAGAGTCATACGGGAATGATACTGCAATTCGCTTTTCTGCACGATGGGGCAAAGGTCGGTGTACCGCTCGTTGTGATATGGTCGTCGTCAATTTCAGTGAATCACGAAATTACGAAATTTATCCATTCGCACGCCAGATGTTAAAACATCCGGCTGCCAGAGTTCAAGTCCACTCAAGTGGACTCAAGGAGCATCCGGGGTTCGCGAGTCCGTTTTAACGGACTTGTTGCATAGTAGCCGCACGGTTTTAACCTGCGGCGCGGAAAAAACCGTGATTCACTGAATCTGGTTTCCTTAGCACTAATCACTGGGCACTAGCACTCCACTTCCTCTTGACATATTGATATATGTCGATACAATAAGGTTATGAATATCGATCAGGTGCAGTTCGCCAAAGCCATCGCCGACGAAACCCGGCAGGAAATCATGCAGCATCTGTGCTGTGTGTGGTTGAGTGTGAATGATGTCGTCGACAAGCTGGAAGACAAAGTTAACCAGCCCACCGTCAGCCATCACCTCAAGAAGCTGGAAGACGCCAACCTGGTGCTGGTGCGTCAGGAAGGCCGCCAGCGCTTTTACACCCTGAATCAGGAATATCTGACTGTCTGCTGTGGGATGTTGGTGCGCACGTTCGCGCCGGATTATGTCGCAAAGGTGGTCCCGGTGGATGCCATCCCGGTGGCAAAGCGCGAGTGAGTCGCGCTTTTTTTTGACCTGATATATCGACAATTGTCAATATAATGGGGGTTCATCATGTCCGATCATGTCATTCACGAAACCGTCCGCGAACGCTATGGCAGCATCGCTGAAACACGCGGGGCAAGCTGCTGTGGGTCTGACTGTGGATGCAGTGAGGTGAAGCTGTATGATGCTGCGCTGGTCGAGGGGCTGCCGGCGGAAGTGACCAGCCTGTCACTCGGCTGCGGGGACCCGGTCAGCATCGCTAGCCTGCGTCCCGGCGAAACCGTGCTGGACCTGGGCAGCGGCGGCGGGATCGACTGTTTTCTGGCGGCGCGGCAGGTCGGCGAAAACGGTTATGTGATCGGCGTGGATATGACACCGGAGATGCTGGCGAAGGCCAACGCCAGCAAGGTGCGTATGGGGGTGAATAATGTGGAGTTTCGCCGGGGCCAGATCGAGGCGCTGCCGGTGGTGGATAACACCATCGACGTGCTGATGTCCAACTGCGTCATCAATCTTTCGCCGGATAAAGCCGCTGTGTTCAAAGAAGCTTTCCGCGTCCTTAAACCGGGCGGGCGCGTCAGCATCAGCGACATTGTCACCGAGGGCGATTTCAGCGATGAACTGCGCGCGGACCGGGCCAGATGGGCGGAATGTGTGACCGGCGCAATCGACGTGAGTCAGTACACCGGCATGATGCGCGAAGTCGGGTTTGTCGATATTCAGGTGGTCGATAAGTCTGACGCTGACAAACTGGTGGAGATTCAACCGGGAATGCCGCGTATCTACAGCGCGCGCATCACGGCTTACAAACCGAATTAGGCGCTCCCACGTACACACAGGACAGGGGCACATGGCGCTGTGCCCCTGGTGGTGTGTCATCAGCGCCGCGCCAGCACCCGGACCGGCCTGATTTTGTAAATAGTGCGCGTTTCCACGCCGCGTTTTTCCGGCATGTTCTTGTAGTAGTCCTCATAGCCCCGGTAGGCCAGGCTGAGGCTGTTGATGTGTTCCAGCCAGCCCTCTTTGGTAATTTCATCGACCATCCCGCGAATTTCGATGTAGCGGTAGGCGTCTTTGGGGTCAATCGCCAGCAGGGTGACACGCGGGTTGCGCTCCATATTTTTGTTTTTCTGCCGCCCGTCTGCCGAGTTGATCCAGATATGCTTGCCGTCATAGCTCCACCAGACGACAGACGCCTGCGGCTGGCCGGAGGGCATCATGGTGACAATCGTGGCGAAGACCGGCGCGCCCATCAGATCCATGTGGGAATCGGGAATTGTG
>CAZKIB010000393.1:0-3434 GCA_964552425.1 uncultured Anaerolineaceae bacterium | reverse complement strand
ACGTGGCGGGGCTTCGCTGCCGAGACCATTCACCGCGGCGCAGCACTGGGGCTCAGTATCAGCCTGGCTCCCGCGCCCGAATATACCCAACTCGACGAAGTGGCCCTGATCGAACAACTGGCATCGCCGGTGGTTGAAGGCTGGTTGGGTCTGCCGCGTGAAGCAACCGCTGCGTTTCTTATCGGCTTCCTGCGGCGGGATTATGGTGCGGCGGGATTATTTGTGCTGGCGATGGATGGGATGCTGACCGGTAATCAGGTCATTGTCAGCCTGGTGGTGATTACACTCTTTGTCCCGTGTGTGGCAAATTTCCTGATGATTATCAAAGAATTTGGCTGGCGCATTGCAGCCGCTGTCACGGGTTTTATCGTACCGTTTGCGTTCTTTGCGGGCGGCGTACTCAACATGCTTGTCCGGTTCCTGGGCATCACATTTTAAGGATACTGAAAGATGATGACCACCTGTCCGCTGTGCGGCTATGACTTCGATAAAACGGGTATGGTGTGCCATACTTCATGTCCGTTGAGCAAACATTGCAGTATCGTCTGCTGCCCGAACTGCGGTTATCAGATGCCTGATGAAGAACAGGCTGGTCTGGTCAGGATGCTGCGCCGCCTATGGACGCTGTTCGACTCGCCGAAACAGCCGGTCAGGAACAGTGGGGGGAAGCAGCCATTAACCGCGCTTCAGGTTGGTGAGCGGGCAGAAGTCACGGATGTAACCTCTGGCGCGGCCAATCGGCTGGCTTACCTGAGTGCGCTGGGCCTGGTTCCGGGGTGCGAGGTGACGGTTCATCAGCGCAGTCTGGCTTACGTCGTGCAGGTCGATGAAACCGAGCTGGCACTCGATGCGCAGATTGCCCGCGAAATCTGGGTCCGTACCCAGAATCAATAGAGGCACAGCGCGATGCCGTGCCTCTAAGGCAGTCTGATTCAGGGTGAACGACTAGGCGTTGTAGTTCACGCTGTCTTCGATGTTGTCGAGGTCATCCTCATCCATGCTGTCGAAGTCTTCACTGTCGGCATCAAGCGCGCCCTGATCTGCGAGTGAAATATTCGGCGCAGCCAGTTCGCGATCCTGGTAGGTATGGAAACCCGTGCCTGCCGGGATGAGCTTGCCGATGATGACATTTTCCTTCAGCCCATACAACCGGTCAATCTTGCCTTCGATGGCCGCGCCTGCCAGCACCTTGATGGTATGCTGGAAACTGGACGCAGACAGGAAGCTGTCGGTACTCAGCGCGGCTTTGGTGATACCCAGCAGGATGGGAACGCCCGCCGCTGGTTCCTTGTTCGCCATGATGAGACGTTCGTTCATGTCGAGCAGTTGCAGCCGGTCAATCAATTCACCGGGCAGCAGTTCACCGTCGCCGGTTTTGGTGATCTGTACCTTTGACAGCATCTTGCGGATCATCACCTCAAAATGCTTGTCAGAGATATTCACACCCTGGTTGCGGTACACCTTCTGAACTTCCGTGAGCAGATAAATCTGTGTCTGTTCTTCGCCCAGAATGCGCAGGATACGATGCGGGTTCTTCGCGCCTTCCGTCAACTGCTGGCCGGGTGTGACTTTAGCGCCGTCGAACACTTCTGGCATGAGCCGCGCGCTGGATGGAATTTCGTACTCCATCTCCTGGCGATGTTCATACCGAATGTAGACTTTGTCTTTTTCGACATGCACCAGGCCGTGCATTTTGGCGACGATGGCCTGTTCGCCGTCGGCTGACTGCATCAGCACATCACCCTGGCGAATTTCCTGCTCATCTTCGACCAGCACTTCCCAACCGGCAGGGATGGCCTGCTCGTCATTGACCACTTCGCTGTCGATGACAGTTGCGATACGCACCCCATCACGCCGGCTCAGACGCACGATGCCGCCAATGTCGGTGATGACCGCCTCGCCCTTGGGCTTCTTGCGGGCCTCGAAAAGTTCTTCAACACGAGGCAGACCGCTGGTGATGTCACCGCTGGCCTGGGCCGTACCGCCAGTATGGAAGGTACGCAGGGTAAGCTGTGTGCCGGGTTCGCCGATAGACTGGGCGGCGACGATGCCCACCGCAGAACCGATTTCCACCATTTCGCCGCGTCCCAGATCACGCCCATAGCACAGCGCACAAATGCCATGAATGAGCGCACAGGTCATCGGGCTGCGGACGCTGACTTCAGGAATGTCGAGATTCTGAATTGCATCGGCGACATCCTCGTCAATCATTTCATTGCGTCCGACAATCAGTTCGCCGGTATCCGGGTTGTAAACCGCTTTGGCCGCCACACGTCCGATAATGCGTTCATAAAGTGTCTGACCGGCAATATCGTCTGCCCGACGGATCCACAGGCCGCGTTCCGTGCCGCAGTCGGTGCGGTTTACAATCACATCCTGAGCGACATCGACCAGACGGCGGGTAAGATAGCCCGCATCGGCGGTACGCAGGGCGGTATCTGCCAGACCCTTGCGCGCGCCGTGCGTTGAAATGAAGTATTCCAGCGCCGTCAGGCCCATGCGGAAGTGACTCATGATGGGCATTTCGATGATGCGTCCGGACGGGTCCGCCATAAGGCCGCGCATACCGGCCAACTGCGTGATCGGACCGAAACCACCCTTTGTAGAACCCGAAATCGCCATAATTGCGATAGGGCCATACGGGTCGAGTGTGTCGCGGATCACATCCTGAAGCTGGTTCTTTGCGTTGGTCCATTCATCAATAGTGATCTGGTAGCGCTCTTCTTCCGTGAGCAGACCCCGGCGGAAGTCGCGCTCGGCGCGTTCCACCACCGATTCTGCCTGCGAGAGAATTTTGGTACGCTCATCAGGGATCGTCAGGTCCGTGACCGCGATGGTCGTGCCAGAAATCGTTGCGTAATGGAAGCCGATATTCTTGATGGCGTCCACGATGTCGGTGGTGCGCTCGGAACCGATTTTCTGATAGGAACGGGCCACCAGGTTTTGCAGGCCCTTCTTGCCCATTGTTTCCTGCACGAAACGGAGATCATCCGGCAGGATGCGGTTGAAGATGGCACGCCCCACTGTCGTGATTTCCGGTTCATCCTGCGGCGCACGGTGGTCGTAAATGTTGCCAAGCAGGATGGGGGTGTGCAAATCCACCATATTAAGCTGGTAGAGGTATTCAACCTCATCCATATCCACAACCTTGCGGCGTTCATGCAGGTTGGCGATGACCAGCTTGCCGGTCAGACCCTTCTTCTGCATCAGTTTCTTCATCTCGTAGGCGTTGGCGAGCATACAGTCGGCTTCACCTTCGAGTACCGCGCGAATGGTGCGTTCTACAGCAGACTCAATGATGCGCACCCGGCCCGTATCGTCTTCTTCGGTGATGTCGCTGAACATGACCATGTTCGGGACATCGAGACTCTGGACATAGCAGTAACCGTTGGAACGTTCGGCGATGCCGACCCGATTTTCCGGTTCGTAGATGG
>CAZKIB010000392.1:2096-3444 GCA_964552425.1 uncultured Anaerolineaceae bacterium | reverse complement strand
GGATAGGCTGCGCACTGTCCGGCAAGAGCGAATCAGCATCCAGGCCGCTCATCTGTGTAAGGTGAGTAATCGGGATTTCTCACCCACTGTGGATCGCATGAATACTTCCTCAAACTCGGTGAACAGCGGCGGTAAGGATTGACGATATGCCTGTGCTGCCACACTATCCGGGTCGTTGTGAACCGCTGCCTGAATATGCTCATAGGCCTCCAATGAGTCATATTCCCAGATGGCGACCACCTGACTATTTTGTGTTTCCCATCTGCCGACCAGCCGTGCGCCATGTCGCTGCTGTACGGGAAAGAGATACTTATTGAAGAAATGGTGGAAAACCGGCAAATTTTCGGGAAGTGCCTGGTAAGTACGCATCCGGTAAATCATCGTGCCTCCATCTGGGACATGTCCTGAGTGAATCATCTGATTTCTGCTGTTAATCCCGAACTCGCGTTACTTTGGTCTACAGTCCATAGTCAACCGATAAAATCCCGTCCCATATCAACCGGGAGTTTGATGAACTGGCTCAGGGTCTGTGCCCGATCACTGCGCCGAGTATCCCATTCGCGACGCTGAGGCGGGCGCGGGCTTCATCAGCAGTGACTCCCAGCAGCGCCATGACGATGGCCGGTTTGACTTCGTGATTCGTCTGTTCGAGCAGGGCGGCGGCGTCTTCCAGGCTGATGCCGGTGATTTCCCGCACGATGCGCCGGGCGCGATCTTCCAGCTTGGCGTTGCTGACCTTCACATCGACCATCAGGTTATTGTAGACCTTGCCGAGTTTTATCATGGTCGCGGTGCTGAGCATGTTGAGAATCAGCTTTTGCGCGGTCCCGGCCTTCAGGCGTGTGGAGCCGGTCAGAATTTCCGGCCCGACCAGCGCGGCAATGGGAATGTCGGCGGCATCCAGCACCGGGGCAGGGGCGTTGCAGCTTATCGCTGCTGTGCCCGCGCCGGTCTCACGAGCATAGTTGAGCGCGCCGACTACATAGGGGGTGCGTCCGCTGGCGGCGATGCCCACCACCGCGTCCTGGGCGGTCAGGTTACGCGCCATCAGGTCGAGCCGGCCCGCTTCGGGGCTGTCCTCCGCGCCTTCCACTGGCTGAGTCACGGCGGCGCTTCCCCCGGCGATGATGCCCTGTACGAGGTCCGGCGGGACACTGAAGGTCGGCACGCACTCCGCCGCGTCCAGAATGCCGAGTCGTCCGCTGGTTCCCGCGCCGGTATAGAACAATCGCCCCCCGCCGCGCAGCCGTTCGGCGATCATATCCACCGCCTGGGCGATGGCCGGGAGCGCCTGCCGCACCGCGCCGGCGACGGTGGCATCCTCATCATTCATAATATGCAGAATATC
>CAZKIB010000392.1:1824-2086 GCA_964552425.1 uncultured Anaerolineaceae bacterium | reverse complement strand
AGCGTTGGGCGCTGGTCGATTCCGAGGCTATTGGGGTTGCGCTGTTCGGTGAGCATACAGTCTGGCCTTCGCTTTCGTTTTTTGGAAACAGCCTGACCAGGATTGTAATGCCATTTTGCGCATGATAAAAAAACTGGCTGTCCTTGTGCTACAATAACCTGAATAGAGTAGAATCAGGGTAAACAGGATGGTCACAAAGTTACAGGAAGCCCGGATTACGGTTGAGGAATACCGGCGGGTATCGGAACTGCTGGAAAGTGCC
>CAZKIB010000392.1:0-1800 GCA_964552425.1 uncultured Anaerolineaceae bacterium | reverse complement strand
AAGAGGGCAGGCTGGTGAAGCGCGTGTCGACCAAAGACTGGCATTCCGGTGTGGCGGGTACGTTTCGCACGCTGATTGAATCGCATATGCTGGCCCACAATCTGCCCGGCATTCTCACCGGCGAAACCACCGGTTATCAGGCGGCAGATGATGACTGCCCGGAGCCGGATGTGGCCTATTGCAGCGCGCTCGATCACTATATTGACGAGCCGTGCATCCCTGGCGAATATCCCCCTGATCTGGTGATTGAGGTGGTTTCTGACCCTGGCAACAAACGCGAAATCGCCCGGCTGGAACAGAAGCGCGCCAAATATCTGGCGATGGGCGCAACCGTCTGGGAAGCCTGGGCACAGACACGGGCGGTGCATGTCTATCATCCAGGGCAGACCGCGCCTGTCATCGAGCGCGAAAAACTGACTTTTGATGGGCTGCCGGGGCTGGAAATTTTGCTGGCGGTGGTGTTTGCCAAACTGAGGACTATGGATCACAAAGATTAAGCCATTGTTTCATGGGGGTAGATCATGCCGGTGACATCAGCCTGGTACGATGACGAAAAGACCATTCTCATCATCAAGTATGATAGCGTCTGGACGCTGGACGAATATTACATCAATTACCGGGCTGCGGTGGAGATGATCGAGAGCGTCAGCCATCCGGTGGTGTCGATCCTCGACTTTTCCACCAGCGGCCCCCTCCCCATGAAGTTCCTCACGGTGGGGCAGCATACCGAGCGGTCACGGGCCAAGAACAATGTGCAGATGATCGTTTTCGGAATCAACCGCTACATGGAGGTGCTGGCGGAGATGTTCCAGCGCATTTTCCCCAACGCCACCCGCGGCATGAGGATCGTCGGTTCGCTTGAAGAAGCCCTTGCCACTGCTCGCCAGACCCTCAGCGAAGAGGTGTCGTGACTGCTGGAGACTGTTAAGACGTGGTCAGCCGGGGTACAGGTCGAAATTCGCTTGTGCCGTTGATTTCAATCGGCGGCCTATAAAGTATACACCAAACCACCGACGGTTGAGCCTGTTCCTGCCTGTTTTTCAGGCGAAATTACCCGGTGGTTTTCATGCCGGCAGCGATGCCGCTGATGGTGGCGAGGACGGCGCGCATGACAGCTTCATACTCCGGTGTGTCGGGCTGCAAACGGCGCAGGTCGTGGAGCAGGGCGACCTGAATGAAATTGAGGGGATCGACATACGGGTTGCGGCGTTCAATCGAGCGCTTGATAACCGGCGAATTATCCAGCAGTTCAGCCTGTCCCAGCACCGCCGAGAGTGTCCGGCAGGTGCGTTCGTGTTCCGCTTTGATCTGCCCGAAAATGGCGCTGCGGGTGTGTTTATCCGTCACCAGCGAGGCGTATAGTTCGGCGATGCCCATGTCGGCCTTCGCCACGTCCAACTGCACATTTTCGATCAGCGCATGGAAGAACGGCCAGTCGTGATACATCGTGCGCAGCAGGTCCAGCCCGCGCGCCTGCTCGAATTGTTCCAGCGCGGAGCCGACCCCGAACCAGCTTGGCACGATGGCGCGGCTCTGCATCCACGAAAACACCCAGGGGATGGCGCGGATGGATCCAAAACCGCCCTGGCTGCTGCGCTTGGCCGGGCGCGAACTGATCGGCAGGCGGGCCAGTTCGTTGATGGGCGTGGCCTGATACCAGTAATCGAGAAAGCCGTCGGTTTCATAGACAAAGGCGCGGTAGGCCAGACGCCCGCTTTCCGCCAGCGTCTCCATCGCCTCGCGCCATTCCGGTTTCACATCGGTTTCCGTCACCTGCGGCGTGCCAAGCGCCAGCAGCAC
>CAZKIB010000391.1:0-3473 GCA_964552425.1 uncultured Anaerolineaceae bacterium | reverse complement strand
ATCTCATCCGCCAGGGCAAGCTGCTTCTGGCAGCCTTCCAGCCCGGCTTTACGCACATTATCATCGGGGCTGATAGGGTTGTTGCGCCACGCGCCCACCTCGGCAATCACGATGTCCGCCGCCCGTGCCGCTTCGGCATAGGCGCGGATGGTCAGGCTGTCCGCATCGCTGGACACCGGGCAGTAGGCCGCGCTGTAACCGGCAGCCTTGAGCGCAGCAGTCCAATAATCGGGGTCATTCAAATCACCAAAGACCGGTCCGCCCAGACGCATCGCCAGCGCTGCTTTAGTCTGCCGCATCAGGATCAACCAGTTCCACTTCACGGTTGCCGACATTGCTGTTGCGCAGGCTGACCTCGACATCCTCATGAATCAGGCCCGCCCAGCAGTTCTGGGGGTTGCGCGCCTCAACCTCCGTCATGCGAATGGCCCCCCACACCACCACACGCGCGCCTGCCGGCAGGTAGCTGTAGGTATTGCCGCTGATAGGGTCCATCTCGTCGTAGACATCATCCGGCGTGCCCAGCGCCCACCGCCAGGGGTAATCTGCCTCGGCTGTCGTGCAGTCAATGCCCACGCGCCACGCGCCGGATTCGTCAAAGGCTTTCAGGGTCGCGGCGCGCTGCGTCTGCTGATACACGGTTCCGGGCTGCGGGCCGGTGGTACGCAGCGGAACCTGACTGTAATTCTCCACCGTGAGCTTAAAAACGAGCATATCCCCCACTGGCACAGTCAGCGCGGTCAGGCGGTTGTCCTGCACATCCGCCGGCATCGCGATCAGATCACCCGACTCATCCGCCGAGGTGAAATAGCGTTCATCATAGGGCTGCACCGCGAAGACCACATCCACGCCGACGGTTTGTGGCACGATCTCGGCCAGCGGTTTGCCACCATTGCGAATCGTCAACTGCGCGGTCCGTTCGATAATCTGGCCTTCATCATCCTGCGCGCGCGCAACGACTGTATATGTACCATCGGGCGGTGGATCGGCCCCCAGGTCGACCCCCCCTTCGTAATCGTAGAGATGGCGGCCCGCTTCACCGGGTTTACGCCCTTCCTGCCGGGGCGCGACAAAGATGCGCTCACCGGCTGCATCAAGCAGATAGACCTGCAAATCCGCGGGTTTCTCAAGAAATACATTTATTTCGGTGCGATCTGTAATACCGTCCTGATTGGGCGTGAATTCGTCCGGCCAGACCGTAAACGTGCTGATTTCCGGCAGCGGTGAATCGGCATCCTGCACCATCAGGGTCCCGGTGCGTTCGTCTGATTCACCCGTTTCGATGTCCACCGCTGTGAGCCGCCAAGTGTATTCACCGTCAGGAATTAGCCGGCGCAGCACATCGCCGTCAATGGCTTCGCCCTCGCGCACATAGCCGTCCACCACCCCGCTGAAATTCACCTGATAATCGTCCGGGATGCGGGGTTCATTGTGACGAAAGGTAAACACCGCGCCTTCACCGTCTTCAAGTGTGAGCGATACATGCGCGTTCTGAGACAGGCTGTATCGAAACAGGGTGACGTCGTCTTCGCCATCGGCATTCGGGGTAATGGTATCGAGCGAAAACCCGGCTTCCGTGATAAGTGGTAAATCCGGTTGCAGCACAGCCTGACCGATCAGCAGCACCACAATCAGGCCCACCACCGCAGCCGCAATCACAAGTTGAACGCGCATTCAGACCTTCTTGATAGACCGACACTCGTGCCGAGTCTAGCGCACAGCCGGTCAATCTGTCCAGACGCTTTACCATGAAGGGTCTATGCGGTAAACTCCTGAACACTTTGCTCACCATCCTGATGAGGAGTCCCTATCGTTGGCAGTTCGAAACGGCACGAACGATTTTTACAGCATCCCTGATACCCAACCGGACAGCCAGGGTTTTATCACCTGTCCCGTTGTGCCGTTGCAGAATATGGTCATCTATCCGCAGGTGGTTACGCCCCTGTTTCTCGAAAGCAAGCGCGCCATCGCCGCTGCCGAAGCCGCCCTTGAAGCACGCCAGACGGTGATCGGCGTGGCCCAGCGTGACCCGGCAGTTGCCAACCCGATGCCCGATGACCTGTACACAATGGGCACTGAAATCGCGCTGGGTCGCATTCTGCGGATGCCTGATGAAACCAACAGTATGCTGGCTCAGGGCCGCCAGCGGGTTGAAATTGTCAGCTTTATCCAGACGGAACCCTACATCATCGCTCAGGCACGCCTGATCGAAGAACCAGACACACCGCCGACTCCTGAACAGCAGACGCTGATGAAGGCTGTCGTGAATATGTTCAAGCGCGCAGTGGACCTGAACGCCAGTATCCCGGAAGATGTGCTGATCTATGCCATGAATGCCGAAGACCCCGGCTGGCTGTCTGACCTGGTATCATCGACCTTATCCTTAAGCACCGAGGAACGCCAGCAGGTGCTGGAAATGCTCAGTGTCGGTGAGCGCCTCAGCCATGTGGCGATGCTCCTGAGCAAGGAACTGAACGTTCTCGAAATTGAGGATGAAATCAGTTCGCAGGTTCAGATGGAAATGGAGCGCGGCCAGCGGGAAATGTACCTGCGTGAACAGATGCGCATCATCCAGTCTGAACTGGGCGAAGGCGATATTTTCCAGCAGGAACTGGATGATATTCGCACGCAGATTATCGAGGCTCAACTGCCGCCGGAAGTTCACGAACGGGCTGTGAAAGAACTTTCACGCCTGTCCATTATGCCGCCCATTGCGCCGGAAGTCGGTATCATCCGCACCTATATCGACTGGCTGACCAGCCTGCCCTGGACCAGTGCCAGTGAGGACAATCTGGACGTGGCAAACGCTCAGCGTGTGCTGGATGCCGAGCATTACGGCCTGCCGAAGATTAAAGATCGCATTCTCGAATATATCGCGGTGCGCAAGCTGGCCGGCAGCAAGATGGACAGCCCGGTGTTGTGCTTTGTCGGCCCGCCTGGTGTAGGCAAAACCTCATTGGGCAAAAGCATTGCCAAAGCGCTTGGCCGTGAATTCGTGCGTGTCAGTCTGGGCGGTGTCCGTGACGAAGCTGAAATCCGGGGACACCGGCGCACGTACATTGGCGCGCTGCCGGGTCGGATCGTGCAAACCATGAAAAAAGCTGGCACAGTGAACCCGGTGTTCATGCTGGATGAAATCGACAAACTCGGTATGGATTTTCGGGGGGACCCGGCGGATTCGCTGCTGGAAGTGCTGGACCCGGAGCAAAACGCATCCTTTTCCGATCATTATCTGGAAGTCGCGTTCGACCTGTCGAAAGTCCTGTTCATTACCACCGCCAATGACCTGGATACGCTGCCACCTGCCCTGCTGGATCGGCTCGAAGTTATCGAGTTTTCGGGATATATCGAAGAGGAAAAAATTGCAATCGCCACCCAGTTTCTGATCCCGAAGCAGCTTGAGCGACATGGGCTGGAAGATTGCAAAATCCGTTTCGATACCGGGGCGCTGGAAACCATCATCCGGGACTACA
>CAZKIB010000390.1:0-3494 GCA_964552425.1 uncultured Anaerolineaceae bacterium | reverse complement strand
GACCATCACGCTGCCGCTGGAGACGATCACCCTGCCAGAAGGCTTTGCCATTGATGTGTTTGCATCCGACGTGACCGGAGCGCGCTCACTGGCGCTGGGCGGAAACGGTACGGTTTTTGTCGGCACGCGCCATGGCAGTGTCTACGCGCTGGTCGATGCCAACGGTGACCGGGTGGCTGACCAGACCCATCTGATCGCCACGAATCTGAATGCCCCAAACGGAGTCGCCTTCCGCGATGGCGCACTGTATGTCGCCGAGATTAACCGCATTCTGCGCTATGACGACATCGAAACACGGCTCGACAATCCGCCAGAACCAGTCGTGATCTCCGATGCCTACCCAACCGATACACATCATGGCTGGAAATACATTGCCTTTGGACCGGACGGTATGTTGTATGTGCCGGTGGGTGTGCCGTGCAACATCTGTGCGGAAAGCGACTCCTACGGTATCCTCACGCGCATCCCGGCCGATGGTGGCCGAGTCGAAGTCTATGCTCGCGGCATTCGCAATACAGTGGGTTTCGACTGGAACCCGGCAACCGGAACCCTGTGGTTCACGGATAACGGGCGGGATTGGGTCAGTGATGATCTGCCGCCAGATGAACTCAACCGTGCGCCGGACGCAGGATTACATTTCGGCTTTCCTTACTGCCATGCCGGTTTCCTGGAGGATGCCGATTTTAACGCCGGGCGTGCCTGTAGTGAATTCAGCGCACCGGCTATTAACCTGGGGCCGCACGTTGCCCCACTTGGCATGAAGTTCTATACGGGTAACATGTTCCCCGAAACCTATCACAATCAGATTTTTATCGCCGAACACGGCTCCTGGAATCGCACCACACTGATTGGCTACCGGCTGGCGCTTGTGCGTATGGAAAATGATGAGGCGCTGGCCTATGAAACCTTCGCGGAAGGCTGGCTGCAACCAGATGGAACGGTCTGGGGCCGTCCGGTAGATGTGCTGGTGATGCCAGACGGCGCGCTGCTGGTTTCGGACGATGCGGCCAACGCCGTATACCGTATCAGTTATCAGGACGTATAATGCAAAAGCGTGCGAATCACCCGCGACGAACACACAAGCCGTTGACTCCCATCAGGACACTCTCGCTTGACCGACCTGTTTGACTTTGACAAGTTCCCGACCCTGCAAACCCAACGCCTCATCCTGCGCGAGATGACATCCGATGACGCGCTGGCGGTGTTCCAGATTCGCAGCGATTATCAGGTCACGCGCTATAACACCGGCTCCCCTTACACCACCATTGAACAGGCCCGGCGGTTGATTGAAAGCATCCGCGATGGTTACAAACACGAAGATGAACTGCGCTGGGGCATCACGCTGAAGGGCGCGGGCCGGGTGATCGGCATGGTCGGGTTTAATTACTGGCACCGGCAGGACCGCCGCGCGTCGGTGGGTTATGATCTGGCGCGCGCCTACTGGGGGCAGGGCATCATGAGCGAGGCGCTGCGGGCCGTGATTGAATTCGGCTTTACCCGCATGGACCTCAACCGCATCGAGGCCGACTGCACCGTCGAAAATGAAGCGTCCGCCCGTCTGCTGCTGCGGTTGGGCTTTCAGGCAGAGGGTTTGCAGCGCGAACAGTATTACGAAGAAGGCCGCTTCTGGGACCTGCGCCTGTTCGCTCTTTTGCGCCGCGAGTATCAGGGGTAAACTCTGCCCGCATTTCGCAGCAGAACGGACAAACCACTTTGGGCGGAACTATACTCAACGCCATCACTGTTGCCATCGGCACAGCTATCGGCCTGCTGATCGGCCAGCGCCTGACCGAAAAGATTCAGGAGTCGGTCATCACCGGGCTGGGCTTCGTGACACTGTTCGTCGGCTTCAGCAACGCCGGGCAGACCGGCAATGTGATTATCCCCCTGTTGAGCATCGTCACCGGCGCGATCATCGGCGAACTGCTGGACCTGGCCGGTTTGCTGGAACGCTTCGCCGGCTGGCTTCAGAGCCGCTTCGCCGGGGGCGAGGCCGCCGGGCAGGACGCTCGCGCCCGTTTTATCACCGGGTTCGTCACCGCCAGTCTGGTGTTCTGCATCGGCCCGCTGACCTTTGTCGGCTCCATTCAGGATGGCATGGGCCTGCCGATTGGCTTCCAGCAGTTGGCGATTAAAAGCGTGCTGGATATGTTCGCGGGGATGGCCTTCGCCGCTTCACTCGGCATCGGTGTGGCCTTCAGTATCATCACCGTGCTGGTGCTGCAAGGTGGGCTGGCCCTGCTCGGCAGTCTGCTCGGCGAGGTGATGAGTACGCCCATGATTAACGAAATGACGGCGGTGGGCGGCCTGATGCTGATCGGCCTCGGCCTGACGCTGCTGGACATCAAGCGCCCGCGCATGGCGAACTTCCTGCCGGCGCTGGTGATCGCGCCGCTGCTGGTGGCGGTGGCGACGGCATTGGGCATCAACATCTACCCGTTATAGAGGACAAGCCCCTTGATCGAATCCGACCCCCAGCTTCAGATGGTCTGGCCGCCGCACCTGCTGGCCGCGCCGCCCGTCCCGCAGTTACCGGCTGGCTACTCGCTGCGTACCTATCAGCCAGGGGATGAGCCGCGTTTTTACGAGGTGATGGCGCTCGCGGGCTGGCCGGGGTGGGATGACGAACGCTTGCAGCCCTGGATCGCGCGCATTATCCCCAATGGCTGGTACTTTGCGATAGACGATGCCAGCGGCGAAATCGTGGCGGCGGCGATGGCCCTGCACAACCACACCGCCGATCATCCCTTTGGTGGCGAAGTCGGCTGGGTCGCGGGTGATCCAGCCCACGCCGGCAAAGGACTCGGTATGGCGGTGGTCGCGGCAGTTACGGCGCGCATGATCGCGGCGGGCTACCGCAATATCCATTTGTACACCGAACACTGGCGGCTGGCGGCCATCAAAACCTATCTCAAGCTCGGCTTCATCCCTTTCCTGTATCTGCCGGAAATGTGGGATCGCTGGGAAGTCCTATGCGAGCAGCTCAACTGGCCCTTCACGCCTGACCAGTGGCGGACGAAATAAGTGGATCACGGATTTGCGCGCCGCAGGTTAAAACCGCGCGGCTACTATGAAACAAGTCCGTTAAAACGGACTCTCGAACCCCGGATGCTCCTTGAGTCCACCTGAGTGGACTTGATCTCTGGCAGCCGGATATTTTACCATCTGGCGGGCTAACTTTGTTTTCTGCTCAGCACTCCGCGCTACCGTTTATCCCACCACGCGCCGGGGTTCTGGCGCGCGCCGTGCTGACGTTTGTTATCCAGCCACACCAGCAGGCCGCGCAGCCGGGTCGCCGCCAGCCTGCGCCACAGACGGTTGGGCCACTTCGTAAAATCACGGTTATAGGGGCACACGCGAATGCAGATCGAGCAGTCCGTGCCCTGGTTCGTCCAGAACTTGAAACACTTGTCCGCATTGATGGTCCACTTGCGCACGCCGCTCAGATTGGAAATGCTGTGGCGCTCTGTCGAAGGTTCGCCATCAGGAATGGC
>CAZKIB010000389.1:0-3542 GCA_964552425.1 uncultured Anaerolineaceae bacterium | reverse complement strand
CGCATGTCCAAGAGCAAGGGCAACGTCGTCAACCCCGACGAACTGGTGCAGGAGTTTGGCACAGACACGGTGCGCGCTTACCTGATGTTCGCCTTCGACTGGCAGAAGGGCGGCCCCTGGGACCCGGACGGCATCAAAGGCCCGCAGCGCTGGCTGAACGAAGTCTGGGACGTGGTGACGGATGGCCCGCAGGCCGAAACCGGCGACGCGGAAACCGAGCGCGCTGTCGAGCGCAAGCTGCACCAGACCATCGCCCGTGTGAGCGACAGTCTGGAAAAGTTCAGCTTCAACACGGCCATCGCCGCGCTGATGGAACTGAAGAACGACCTGCGTCCGGCGGCCCGCGCGGGTAAAATCGGCAAGGCAGCGTGGAACGACGCGGTGCAGACCATGCTGGTGCTGATGGCCCCCTTCACACCGCACATTGCCGAGGAATTATGGGTCAATCACCTGGGCTGCGGCTACAGCATTCACAACCAGCCCTGGCCGCAGTATGACGCGGACAAGGCCAGAGATGACACTACCGTGCTGGTCGTGCAGATCGGCAAAAAGGTGGTGGATCGCATCGACGTGCCGGTGGACATCACCGAAGACCGGGCTATCGAACTGGCGCTGGCCGGCAGCGGCGCGCAGCGTGCCCTGAACGGCGGTCAGGCGCGTAAGGTCATCTTTATTCCGGGCCGCAACGGTCAGGAACCGAAGGTGAATATCGTCGTGTAGCTGGCAGGTGCGGGTCGGAAAACAAGAGAGCGCATCAGACCGGTGCGCTCTTCAATTTCCGGGCAGCGCGGACTGCCTCTGCTGCCGGACTCCAGGCAAACCAGGTCGGGAAGGCACGCACGTAACGGGGGATGCCATCTACCTGGACATCACAGTCAGCGATGGCTGTTTCGTAGGACATGCGCCCCAGCCATACCTTAAAAAACGTCGCCAGGTCCGCTGTCACCAGCAGATTGATTTCATAACCGGGGTCGGTCAGACACAGGCTCACATCATCAGCCGCCAGCACCAGCCAGTAGGTACACACTTCCGTGCCATAAAAACTGAACTGCACAACCACCCGTTCATCCGGCAGTTGGTCGGCACGGACGCGATTTTGCAGCCACCACATCAGCAGCAGGGGATCAAGCTGCCCCGGTGAGGGATCGCCAAACGCCCAGTTAACGCCCCAGACCAGTAAGGCATTGATGACCGTCTGTAATTCCAGCCCCGCCTCCGTCAGGTGGTACTCGGTAGTCTGGCGGCCCGAATCGCTCAGTCGCTTCTCGATCACCCCCGCCTGCTGTAACTGTCGCAGCCGGTTCGACAGCAGCCCGCGCGAAATGCCTGGCAGCCCGCGCTGAAAGTCGTTGAAGTGGCGGGTCCCGGTCAGCATATCGCGGATAATCAGCAGCGTCCAGCGGTCCCCCAGAATTTCCAGTGCCTGGGCTACCGGGCAGTATTGACCGTACTTCGACATCCCCTGATCCTTTCCACTCACTCTGACAGGTCTATTTTTTGAACTGGTCAATCATTCCATCATAGCATAAGGTGGATTGAAACATGTTCTGAAACAGGAGTGAGAGCCATGACAGATCGAGATACGGGACAGTTAAATCACAGCGCCGCCGAGGTGTATGAGGCATTTTTCATCCCGGCATTATTTCAGGAGTGGACGAATCGGGTTGCGGATGCGGCTCACCTGCGACCCGGCCAGCATGTGCTGGATGTTGCCTGTGGGACCGGAGTGCTGGCGCGCAAGGCGGCAGAACGGGTGGGTCCAGATGGCTCGGTCATTGGTCTCGATCTGAATGACGGGATGCTGGCAGTGGCGCGGAAAAGAGCGCCGCAGATCGAATGGCGGCAGGGCAAAGCCGAAGCGCTGCCGTTTGAGGACAACGCATTTGATGCGGTGGTAAGCCAGTTCGGGTTAATGTTCTTTGAAGATCGCCACGCCGCGCTTCAGGAGATGGTCCGGGTGCTGCGTCCGAACGGCCACCTTGCCATTGCGGTCTGGGCTTCGCTGGAACATTCACCCGGCTACACCGCGATGGTCAATCTGTTGCAGCGGCTGTTTGGAGATCAGATAGCAAATGCCCTGCGCGCACCCTACATCCTGGGCGATGTAGCTGAACTGCGGTCCCTGATGGCGGAGGCAGGTATCCCAGACGCCACCATCAGCACGCACAGCGGAACTGCACGCTTTCCATCTATCGAGGCGTGGGTTCACACCGACATCAAGGGCTGGGTGCTGGCCGACCAGCTTGACGACGGGCAGTTTGCCCTGCTGCTCACAGAAGCCGAAACCGTGCTTACGCCCTTTGTGACCGCCGAGGGGACGGTTATGTTCGATTCACCCGCTCACATCATCTCGGCATGCAAAGGGTAAATCAACCGTTGTTCATACATCGGAATCGAACAGGGGCGACTCGTGGATCGCCCCTGACGATATGCTGTTCGTACTGTGACTGCGGTCTAGCCCGGCCAACTGTAACGCACGGTGTAGGTGATGATGCGCTCCTGACCCGGTTCGACCATTACGCGGAATTCGGCGTGCGAGGAATCAGTTTTGGTGTATTCGTCGGAAGCGTTCAGGATTTCCCAGTTGCTCCAGCGGAACAGCGTTTCCGGCACGCGAATCTCGACGGCCTGATCTTCCTTGCGGTTGCGCAGCCTGATCTCATAGGTTTCTTCCAGCACGGTGCGGCTGAGAAGCTGGAAGTTGGTCTGGGTGCGTTCGCCCACCAGATCAAAAGCGTTGCCGAGGAAAATTTTGACCTCTTCGCCTTCGGGCGTGTGGTCAATGCTGTTCTCGCCAATCAGCAGCGCCGCGCCATCGACATCTTCCTGATAGACACGGATGCGCCCGGCGGGCAGGTCCGCGCCCAGGCCATCTTCCTCGCCCGTCGAAAATTCCAGCCAGTTCTGAATATCGGTCACGCCGGTGATGCCATAGCCCTGATCGGTGATGGGGCCGTAATAGCCGTAGAAACCAGGGTTGCTGTTGTAGACATAAAAGGTGTTGGCGGGAACTTCTGTCCCGGTGACAAATTCAACCTGTTTGGTTTCGTTATCCGCCACCGACACACGCCGGTTGATTTCGTAAAGCTGGTACTCAAAAAACTCCCGCTGGGCCACCTGCGGCGCGGCAGTGGGCATGACCGCTCCAGCCATATCCATCTCCGCGCGGAACATGGCCTGTTCTTCCGGCAGGCGGTTGACATCCCCGGCCACCAGCTTGACCAGCGCGTCCGTGTAGCCTGCGCCGCTGGTGTTGGTCAGCGTCACCCAGCCGTTGAGATCAAGCGCCGTATTTTCGGCATTCAGCAGCACGTTGTAATCTGCTGTCCAGTTGATGCCGCCGGTCAGGTAGGTCAGTTCGACCTGTTCGCTGCCCGTCACGCCGCTTTGCAGCAGCCAGCGCAGGGTAGGCCGGGTAATCAGTCCGTCCGGCAGGTTAGGGAACTGGATGTCGCGCACTTTGCCGGTGCTGATGACAAACACCTGCCCGGCTTCGTTGCGCAGGATGATTTCGCCGCCGCGACCGCTGAGAAGCTGGCCGC
>CAZKIB010000388.1:3317-3566 GCA_964552425.1 uncultured Anaerolineaceae bacterium | reverse complement strand
GCAAGAAAGTTCAGGATGCTATTGACACGCTGGGGTATCGCCCCAGTAAAGCCGCCATCAAGCTGAGAGCGAAATCATCCAGGACGATCGCTATCATCCTGTACGGCAGTTGGTTTTATGGTCCGGTGCAAATCGCCCTCAATGTCGAGATGGCCGCACGAACCAGCGGCTTCGATGTCATTCTCACCAATGTCACCGAAACTGAACAGCAGGTGACCGCAGCTTTGCAGCACGTCAAGGACTGGGCGG
>CAZKIB010000388.1:2395-3277 GCA_964552425.1 uncultured Anaerolineaceae bacterium | reverse complement strand
CGCGAGGAAGAGATACACGCTATTTGTGGGGATATTCCTGTGGTCCACATCGATTCGCGCTCAGCCCTGGGCCAGGCATCGGTGGTGCTTGATGATGAAGCGGGCACACAGCAGGTTGTGGAATATCTCATTTCGTTAGGGCACACCCGCTTCTGTGAGATCAGCGGCCCTTTGAACTGGTACAGCGCACAGATACGGCATAAGTCTTGTGTTCGAGTGTTCCAGTCCTATGGCATTGAGCCGCCGGTCCACGTTGAAGGGAATTGGACGACACCGGGTGGATACCAGGCAACCCGGCGTCTTCTGGAACAGGGGCATTCATTTACCGCTGTCATCGCCGCCAATGACAGCATGGCGCTGGGGGCGCTGTATGCGCTTCACCAGTTCGGATATGCTGTGCCTGGGGATGTTTCTGTAGTTGGTTTCGACGACATTCCAGAGGCCGCATACTTTATCCCCCCACTTACGACAGTGCGCAGCAATTACATCCAGCTTGGCGCGGTAGGCTTTGAATATCTCATGCAGCTGATGGATGATCCAGACACACCTCCCGTTCAAAAAGTCATCATGCCAAAGCTGACTGTGCGTGAAAGCACGAAGCCGGCAAATACTTGACTCCAGATGAAAATGCAGCCATAATAAGTGTGAACGTTCACAGATAAACAGAAACCCTGCAAGCCGTTGATGAGATCAAAAACGGCTTTTTAAGAAGATAATATGTGAACGTTCACCGATAATATTCTGAACCGGGCACCTGAATTATGTTTGTTAAGACGCCCTCACTTAAATCGCTTTCTCTGGACACCTCTGCTCGACGGCTGGCTCGCGCCATAGCGCTCGTTCCCGCTGCTCCCTGCGTATCTGATCTGCGTTGCCATCATC
>CAZKIB010000388.1:0-2353 GCA_964552425.1 uncultured Anaerolineaceae bacterium | reverse complement strand
CAAATGGCGCAAATAATCGAATCCTAAGCGAAACAGACTTTTGGCCGAGACGACAGATACGGATTGCGAAACTACTCCACACACACGTTTCGATTAGTTCTAAGGAGATACATCTAATGCGATTGCTGAAACACGGTCTGCTTCTCGTGGTCCTGCTCGCGCTGGTCGTGCCCATCGTCTCTGCTCAGAATGTGACTGGTGAAGGGCTTACTATCGGGTTTGCCCAGGTTGGTTCGGAAAGCGCGTGGCGCACCGCGTTCTCGGAGGCCATCAAGGCCGAGGCCGAGGCGCGCGGCATCAACCTGCTGTTTTCCGATGGTCAGCAGCGGCAGGAAAACCAGATTGCCGCGCTGCGGTCATTTATCGCGCAGGGTGTGGATGCCATCATCCTGGCCCCGGTTGTCGAAACGGGTTGGGATGAGGTTCTGCAGGAAGCGAAGGACAACGATATCCCGGTGCTGATTGTTGACCGCAACGTAACGGCGGATGAGTCGCTTCACATCCCCCGCGTTTCATCTGATTTCGGGCATGAGGGCCGGTTGGCCGCCGCATGGCTGGTTCAGGCCACAGCAGGCAACTGCAAGATCGTCGAACTTCAGGGAACCGTTGGGTCGAGCGCCGCGCTGGACCGCCAGCGGGGTTTCAATGAGGTCATCGCCCTGTTCCCGGATATGCAAATCATCCTGTCGCAGTCTGGCGACTTTACACGCACCGGCGGCAAAGAGGTGATGGAAAGCTTCCTGAAGGCCGTTGATCCCGCTGAGATCTGCGCGGTGTGGGCGCACAACGACGACATGCTCATCGGCGCGACTCAGGCGATCAAAGAGGCGGGACTTGACCCGGCTGATGACATCCTGACGATTTCGGTGGACGCGATCCCGGATATCTTCCTGGCGATGGCAGAGGGTGACGCCAACGCAACCGTTGAACTCAGCCCCTATATGGGTGGGCCGGCGTTTGACGCGATCGTGCGTTACCTGAACGGCGAAGAACTGCCCAGGTGGATCCCGGTAGCGGGTGGTATTTACTTCCCCGACACTGCGGCTGAAGAATATGCAAAAAGGACCCAGGGCTCCTGACACGAGCGACTGGGTCAAGTCTGTTACCTGGATAGACCGGGCCGGTTCCTGGCAGCGCACATGCCTTACCAGCCTGGCTGCCAAGAGCCGGTTCCTGTCCAGCCGGTAACCTTACCAACATTATACAACGGGGTAGTCTCCGGACTACCCCGAGCAATAATGAACTTGACAAGGTAAACATCATGACGGGTCTACAAGAGGGTGCAGCACCACTCCTGCAAACCAGAGGTCTAACGAAATCATTCGGCAGCGTTGCTGCTCTTGCGTCTGTGGATTTCAACCTCTACCCCGGAGAGGTTCACGCTGTATTGGGCGAAAACGGCGCTGGCAAGTCCACACTTATTAAACTGATTACCGGCGTGTACCGGAAAGATGCCGGCACGATTCTGCTGGACGGCCAGGAAATAGAACCTCGCGACCCACATCATGCCCAGGAGTATGGCATCAGCACCGTTTACCAGGAAATCAACCTCATTCCTACGCTGTCGGTTGCGGAAAACATCTATCTGGGGCGCCAGCCAATGCGCTTCGGCCTGGTGGATATGCAGGCAACCAACCGCCAGGCGAAGGAACTGCTGGAGAAATTCAACATCAACATAGATGTCGCCCGTACACTCTCCTCCTTTTCAGTAGCGATCCAGCAATTGGTGGCAATTGCTCGCGGGGTTGATATGTCCGCCAAGGTGCTCATTCTAGATGAGCCTACCGCCAGCCTGGATCGAGCGGAGGTAAATCTGCTTTTCGAGGTAATCCGTTCTCTCAAACAGCAGGGGATTGGCATCCTTCTGATTACCCACTTTCTCGATCAGGTCTACGAAATCTCCGACCGGATCACAGTACTGCGGAACGGCTGCAAGGTTGGCGAATACATGACGGCGACGCTGCCCAGGGTGAAGCTCATCTCCGAAATGCTGGGCAAGGAGCTGACAGAGGAACTGACCGAGGCGGCCAGCAACGGCGCAGAGCCACAGGTGAACCGCGAAGCATTCTTACAGGCTCAGGGTCTGGCTCGCAAAGGGATGCTAGAACCCTTCGACCTGGACGTTCATAAGGGAGAAATTGTCGGCCTGGCGGGATTGTTAGGGTCTGGCAGAACCGAGGCCGCCCTTTTGATTTTTGGCATTGTCAGCAGCGACGCCGGAGAGATACGCATCAAGGGCGAGAAGGTAAGGCTGAATTCGCCCCGCCGCGCAGTTCAATTGGGGTTGGCTCTCTGCCCGGAAGACCGCAAAGCTGAGGGCATTGTTGGAGAGTTGTCTGTGCGGGAAAACATC
>CAZKIB010000387.1:2964-3572 GCA_964552425.1 uncultured Anaerolineaceae bacterium | reverse complement strand
GGTGGGCGCGGCCCAGTGGCTGGCGCTGCGCTATGCGCATGAAGACGCAGACCCGCGCTGGGCAGTGGTGAGCGCGGCGGGCGGCGGGCTGGCCGTGCTGCCGGCCTATCTGTCCGGTGTCACCCTGCTGGCCGGGCCGCAGGTGGGTTATTTTATCGTCGGCGCGGTCTATGGGGGCATCTTCGGGGGGCTGCAAGCGGCGCTGGTGTGGCGGGATTGGGCCGCTGGTTCGGGTTTGTGGCTGGCGGGGAATATCATCGCCGGGGGTCTGTGCGGCTGCCTGATGATGACGGCCAGCCTGCCCGGCCTGCCGGTGATCTGTTCGCCGGGGCCGGTTGTGTTTGGCCTGCTCACCGGTGGTGTTTTACAATGGCTGCGGCGTGACACTTAAGCGCCGCTCATCGGATGATAATCTGCATCAAACACGGCTGCTGGATGATACCCATGCGCTGAAAAGCGTCTGAGTTGACGGGGGACCTATGCAAACCACCACCACCCAATCACCGCCTGTGCCGTCGGGCCTCAGCCGCGCACTGGACCCGCGTGTGCCTTCCAACCGCAATATTCTGATTCTGGCTGTCCTGGCGGGCGCGCTGGTCGGCCTGCAC
>CAZKIB010000387.1:0-2860 GCA_964552425.1 uncultured Anaerolineaceae bacterium | reverse complement strand
GGATCATAACCTGAGCGCTTTCGTCGCGGCACTGCTGAGTGTCGTGGCGCTGCTGGCCGGCGTCACCGCCCATATTCTGCTGATTTTTCTCGTCACGGGGACGCTGCGCGTGGTCAACCGCACCACCGGGGTTGCGCCGCGTCTGACGGATGCAGTGGGCCTGTCTGCGCTGAGCGCGGTCCTCATCTGGCTGGACGGCTTCTGGATGGCGGGCGCGCTGTTAGCCGCAGCCTTCGCGCTGGATGCCGCGCTGCCGCGTCCCAACCGGCCCAACAGTCTGATCTACGCCGCGCTGGCGCTGGGGACCACCATCGGTGTCAGCCTTGTGGCTGATATACCGGTCTGGGACCGCACCATTGACGAGCCGTTCGGCGTGGCGACTATTCTTGTCGGCCTGCTGTATATCATGGTGGTGCTGCGCGCTGCGCCACAGATTGCTTCTATCGGTGATTTTGACGGGCAGCCGCTGGTCTACCGCCGGGTGCTGGCCGGCCAGCTTCTGGCGCTCGTCATGGTGATGCTGTTTGAGCTGCGCGCCGGGATGAGCGGGATTCTCATCCTGCTGCCGCTGTGGGCCGCGCTGGTCGGTGTGGTGATCCGCCGGGGTGTCCAGTTGATCCGACCGGGATGATCGCCTCCTGTCCATTTTGTTCAAGACAGCGCGCCCTGCGCCGTGTTATGCTGCAACTGTTCATGACATAATCACAAAACAGGGAGCGTTTATCATGCGAAAAATCATTTCGATGATCCATCTGTCACTGGATGGCTTCGCGGCAGGTCCCAACGACGAACTGGACTGGATCGCCTACGATAGCGAGCTTGAACAGTATGCCCATGCCATGCACGACCTGACGGATGCGGTCATCTGGGGGCGCAGGACGTATGAAGGCATGGCCGGCTACTGGCTGACCGTGCCGGGAAATCCGGCCAGCACACCGGCTGAACTGGAACATGCCCGCTGGCTGGATAACGCGACTAAAATCGTGGTTTCGCGCACGCTGGAGCGTGTCGAATGGAACAACGCGACGAACACCGTGCTGATTAAGGATCACATCGCCGACGAAATCCACAAAATCAAACAACAGCCCGGCAAGGACATCTGGTTTCTGGGCAGTACCACACTGGCGCAGACCTTTATGCAGCTTGACCTGATTGACGAATACAGGGTCAACATCAACCCCACAGTGCTGGGGCAGGGTAAAGCTCTGTTTGAGGGTGTCACCCGGCAATTTCCCCTCAAACTGCTGGAGTTAAAAACGTTCAGCAGCGGTGTGGTCGCCCTGCGTTATGAGCCTGAACGGAAATAGTGAACCCGCAGCTTAAAGATCAGGAAAACAAAAATGGGGAGCCGACGTGCCTCCCCTACAAATTCCATCCAGAGTGTATTACGCACTTTTTCCTGCCGGACGGTGCGCAGTCTATCTGGTACAGCACCTCAAATACCTTGATTTAGAGGCTTCAGGCTCTGCTGCCCCAGTCCCAACGGGACTTGTCTTACCTTGCCGTCGATTTCAATCGGCGGCACAAGCTGAAAAACCTCTAAAAACGCACTGGCATGGCGTTCATGCCGTGAATAATCATCATGCCGGTAGTCCATTCCAGCGACTCCACCGGGACGGCCAGTTCCAGCCGGGGTAAACGCCGGATCAGCGCGTCCAGGGCGATGGCCCCTTCCATGCGGGCCAGCGGCGCGCCCACACAATAATGAATGCCGCTGCCGAAGGCGATGTGCCGGTTCGGTTCGCGGGTGATGTCGAACCTGTCAGGGTCCGGGAAGTGAGCCGGGTCGCGGTTGGCCGCCAGCAGCGACGCCCATACCAGGCTGCCCTGTGGAATGACCGTGCCGCCGATTGCCACGTCTTCAAAGGCCCAGCGGTTGGTGGTCATGTCCACCGGGCCGTTGTAGCGCAGCATCTCCTCAACAGCCGGTTTCATCAGCGCAGGATCAGCGCGCAGTTTCTGAAGCTGGTCGGGATTCTGAAGCAGCGCCAGCGTGCCGTTGCCGATCAGGTTGACGGTTGTTTCGTGCCCCGCCACCAGCAGCAGAAATAACATGCTCAGCAGTTCCATGCGGTTGAGTTTGTCGCCATCCTCCTCGGCATGAAACAGCGCGGTGATGATGTCGTCCTGTGGATGGTGGTGGCGGTCATCAATCATGCGGTTCATATACATGCCGAATTCCATCAGCGCGGCGCGGTTGGCCTCACCGTCCGGGCTGAACAGCAGGATTTTCGTCCAGCGGCGGAACTGTTCACGGTCCTCTGGCGGGATACCGAGCATTTCGGCGATCACCGTAATGGGCAGCGGGAAGGCAAAAGCGCCAATCAGATCCGCCGCGCCATGATCGCCCATTTCATCCAGCAGATCAGCGGCGATCTGGTGAATGCGCGGGCGCAGATTTTCGACCATGCGCGGGGTGAAGGCTTTATGCACCAGCGCGCGCAGCCGGGTGTGATCCGGCGGGTCAATTTCCAGCAGGTGGCGGTTGATGATTGCCCAGGGGTCATCTGGCGACGGTTCCGGCCACCACTGATTCGCCAGGTGTTTCGGCAGATTCTTGTGAAATTCCTTACCGAAACGTCCATCTTTCAGGAACGTCACGCAGTCGTCATAACGGGTCAGAATCCAGATAGGTTTGCCGCTGTGGGGGCCAATGGCGCGATGCACCGGGTCTTCCTGTCGCATCTGCGCGTACACCGGCTGCGGGTTGCCGCGCGCTGCTTTTGACCAGAAATCATAAACGCGAGTGGAGTCGATCATGTTTCCCCTCAGAATTGGGTGACAGGTGACATACTCCCCACGCCCAAAGGCGGGGGCTTCTACCGTCAACACGACTGCGCAGGCGAACCCGCGTCTGACT